>JBHIEC010000001.1:0-68510 GCA_046760425.1 Anaerolineae bacterium
CCCGTATGGCTGCTACAGCCTCAGCTACATCCTTCTCCACCTCCTCCGGGGGAACAATGTGTCCACTTGTCTTCTAAAAACGGGGCTTGCAGAGGATCTCCTTGATCCGTATGTCGAAGAAGGTCTGGGCGTTAGCCGGGCGCAGGACGATGGCTGTGTCGGCGCCGTGGCCGGTGCCAGCGACGGCGATGGCCTCCCGGTCGGTGCGGATCAGCCCCGCGTCAGCGGCCATGAGGGCGATCTCGCAGGCCACCTTCATCCCCTCGCCGAAGATGCGCAGGGTGTAGGCCACGATCTCCTCCAGCTCATAGGTGCCCAGCTTCTTGCGCACCGCCCGGCCCACGCCCCCGAAGGCGTGCTGGCAGGTCAGGATCCGGGCGCCCTGGGCCAGGATGGCCTGCCGGTTCTCCTCCGTCAATTCCTGTTCGTTAGGCTCGCGGAAGCCGGTGGAGTGGGTGACGACAACTAGATTGTACCCCTGAAACAGCTCCGCCGCCCTGCGCCCCGTCTCCCCAGAGGTTGAAGCCACCACAATCTGCCGGATGCCCAGCTCCTCGGCCCGCTGCCTGGCGAGCTGAAGGGTGCGCTCCGTGTTCCTCCTCCCCTCCTTCTCAAAGTAGACGGTTTGCCCCACGATCTCTGGCATCTTCGTCCTCCTCTTAGCGGGTAATCTCCTTCCTGAGAGTTGGTGATGGAATGCAGGACTCCAGGCCATAGAGCGCCGCATAAATGACGGCGCCTGGCTAGGCCTGGGGAGCCAGGCGGCGTGCTTTCAGCCGCCGCCTTTGCTCCTCTCAGCGGTTAGTAACGTAAGGAATGGTCTGAGGCCCCTCAGGCAGGACGCAGATGGTTGCTTCGGGGCCGTACTGGTCCATCAGTTGGGCCAGAGTCTCCTCGATGCTGTGGCAAGGGATGAGCAGGGCATCCCTGATCTCCTGATCGGAGAGATAGGACGTCTTGAGGTAGACGTCGGCCTTGAGCTGGATCTGGGCCTGGACCTGGGCCTCCCACTGGTCCTGCATCAGGAAGCCGGGCGAGTGGATGATCTCCAGGAGCTCCCGGGGGCTGTCGGCCATGTGGAGGATGTTTTTGTATTGCCCGTGGTCGGGGATACCATCCCAGCACTCGGCGGCGGCGATGATGCTCCCGCCCTCCCTGACGATCTGGGCGGCGGCCGACATGCCTTTCACCGTCTGATAGAGGTTGAGGTCCAGGGGGTACCCGGAGTTGGTGGTGATCACGATGTCGAAGGGGGCGGGCACGGGGGCCATGGCCGTGCTCCTCACGAACTCCACCCCCGCCCGATGGGCCTGCCAGACGTCGCCAGCGAAGACGCCTGTGATCTCCCTGTGTTTGTTGAGGGTCACGTTAAGCAGGAAGGTCGGCTCCGTCCTGGCCGCCACCTCGCGGATCTCCTCCCAGATAGGATTGCCCTCCGTCACGCCCCAGGTAGCCCTGGGATGTCCGATCATCCTGGCATCGTGGTTGCCCAGGATGGCTCCTTCGTCGGCCAGGCCCGGGAGCACCGCCTTGGGCCCGCCACTGAAGCCGGCGAAGAAGTGGGGCTCGATGAAGCCAGTCAGGATCTTAACTGAAGCCTCCATATACTCCCGGTTCAGGCTCACCCGATGGCCGAAGCTGGTCTGACCCTTGAACGTGCTCACCCGTCCCGAGCCCTTCTCGAACCCGTGCGGCGCGACAGACGGGTGAGCACGTTCAACCACAGGCACCAACCGGTCCTGGTCCCAGGCGTCGTGCTGCACCACCCGATAGCCCTCCAGGATGTCCGGCCCCAGCATCCCTGCCAGCTCCTCCTGGGTGTTGGGACGGTGAGTGCCCAGGGCGTTGATGAGCACGATGTTCTCCCGGGGGACGTGGTCCAGTTGGGCCAGGAGAACGGGCAGCACCCGGTGGTTGGGCATGGGGCGGGTGAGGTCGCTGAAGACCACGGCCACCGTGTCCTGGGGCCTGACCAGGTCGCGCAGGGGTGGCGTGCCCAGGGGGGCGCTCAGAGCCGCCTCGATGGCCGCCGCTTCGTCGGGCAGACCCGCCGCGAACTTCGGCTCCAGCACGGTGACGTTCTTATCGGGCAGCTCAACCCATAACCCTTCTTTGCCATAAGCCAGCTTAACCCTCATCTCCCTTGTCTCCTCTCCAGCTTAAGGCCCTCCTCCCTGGCCACAGCCATTAACTCCTTGGCCACGTCTTGTCGCAGGGCGAAGAGCAGGTTCATGACCCCCACCAGTTGCTCGTAGCGCCACCAGTCGCAGGTGTGCCCCGCCCGTGGCCCCTCGGGCTCAGGAAGCTGACTTCATCGAATGGTTGGGCCTATACGAGATCAAGCTCAAGCGCGAGCATAAATATGACTAATCCGGCACTATTTCCCAAAAACCTATCTGTCCCTGCAACCGCTGGATCTCCTCGTCCGGCAGGCGGACACAGATGCCTTGAGCCTCCGCAGCCACGGTACCATCTTCCAGCCGGATCTCCCCCCGCGCCTGCATGATGCGACCGCGCAGGCGGGTCGCCTCCCCCACCAGGGTCAAGGGCTGACCGATGGGCACGGGGTGGCGGAACTTCACCTCCATCTTGGCCGTCACCATCCACAGCTCGCGGCCGATGGCCACCCGCCCCATGATCTCATCCAGCAGCGCCGTGACCAGGCCGCCGTGCATCACCTCCGGGTAGCCCTGATGCTCCTCCCTGGGGGTGAAATGGGCTATAACCTGCCCCTGCTCGTTCTCGTAGAAAAAGAGCTTGAGCCCGATGGGGTTCTCCATCCCACACACGAAGCACATGCGGGAGTTAGGTTGCTTACGCATGGATCGCCACCTCCAGAAGCCCACGCTGTAAGGCGTGGGAGAGTCACAGCATGGCCAGGAAAACAGCTACTTTTCCCTTTCCTGGGCTAGCTGTGAGAGTCCCCTTCGCAAGCGCTCGCAGCCCAATCACTATGACCCTGTGTTGGGTTCGAGCCCTGACAAGCGGTCACGCGCTCGCTGGTCTCATGGCCAGCTTTTTACCCAGACCCGCGTGATCGCTTGTCAGAGGACGCCACTTTGCAGTGAAAAGGGGCCTGCGGGTAAACTGTCCGGCAGCTAGCCCCTCGCCAGGGGCGAGTCATTCCCCCAGCACCTTGATGATCATGCGCTTGCGGCGCTGGCCGTCGAACTCGGCATAGAAGATGCGCTGCCAGGGGCCCAGATCCAGGCGCCCGTTGGTAATGGGCACGATCACCTGGTGATGGATAAGCAGCGATTTCAGGTGGGCATCGCCGTTGTCCTCGCCGGTGCGATGGTGGCGGTAGTCGGATCGGTAAGGGGCCAGCCCTTCCAGCCACTCCCAGACATCCTGATGGAGCCCCGGCTCGTTGTCGTTGACGAAGACGCCAGCCGTGATATGCATAGCCGAGACCAGGACGAGCCCCTCTCGCACGCCGCTCTCCTGCACCGCCTGCTCCACGTCGCGGGTGATGTGGATCAGTTCCCGTCGCTGTCGGGTGTTGAAGGTCAGGTATTTGGTGTGGGACTTCATCGTTTCCTCCGTTCATTTCCCCACGCAGAAATGGCTGAAGATGGCCTCCAAGAGATCCCCGCTCACGGTCTCGCCGGTGATCTCCCCCAGGGCGTTGACCGCCGCCGTCAGGTCAATGGCGATGAAATCGGCGGGCAGCCCTCGTCCGTGGGCCTCCTGGGCCGATGCGACGTGCTCCAGGGCCCGCTGCAGGAGGACCTTGTGGCGCGGGTTGCTGACCAGAGGTTCGTCCGAGGCCACCACCCGCCCGGAGAAGACCGCCTCCACCATGGCCTCCTCCAGCGTCTCTAACCCCTCCCCCGTCAACGCCGAGATGCGCACCCGGGGCGCATCGGGCAGGAGATCGAGGGAGGTCAGGGCCTGGGGCAGATCGGTCTTGTTGATCACCAGGATGGCTGACCGCTGGCCCACCAGCCCCGCGATCTCCCGGTCGGCCTCGGTCAGAGGCTCGCTCCCATCCACGACCAGGAGGGCCAGGTCGGCCCGGCGCAGAGCCTCCCGGCTGCGTTCCACCCCCAGCCGCTCCACCAGATCCTCGGTGGCGGCGATGCCGGCCGTGTCCACCAGCACCAAAGGGACGCCCCGCAGGTTCATCGTCTCCTCCAGGGTGTCGCGGGTGGTGCCGGGGAGGGGGGTGACGATGGCCCGCTCGGTTCGCAGCAGTGCGTTGAGCAGTGTGGACTTGCCCACGTTGGGCCGCCCCACGATGGCCGCCCGTATCCCCTGCCGATAGATGATCCCCTGATCGGCGTGGGCCAGCAACCCCTCGATCCGGGCCCGAGCCCGCCCCAGAGCGGGGGCGATGTCCTGCGGCGGGACTTCGTCCTCGGGGAAGTCAATGGTGGCCTCCAGATAGGCCAGCACGTCCACCAGTTGGGCGCGCACGGCCTGCACCTCCTGGGACAGACGACCGCCCAACTGGTCAACGGCCACCCGCAGGCCGGCCTCTGTTTTGGCCTGGACGATGTCCAGGACGGCCTCAGCCTGGGCCAGATCGAGGCGGCCGTTGAGGAAGGCGCGGACGGTGAACTCGCCTGGGCTGGCCAGGCGGGCGCCGTGGCGCAGGGTCAGCTCCAGGATGCGTCGCAGGGGCACGATGCCGCCGTGGGCGTTGATCTCCACCACGTCCTGGCGGGTGTAGGTGTAAGGAGCCCGCATATAGGACACCAGCACCTCGTCCACAGCCTCGCCACTGGCCGGGTCTACGATGTGGCCGTAGTAGAGGTGGCGGGAAGCCAGGACACCATCGCCCCTCACACCCCGAAAGAGCTGGCGCAAGATGGGCAGCGCCTCCCTCCCGCTGAGGCGCACGATGCCGATCCCCCCTTCGCCAAGGGGGGTAGAGATGGCAGCAATGGTATCGTCCAGGCTGTACATCCCCGCTCTCCTGGTTCTATGTTCGCTGTGGAGGGGCGTCCGCGCCCCGTCCTAGGTCTTTACACCGAAGCCGGGCCAGGGACGCCCCTTGATAGCACCACCAGGTTCCCCGCCTGAACGGGTACTTCTGATCTGCCCTAATTGTACCAGCAACGGCGGCCAAAGGCAACAGGAACCTTTGGCCCACCTTTTACGTCTACCATGGCAGAACTCAAGGAGGAAGTGCGGGCCAAGGCCATCGAGATCCAATAGGCCCGAGCGAAGCGAAAAGGTCATGGAGATCAGGGTTTTCCGAGCCCCTCATCGTGCTCGCCGATGTTGCGCAGGAGGCAGATGTCATCTTCGATCTGAAAAGTCATGCGGCAGGAGCAGGTCACCCGGGCCTCCCAGATATCCCGCGTCCCCCTGATCCGCTTGACTCGCAGGCTGGGGTGACGCAGGTTTTGCAGCAGCAGCCGGAGGGCCTTCCTGGCCCCTTCCCGGTTCTCCGGGGTCAGCTTTCTATAGGCTCTCTTGAACCGTTCCGTGCGGGCAATCTTCACCTTGTCACGCATCTAGGTCGGCGATCAACTCCTCGGCGCTCTCGAAGGCCCGCACCCGGCCGGCGCGGATGTCTTCGTCCGCCTCCCGCTCGGCGGCCTGCCATTCTTCGGTCCAGAAGTAGGCCTGGCTCTTGTCCACCAGTCGTTTGGGGGTCAGCACTACCTTGTCGTCCACCACGGTCACCTCAACGTAGTCGCCCTCCTGGATGTTGGCCGCTCGACGGACGGCGGCGGGGATCGTGATCTGGCCACTGCGGGTTACTTTGACCAAACTTGCCATGGGTCTCCTCCGGGTTTAGTAATTTAGTAATTTGCGATATTATTATACCCCCCTGGCTTCATCTGTCAACTCGTCTTTCGAGGTCTATCCGCCACGATAGGCCTTTTTGGTGAGGGGGGCCTTGATCGATGTGCATTTTGGAGGTTTTTGGTGTATACTTGGTGGGGAGTAAGTAGAGGAGTGCTGGAGTCCCTGGGCTGGACGTTGGGAGTCCATGCAGAGCCGCAAGTGTTTGACGGTCAAACAGTAAGACCCAGCTGTTCGACAGTCGAACCCTCTTGGACAAGGGCAGGGTCCCGAGCCACCCCGGCAGGTCAAGGTGTTCCTGCAAGGGACACGTTTGAAGGAGCTACTTGCTGCGGTACCGCTGTTGAAGCAGAGTCAGATCCTCGCGCAGCTCCTTCAGGCCGTACTGGGCCACCGTGCCTCGCTGGCGTAACTCGTCCAGGATGTCGTAGATAGAAACGCCTGCCATCTCGGCCGCTCGCTCTTTGGTGATTTTACCCTGTTCGTACAGGCGCAGGGCATGGGCCAGGCGCCAGCGATGAACGCCCTCGGTTAAGAGCTTTCGAGCCACCGAGGTTCGATCCATCTGCTCTTCGGCAGCGATGCGCTCCAGCTCTTTTATAAGGCTCTCAGGGATTCGGATGTTTAGTTGACGGGTTGCTTCAGCCATTTTTACCCTCCCGTTCGCGTTGGATGGCCTCAGCCGCCGCTTTCAGGGCGTTGAGGATGGCTAGGTCAGTGTTCATGGCGACGGCGATGCGGTCCAGGAGATCAATGCACTTTTCGTAGGGGATCTCGCCTTGGATGTAGCCCTCCAGGGGAAAAACCTGCAGGATGGTATAGGTGATGTTGTGGGCCCTAGCCAGGGCGCGCCCCTTACGCTCCTCGATGATCAGGCGGGTCCCCATCTCCCTGGCGTAGGCCAGGGCTTCACACTCTCCCATGCCCAAGGCCCCGCTGGTGTGAAGATCTCGGGCAAAGCGCCTCTGTTCTTGGGTTAAGGTCACAACCTGGACCAGCCCGGCCTGCATGGCCGCCTCGATCACCAGGGCATCGTCTTTCCCGCGTTGTTTTCCGGCTCTGACCGCCTCCTGAAAGACGGCCGGAGGAATACCCAGCAGCCCATAGGCCTGGTGCAGGGTACCGATCTCCTGAAGCTTGGCGATGATGATCAGTGAAGAGGCATCGAGGACGGCCCCTATGGCTCGGCTCCTTTCCATGTCGCTCTCGTTGATAGCATGAGATAGCAAATCCTAATACCATTATACCCGAAGGCGGGGAAATCGTCAAGGCCAATTTCGTGTGGTCTCCCTGTTGAGAGTTGGCGTGGTCTAATGCGTTGTGGGAGGCACTCCTCAGCCGAAGTCCTCACGGCCGAAACCTACGGGAGGCTACCTGGGGGTGCAGAAGAGCAAATCCTGCCTCGGCCATCGCTGAACTGAAGGAGATGTCGCCGAGGTAGAGAATGTAAAAGAAAGGACGATATCGAACCATGGAAATATTGCTTGGAGCAACTCTGATCTTTCTGGCCCGGCTGGTTAACGTGGCCATGGCCACGGTGCGCACGTTGCTCAGCATGCGGGGACAGAAGTATCTGTCAGCGGCCATCGGCTTCTTCGAGGCCCTGATCTTCCTGCTGGCCATCAGCCAGGTGCTGCAGAACATCGGCAACATCTGGAACCTGCTGGGCTACTGCGGCGGCTTCGCCGCTGGCACCCTGGTAGGGATGGACATCGAAGAGAGGCTGGCTCTGGGCTATGTCATCGTGCGCGTCGTGGCCCGGCACAATGGCCATGAGATCACCCAGGCCCTGCGTCAGGCTGGCTACGGGGTGACCGAATCCATCGGGAGGGGGCTGACTGGCAGGGTGCGCATCATTGAGACGGTGGTCAAACGCAAGGACACCGCAGCGGTCACGGATCTGATCAGCTACGTTGATGAGGCGGCCTTCATCACCGTCGAGGATGCCAGCCGAGTCCAGCGGGGCTACATCCAGCCCAGGCAGCGGACGTAGGCGAATGAAAAAGGCGTTCACCCTTGCGAAGGTTCCGAACCTTCGCAAGGGTTGCCCAAGCTTGTTTCGAAAGAGAATCCGTGCTATAATTTGGCTGCACAGTGACGAAAGGAGGGGAGGGATGCCATTGAACCTGGGCCCATTCGAGTTGATCATCATCTTGGTGATCGTCATCATCGTCTTCGGCGTGGGCCGCCTGCCCGAGGTCGGAGGGGCCATCGGCAAGGGCCTGCGGGAGTTCCGCCGCGCCTCGGCCGGGCTGGACGAGGCCGAAGAGGGGAAGGCTGAGGAGGAGGGGAAGAAGGAGACCTAGGGGTTCCGGCCGAAGCCGCTGCCCAGTTCCTGCAAGACCTGATGTAGATCCTGCGGCAACTCAGCCGTAAGTTCGATGGGCTGGCCGCTGGAGGGTAGGCGGAAGCCCAGCTTCCAGGCGTGGAGGAATTGGCGCCCTAGGCCAAGGCGCTGCCTGCGGAAGCCGTAGACGGGGTCGCCGACCAGGGGATGGCCCAGAGAGGCGAAGTGGACGCGAACCTGATGGGTGCGCCCCGTCAAGGGATGGGCCTCGACCAGGGTGTACTCCCCCAGGTACTCCAACACGCGATACTCGGTCCTGGCCTCTCGACCGCCCCGGGCGGTTACGGCCATGCGCTTGCGCTGACGGGGGTGCCGCCCGATGGGCGCCTCGATCAGACCTCGCTTCGGTTCCAGCCGCCCCTCGACCAAAGCCAGGTAAACTTTCTTAACGTGCCGCCCTTTGAACTGCTGCTGCAGGCTCTGCTGGGCGGCATCGTTCTTGGCCACGATGATCAGGCCCGAGGTGTCCTTGTCCAGGCGATGGACGATACCCGGACGCAGGGTGCCGTTGATACCCCCCAGATCCGGGCAGTGAGCCAGGATGGCGTTGACCAGGGTGCCTCTGCGGTGGCCGTGGGAGGGATGGACCACCAGCCCCGACGGCTTGTTGACCACGATCAGATCCTCGTCCTCGTAGACCACGTCCAGGGGGATGGCCTCGGGCTCCAGCTCCATCGCCTCCGGCGGCGGTACCTGCACCACGATCTCGTCGCCAGTCTCGACGCGGTAGCTGGCCTTGATCGCCCTGCCGTCTACCGTGACCCGCCCCTCCCTGATCAGCCTCTGGATCAAGGAGCGGGAGAGGTCGGGCACCACCTGGGCGACGTACTTGTCCACCCGTTCCCCGGGCTCAGTGGCGCGCAGTTGAATCACTCGTTCCATAGACTTGCTCCACAAAAAACAACGCCCGAGGCTGACCAGCCCTCGGCGCGTTCGACATACACCTCTCTCCCCCTGATCCTCTCAACTCCCTCCCATCTCCTCTTGAGCAGCAGGCTCCTCATCCCTCACCCCCTCTTTTTCTCGCAGCAGATAATAAGCCAGGACAGCCACACCGATCACGATGGCGCTGTCGGCCAGGTTGAACACGGGCCAGACCTTGAAATCAATGAAATCAACCACATAACCGTAGTGCAGACGATCCAGGAGATTGCCCAGGGCCCCTCCTAACTGCAGGCCCAGGCTGGCCCTCACCAGCCACCGATCGGTGGGCAGGTAGCGATAGTAAGCCACGATGGCCACCACCACGACGACGGCGATGACGACGAAGAGAGTACCCTGATCGGGGAACAGGCCGAAGGCCGCCCCCGAGTTCACCACGTGGGTGACGCTGAACAATCCTCTCAGCAAAGGGACAGGGTTCCAGGACTCGCCCACCTTTAGATAACGCAGGACCAGATACTTGCTGACCTGGTCAGCGGCGAAAACGGACAAAGCTATCCCCGCCAGGAGGACCCTATCCCATCTCTCTCTGGTCAAGATCTAACCTCGTGGACCACAGGTCTTATCTTCTCTCGCGGTGCTGCTGACAGTCGAAGCACAGGGTGGCATAGGGCAAGGCGCGCAGGCGGGCCGGGTCGATCTGCTCCCCACACTGCTCGCAGATCCCGTAGGTGCCCTCTTCGAAGCGGCGCAGGGCCTCCTCCACCTGCTCCAGCATCCGCTCCAGGTTGCGGCGCAGGGCCAGGCTCTTGGTCTGCTCAAAGACCTCGGTGGCGTCATCAGCCATATGGTTACCGTAGCCCGCGTGCTCCTCACCCAGGATCCCTTGCTGGCGGATCTCCTTCATCAGCCGCTCGCGCTCGCCCTCCAGATACACCTTCGTGGACTCCATCGTCGCCATCTCCGCTCAACCCCTTTCTAGATCGCTCACTGCACGGTCGGGGCTGTGAGCGCCCCTATTTTACCTGAAAATGAGCCCTAAGGCAAATCCATCAGCCCTCCTTCCTGCGCACGCCCAGGGTGATCCCCTGTCCCTCGATCTCGAAGGACCGGATGTGGGCTTCGGGCGGTGGCTCTTTGGCCACCAGATCTGTGGTCAGGGTCTCGCCTCTGATGTACTCGCCGTACTCGGCCATGACCTGGGCCAAAGCTCCCTCGGCCTGGTAGTAGGTGGTGATATGATCCTCGATGCGGAAGCCGGCCTTCTTGCGCATGATCTGGATGCGCCGCACCAGATCCCGGGCCAACCCCTCCCGCCGGAGGTCCTCGGTGATGGCCGTGGCCACCCCCACCAGGTAGCCGCCCTCTTCGGCCACGGCGTAGCCTTCCTTTTCCATCATCTCCACCTGCAGCTCCTCGGGCAGCAGTTCGATGACTTGGTCGTCAACGGTGACCTCGACCGTCTGGCCGGCCTGGATCTGCTTGGCCAACAGGCTGGCGTCCAGAGCGGTGACGGCCGACTGGATCTGGGGCAACAGGGCTCCGAATTTGGGCCCCAGGAGGGCCGGGATCGGCCGCACGCGATGCTCCACTATCTCCCCTTCGTCCTCGATGAAGCGCAGGGCCTTGACGTTCAGTTCGTCCAGCAGTTGGTCGGCCAGGGGTTCCAGGCCAGCTTGCTCCTCCGCCGAGCGCACCTTGATGAGGGCCTGGGACAGGGGCTGCCGCAGCTTGATACCGGCTTTGTTGCGGGCAGCGTGGCCCAGGCTGGCCAGCCGCATGGCTAACCGCATGTCGGCCATCAGATCCTCGTCAATAAGGGATTCATCGGCTACGGGGAAGTGGGAAAGATGCACGCTTTCGGGAGCAGAACTATCCACCGACGAGACCAGGTTGCGGTACATCTCCTCGGCCACAAAGGGGGTGAAGGGCGCCAGGAGCTTGCTCAGGGTGACCAGGCACTCGTAGAGGGTGGCGTAGGCAGCGTTCTTATCTTCGTCCACTTCCCCCCGACTGAAGTCGGGAGCTGGGCGCCAGAAGCGACGTCGGCTACGACGCACGTACCAGTTGGACAGGTCCTCCACGAAGTCCTGGATGGGCCGGGCGGCGCCGGTGACGTCGTAGTTGGCCAGGCCCGTGTCCACACGTTGGATCAGGGTGTGAAGCTCGCTCAGGACCCAACGATCGAGGGAACTAAGGGAACTGAAGGAACTCAGGGAACTCCCTTCAGTTCCTTGTGGGGGTGTCCAGCCGTCAATGTTCGCATAGGTCACGAAGAAGGCGTAGGTGTTCCACAGGGTGAGCATGAACTTGCGCACCACCTCCCCCACCAGCTCGACAGAGAAGCGGCGGTCATTGCCTGGCGGCGTGGCGGTGTAGAGGTACCAGCGCAGGGCATCGGCGCCGTGGATGTTCAGCACCGACCAGGGGTCAACCACATTGCCCCGCGACTTGGACATCTTCTCCCCTTCGGCGTCCAGGATCAGTCCCAGGCAGACGCAGTTCAGGTAGCAGGGCTCGTCGAAGAGGAGGGTGGAGATGGCGTGCAGGCTGTAGAACCAGCCCCGCGTCTGGTCCACGGCCTCGCAGATGAAGTCGGCGGGGAACTGCTCGCGGAAGAGCTCCTGGTTCTCGAAGGGATAGTGCCACTGGGCCACAGGCATGGCTCCGGAGTCGAACCAGCAATCAATGACCTCGGGCACGCGGCGCATGGTTCCGCCGCAGCCCTCGCAGGGCCACGTGACGCGGTCCACGTAGGGGCGGTGGAGGTCCAGCCGTCCTAAGTCCGAAGTCCTACGTCCTGACCCTTCATTGATTTTGGACTTTGGACTTTGGACTTTGGACTTCAGTTCCTCGATGCTCCCGATGCACTCCTGGTGGCGGCAGTTTTCACACTCCCAGATGGGCAGGGGCGTGCCCCAGTAGCGCTCCCGGCCCAGGGCCCAGTCCACGTTGTTGGCCAGCCAGTTGCCGAAGCGTCCCTCCTTGATGTGCTCCGGGTACCAGTTGATCTTCTCGTTGTTAGCCACCAGCCGATCCTTGAGCCGTGTGGTCTCGATGTACCAGGTGGTCTTGGCGTAGTAGAGGAGGGGCGTGTCGCAGCGCCAGCAGAAGGGGTAGACGTGACGGTAGGTCCCCACTTTGTACATCAACCCCCGCCCCTTCAGCTCCTCGATGATCAGGGGATCGGCGTCCTTGACGAACAAGCCCCGCCAGGGGGTGACGGCATCAATGAAGGCCCCCTTGGGGTCCACGGTCTGCAGGATGGGCAGGTCGTACTCCTTGCCCATCTCCAGGTCCTCGGCGCCAAAGGCGGGGGCCATGTGCACCACCCCCGTGCCCTCCTTGGTGGTCACGAAGTCGGCGGCCACGACGTAGTAGGCCCCCTTGTCCACGGGCAGGAAGGTGTAGAGGGGCTGGTAATGCGTGCCCACCAGCTCTTTGCCCTTGAGGGTCCTGACCACCCGGTACTCGCCCCGCAGCGCTTCCTCCATGAGGGCTCGGGCCAGGATCAACTGCTCTCCCTCCTGCTCCACAACGACGTAAGCCACCTCGGGGTGGACGGCCAGGGCCACGTTGCCGGGCAGGGTCCAGGGAGTGGTGGTCCAGACGAGAAAGTAGGTCCCGGGCTCGTCTCGCAGGGGGAATTTGACATAGACCGATGGGTCGTCGGTCTCGCGCATCGCGCCCGGGTAGTGCTGCTCGTGGGAGGAGAGCGGTGTGCCGCAGCGGGGGCAGTAGGGCACCACCTTGTAGCTCTGGTAGATCAGGTCTCGGTCCCAAAGCTGTTTGAGGATCCACCACACGGATTCGATGTACTCGTTGGTGAGGGTGACGTAGGGATGCTCCATGTCAATCCAGAAGGCGATGCGATCCGTCATCCGCTCCCACTCCTCGACATAGCGGAAGACGCTCTCCCTGCACTTCTGGTTAAACTCGGCGATGCCATACTCTTCGATCTCCCGCTTGCTGGAGAGGTCCAACTCCTTTTCGATCTCCAGCTCCACGGGGAGGCCATGGGTGTCCCAACCCGCGCGGCGGTCTACCAGATAACCGCGCATGGTTTTGTAGCGCGGAAACAGGTCCTTTACGGCCCGGGCCCAAACATGATGCAGGCCTGGGAGCCCATTGGCAGTCGGTGGCCCCTCATAAAACACGTAGCGCGGCGCACCCTCGCGAATGGCCAGACTTTTAGCGAAGATCTGGTTCTCCTTCCAGAACTTCAAGATTTGTTCTTCCATTGCTGGAAAGTTGACCCTGCTATCAACGTCGTTGAACATGGACGTTCCCTCCTAACGGCAGTGGATTATCGGCTACTGCTTTATCTATCTGAGAGCATTCGACAATAATGCCAGGCCTCGCAAGCGTGCTTCGGGCCTGTGGTACGAGCCCCCTCTCAGCTCCCGCGCAGGAGCACGCTTGCGACTGTCACACAACGGATGTAAAACGGATAAGCGGATAGATCCTTGGTGGGCACATCCGTTTATCCGCTTGCATCCGATGTGTGACCGTCCCCTGTCAAATTACCGAAGCTATCTATCTCCGTTTCATTCGGTTGAAACCGCCTTTAGCCAAATATCGAAACTCCGCTCCGCCTCCTCGGCCACCAAAGTGACGAAGGGCTTTTTCTCTTCCCCATTGGCTAGGGCAAGGGCCTCGTAGTATTGGGGCCTCCTCTCCATGCGAATTATCGCCGGAGGATATCCCTCACGCATCAATATCAAATTCATCAGTAACCGCGCTGTGCGGCCGTTGCCATCAACGAAGGGATGGATATGCGCCAGACGGAAATGGGCCAGCGCTGCCCGCTCCACGGGATGCAAACCTGCCGCCTCGTTTGAGTTCAACCAGCCCACCAGTTCTCGCATCAGAGATGGGACGGCGATAGCCTCCGGTGGAACGTAGGTAGTCCCTGTTATGCGCACCTGGACGCTCCGATAGCACCCTGCATTTTCATCGTCAATAGTGCGCAGGATGAGGGCGTGGATCTGGCGGATATTGTGTTCGGTTATAGGCTCCTCCCTTTTAGCCAGGGCCTCAACGAAATCAATGGCGTGCTTGTGGTTGATGGCCTCCAGGTGTTCCCGCAGGGATTTCCCACCCACGGTCAGCCCGTCAAGGAGGACCAACCGGGTTTCGGCCAACGTCAGGGTGTTGCCCTCGATGGCGTTAGAGTGGTAGGTCCACTCCACGTCGAAATACTCCTTGAGCTTGGCGACGATGCCGGCCGGCAAGGGTCTCGCCGCGTCCAACTGCGCTTTCTTTTCATCAAGACGAGCGAGTATCTCTTCCATCTACCCCTCCAGCGCGATCCACAGCCTCTTGTTGATCCGCCCCTTGCTCTTGTAGTCCACGATCTTGATGGGGCCCACCTCGCTGGTGTTGGCCACGTGGGTGCCGCCGTCGGCCTGGAGGTCCAGCCCCACGATCTCCACGGTGCGCACCTCTTTGATGGACGGGGGCAGGAGATTGATCTTGGTGCGGATGAGATCGGGAATCTGAAAAGCCTCCTCCCGGGGCAGGATGGCGATCTTGACGGGGCGGGCGGCGGCCACCTCGGCGTTGATCTTCTCCTCGATCTCGTCCACCAACTCCCGCCCCATCCGCTCGAACTCGAAGTCCATGCGAGCTCGGAGAGGTTCCATGTTGCCCCCGGTGACCTGGGCGCCGTAGTCCCGCCAGATGACGCCGCACAGGATGTGCAACGCCGTGTGGGTACGCATCAGGGCGTAGCGGCGCTCCCAGTCGAGGACTCCGCCCACCCGGGTCCCGACCGAAGGCGGCTCCCGATCTAGGATGTGAAGCACGTCCGCCCCTTTCTTGCGAACCTTCGTCACCTGAAACCTCCGGTCATTGGCCACGAGATGGCCCAGGTCGTGGGGCTGCCCCCCGCCGCCAGGGTAGAAGGCCGTACGGTCCAGAACAACGGCGTTGCCCTCCACGGCCATGACTATGGCCTCAAACTGGCGCAGGTAGCTGTCGGTCAGGTACAGTAATTCGGTCATCGGACCTTGCTCCACATGTAGTCTAGGTAATCCTCAAAGCCCATGGCCCGCCAGAAGGCCTGGGAGGCAGGGTTACGATGGGCAACGTTCAGTTGGATGACGGACAGGCCCTGATCCTTAAACCACTCCCGTAACGCTTCATAGAGACGCCGTCCGATACCCTGTCGACGCCACTCCGGCGCGACGCAGATGTCCGACACGTGGCCGTAGGCCCGCAGGCGGAAGATGGGCGGATTGTCCGCCACCCGGCCGGCGATGTAGCCCACGATGTGCCCTTCCACCTCAGCCACCAGGACACAACAGGCTTCGCTCCTCAGCCAGTCAGGGATCACCTGGCGCATGTAGTCCACCCCTCGGGGGCCGACCTCCAGGCGAGGGTCCAGAGCGGCGTGGAAACGCATCATCTCTTCCCAGAGAGGGAGTATGTCATTGACGTCTTTCAGCCTGGCGCGGCGAACGATGATCTCCAAGAATTCCCCTCTTAGCGGAAAAGCCCCCGTCCTTAGGGACGGGGGCTTTTCGCCACCCCCGCGGTACCACCCTATTTGGCATACCGCCCACTCCGTGGGGTACGTGTTCATACCCCCGTCCGTGTAACGGTGGACGAAACCGGCCAAGTCTACTTGCTTCGCACATTCGTAATCCGTAAACTCGTCACGAATCTACGAATTACGATCTACGAATGTACGAGCTTTCGGTTGGCGGCTCCGGAAGGATTTTCAGCGAGATCATCGCGCCCGGCTCGCAGCCATATGTCGGGCTCTCTGTAGCGACTACCCTCGCCTACTCGTTTCCATCATCGCCTTTGGCTCGAATGTGACACTATTATGACACAAAACGGCGGATTTGTCAAGGGCAAAAGCAAAGCCAACAGGCCCTCGTGCCTGCTGGCTCCCTTTTTTTCTGAGGCACGCCCCGCTGGGCCGTGTGCCGGGATGGGTTTTGAACCTGCAAGCGCAGGTGGGTGCCTACCGCCGGTTTTGCCCCCTAGGGGGCAGCCCCTTTAGAGATTGGCCCCTAAATTCAGGTGTTGGCTCAAAACTCTGTCGCGCATCACGTGCACAGCAGGGCGCCTCGCCTATATCATACCACAAAATGCCAAAAAAATCAAGCGCCGCCCAAATCCAATTTCAGGTGCAGTTCCGCCAGTTGCTCCTCCGACACGGGGGAGGGGGCCTGGGCCATGAGGTCCATGGCGCTCTGGCTCTTGGGGAAGGCGATCACCTCGCGGATGTTAGGCTCGCCGGCCAGCAGCATCACCAGGCGGTCAATGCCCGGCGCAATGCCGCCATGGGGCGGCGCCCCGTACTCGAAAGCGTCCAGCATATGCCCGAACTGAGCCCGGGCCTCCTCCTCCGAGATCCCTAGCAGCCGGAACATCTGCTCCTGAATCTCACGGCGGTGGATCCTGATGCTCCCCCCACCGATCTCCCAGCCGTTGGCCACGATATCGTAAGCCTTGGCCCGCACGCGGCCAGGGTCCGTCTCCAACAAGGGCAGGTCTTCGTCCCGGGGCGCGGTGAAGGGGTGGTGGACAGCGTCCCACCGTCCCTCCTCCTCGTTCCACTCCACCAGGGGCGGGTCCACGATCCAGGCGAAAGCCAAAAGGTCGTCATCAATCAGGCCCAGGCGCCGGGCCACTTCCACCCGCAGCCGCCCCAGAGCCTCGGCCACAACTTTGGATTCCCCGGCCACGATGAGGATCAGATCGCCCATCTCCGCCTCGGTGCGGGCCACGATACCCTGCAGCTCCCCGTCGGACAGGAACTTGGCCACGGGCGACCGTGGCCCCTCAGCCGTGAGGGCGATGGAAACCAACCCCCTGGCCCCGTGCTGCCCCACGAACTCCGTCAGTTCATCCAACTGGCGACGGCTGTAGCCAGCGCAGCCGGGGGCCCGCAGCCCCTTGACCTGGCCGTCTTCGGCCACGACGGAGCGGAAGACCCTGAACTCGCTCTCTGCCACCAGATCCGAGAGGTCAACCAGAGGCAGGCCAAAGCGCAGGTCGGGTTTGTCGTTGCCATACTTGGCCATAGACTCCTGATAGGATAGCCGGGGGAAGGGCTTGAAGAGCAGCCGTTTATCAGAGATGGTCTCCACCAGGCTGGTGAACAACTCCTCGGTGATCTGCAGGACGTCCTCCAGCTCCACGAAGGACATCTCCATGTCCAGTTGAGTGAACTCCGGCTGGCGGTCGGCCCGCAGGTCCTCGTCGCGGAAGCAGCGGGCGATCTGGTAGTACCTGTCGAAGCCGGCCACCATCAGGAGCTGCTTGAGCTGCTGGGGGGACTGGGGCAAGGCGTAGAACTTGCCGGGATGGACACGGCTGGGCACCAGGTAATCCCGCGCCCCCTCGGGGGTGCTCTTGATCAGGATGGGCGTCTCGATCTCCACAAAGCCCCGGGTGTCAAGGAAGTCGCGGATGAACTTGACCACCCTGTGGCGCAGGAGGATGTTCCTCTGCATGCGCTGGCGGCGCAGGTCCAGGTAGCGGTAGCGCAGCCGAAGGGTCTCATCCACAGCCGACTCCTGGCTGATGTAAAAGGGCGGCGTTTTGGCCTCGTTGAGCACCTTGGCTTGGTGAACGATGACCTCGACATCGCCAGTGGCTATAGCTGGATTCTCCTGACCCGGCGGGCGCTTAGCCACCTCCCCGTGTACCTGCAGGACATATTCGCTGCCCACCCGGGCGGCCACGGCGTGGGCCTCGGGGGAAACCTCCGGATTGAAGACCACCTGGGTGATTCCCTCCCGATCCCGCAGGTCAATGAAAATCAAACCCCCGTGATCCCGCTGGCGATGCACCCAGCCGGCCAGGGTTACCTCCTGGCCCACGTGATTGATCCGCAATTCACCGCACGTATGAGTCCTGAGCACGATGAACCTCCCCCTTCGTTTAGAGGCAATTATACTATCAGGTCCCCGAAAAGACAAACGCAACTCCCCCTTGCCTGCTTGCCCCTTCTGTGCTATACTTCTGCCCCGATGGGCTCGAAAAACGATAAAGAGGTGGGGTCGGGCACGGCATGGCGAGAGGCCTTAGCCCAGGTGGCGGAGCGGCTGACGGGACTGGACTGGGCCCTGGCCGGCAGCGCCGCCTCGATCTTGCAGGGACTGGCGGTGGAGCCCCGGGATCTGGACCTCCTGACCGATGCCGAAACGGCCTATCGAATCGCTGCCCGCCTGGACGACGGCGTCACGCTACCTATGGCCTGGCGGGAGAACGAACACTACGCTAGCCACTTTGGCCGCTTCGTCCTGGGAGGCACCAAAATTGAGGTCATGGGCGACCTGGAGCTAAGGGGGCGAGGCTGCACCCTTCACCTTCATTCCACTTCCCTTATCTGGAAGCGGCTGCGGCCGACGACCTTCCTGGGCCATCGTCTGCGCCTCATCCCCCTGGAGGCCCAATTGGTGGCCAATCTCGTCCTGGGCAAGGAAGAGCGGGCGCGATGGATGGCCACCCATCTTGGAGAGCGGGGCTACGACGGGGATCTCCTGCGGGAGATCCTGACGGAGGGAGACCTGTCGTCAGCGATCGTCGAGGAGGTGCGAGGGCTCCTCGGCGGGGACACATCAAAGGCAAGGAGGATGTCATGAGTCACACAACCACGGCAGTTTCTCGGCGGCGCAAGGGGCAAGCAGCGATCCTTCTCGGCGTGGCAGTTCTGTTCTGCCTCCTGCTGGTGCTCACGGCCTGTGAAGGTGGCCCCACCCCTACGCCGACCCAACCCCCTTACCCTCCCCCGGCTACCCCCACACCGACCACTGGGCCCTATCCCCCTCCCCTCCCCACGGAGACGCCCGAGCAGTCCTACCCCGGGCCGACACCCACGGCATCGTGAAGGGGCCGGCCCACATGAGGGTCTGCGTCAACGGGGTGCCCATGCGTTCACGGAATTTGGACCCAATTTTGACCGGATTTGGACCTTGGTGTGTTATAATGGCCAATGAAATCGGATAAGCCAACGGTGCCCTCCGATTCATTGGGTCCCTCTGGGATCGGTGAACGATAAGGTGTGGGGGGCAACTCCCACGCCCGCCAGTGTGCAAAGGAGGCAGCCCAGCTTTGGGTTTGCTTCCTTTTTGGTAGGGCGAGGATGAGGTTATCATCGTCCCACGAGGGACGAAACTGCGCTTGCTGTAGGGAGGAGGTGATGTGCAGGGCCAAAGCTGTCCATGGTGCATAGAGAGGTTCGGGTGCAAGATCCCTATTTTACTGGAGGAGGTGCTTGAATGAGCAAGATCCTGCGCGTCAATATGACGGATTTGACAGCCAAGTACGAGGACGTGCCGGAGAAGTACAAGAACATGGGCGGGCGCTGGCTGACCTCCAGCATCGTCTGCGACGAGGTGCCACCCTTGGCCCATCCCCTGGGGCCTAACAACAAGGTGGTGCTGGCCCCCGGCATCGTCACCGGCACGGCGGCCCCCACCAGCGCCCGTGTTTCGGTGGGTGGCAAGTCCCCCCTCACCGGCACCATCAAGGAGACCAACGCTGGCAGCGGCTGGCCCCAGAGCGTGGCCCGCCTGGGCATCAAGGCCATTGTGGTGGAGGGGCAGCCCCAGGAGAAGGGCAAGTTCTGGCTGCTGAAGGTTGATAAGGATGGGGCGGAGCTTCTTCCCGCCGATGAGTGGGTAGGCAAGGGGCTCTACGAGGTCTTCCCCCAGCTCTTCGACAAGTTTGGCAAGAAGGCGAACATCATGGGCATCGGCGTGGCTGGGGAGATGCAGATGGCTATGGCTGGGGTGTGCTTCAATGACGAGAAGGGACGCTCAGCCCGCTATGCTGGCCGTGGCGGGATGGGGGCGGTGCTGGGGAGCAAGGGGCTGAAGTTCATCGTCGTTGACAGCACTGGCGCCCCGGCCGCTATCCCCATGGCTGACAAGCAGCTCTTCGAGCAGGGCCGCAAGAAGCTGACCGAGGCTCTGCGCACCCACGACATCACCAAACCCAAGGGAGCCCTCAACACCTATGGCACGGCGGTGCTCGTCAACATCATGAACGAGGCTGGGGGCTTCCCCACCCGTAACTTCTCCAGCGGGCGCTTCGAGGGAGCAGCCAAGATCTCCGGCGAGGCTATCTTCGAGGGGAACAAGGAGCGCCTGGGGAAGGAACTCTACAACCACGCCTGCAGCCCCGGCTGCATCATCCAGTGCTCCAATGTCTGGCACAAGCCCGACGGCAGTGAGCACGTCTCCTGCCAGGAGTACGAGTCGGTCTGGGCCCTGGGTGCCAACTGCGGCATTGACGACCTGGACGTCACCGGCGAGCTGATCTGGCTGTGCAACGACTACGGCGTGGATACCATCGAGGCCGGCGGCACCATCGCCGTGGCCATGGAGGCGGGGCTGGCCGAGTTTGGCGACGGGGACAAGGCCATCGAGCTTATGCACGAGATCGGCAAGGGCACCCCTCTGGGCCACGTGCTGGGCAATGGGGCGGCCGTCACCGGCAAGGTCTTCGGGGTCGTCCGCGTGCCTCACGTCAAGGGGCAGAACATGCCGGCCTACGAGCCGCGGGCGGTTAAGGGCATCGGCGTGACCTACGCCACCTCCACCATGGGTGCCGACCACACCTCTGGCTACACCATCGCTCCCGAGATCCTCAGCGTGGGTGGCAAGGCCGATCCCTTCGCCGTGGAGAAGGGGGAGCTGTCCCGCAACTTCCAGGCAGCCACGGCCTTCATTGATTCCACGGGCCACTGTCTCTTCATCGCCTTCGCCATTCTGGACATTGCCGAGGGCTTCGAGGGGATGATCGAGGAGTGCAACGGTGTCCTGGGCACCGACTGGACTGGTGATGACGTGACCAACATTGGTCTGGAGATTCTGAAGAAGGAGCGGCAGTTCAACGAGGCGGCTGGCTTCACCAAGGCCGATGATCGGGTGCCGGAGTTCATGACCTATGAGAAGCTGCCGCCCCACAACACTGTCTGGGACGTGCCGGAGGAGGTGCTGGACAGCGTCTACGCTTTCTAGGGCAGCGGTGTGACAAAGAGGGGCTCGGTCATGAGATAGCCGGGCCCTCTTTGTTTGGTAGTCTCCTTGTTGGGTGTTGATGGCCACAAAGGGCGGCGGATAAATCACGCCGCCTGGGTAGAACACGCCCAGGCACCGTCATTCATGCGGTGCCATCATTATCAACACCTCTTCACTGGGTCACCAACACGATAGGGGGAGACTACCCTTTGTTTGCGTCACCGCAAATGCGGCAACCCTCAGGCGGCCTCTTAACCTCGATGTTCTCTTGGAGCGGCTCCCCGAAGACACATGCGCACGCCCTTGCGGAAGATGTTCAGGCTGGCGAGCGCGGGTCCCACCCCGTCGTGCATTCCCGCGCGATGCGCCGCCGCTCCTCCTCCTGGGCTGCCGTCACCTGGGCCAGTTGTTGGCGCAGGATGGCCAACCGCTCTTCGTGCAGGCGGGCGTTCTCCAGGGCCGGGGTGGCGCTGTGGGCTGCGGTTTACTTCATGGGTAACCTGAGGACCTGCCAGGCTTGACCTCGCCCTCGTCAAGCGATATAATTCCAGCACGCCAGGCGGGCGCTCATTCTCAAGGCGAGGAGGGAGGCATGATCGAAGTTCGGCTCTACGGGGTGCTCCGTCACTACGCGGAGAACAAGGAGGTGACCGGCGAGTCCATCGTCTATGTGCCCCTGGAAGGACAGGACACCGTCCAGGACGTGCTCAAGCGCATCGGCATCGAGCCCCAGGAGGTGAGCAACATCTTCATCAATGGTACCTACGCGTCCACGGCACTGAAGTCAAGGGTGCAGGATGGTGACCGGCTGGGTGTCTTCCCCAGGAACATGGGGTTGCTTTATATATAGCGGAACTCCAGGGATGCTTGCCTTTTGGGGGAAAAGGGGGTCACGCCCGGGGGAGGGGATGGTCGAAGTTCATCTTTATGGCAAACTGCGGCGCTTCGCTGCGGATCAGGATCCCACCGGCGACTCCGTCGTCTACGTGCCGGCGGAGGAGAGGGATACCATCCAGAATGTGTTGGAGCGCATCGGTGTGCCATTGGAAGAGGTGGGTGGTAATATCTTCCTCAATGGGGAATACTCAACGCTGGCGAGGGAGGTGAAGGCCGGAGATCGTCTGGGGGTATTCCCGGACGATATGCAACTGCTCTATAAGTGGTATTTTCGCAAGATAGGGTAGGTGTATCCCCTCACCAGCGGGGCCGTCTGTTTTCCGGCACGAAGCCCGCGACTCATCCTTGACCGCCGGCCACCGGAGGAAAGATAGAGAGCTCATCGCTCTCCTGCAGGACGGTGTCGAGGCCCTCCCTGAATTTGATGCTGCGCCCCTGGACGAAGACGTTCACCGTCCGCCGCAGGTGGCCCTCGTCGTCCAGGATGTGTCCCTCCAGGCCGGGGTGGGCGGCGATGAGCCTGTGAAGCACATCCCGCACGGTGTCCCCCGCTTCACCCTCGACCTCCACCTCCTTCATCCCCACGATCTGCCTCAGGGTAGCGTAAACCCGCACCTTCATGGCTGGTTGAGACCCCCTTCCAACGGAAGTGTGGCTTCGGCCTGAGCTCAGCCAAACGGCTTTGAGCCAGGCCAATTATACCATCACCCAGCCCAAAAGGCAACAGGGAGTGGCACCAAACTTCATCTTTCCCCCCATGTGCTATAATCCCACCGCTATGAGCAAAGGGAATGAAGGACACCAATGCGCCTCACCCCTAAGACGGAACTAGACCAGCGTATTGCCAGGCTCCAGGCCCTGCTGGCTCAGGAGGGTCTCGACGGGGCCCTGCTCCTTCAGCGGGCCGACCTCTTCTACTTCAGCGGCACCATCCAGCAATCCCACCTCTTCGTGCCCAGCGACGGTACCCCCCTCCTGATGACCCGCAAGAGCTTCAGCCGGGCGCGCCGGGAATCGGCCCTGGAGGCTGTGGTGCCCCTGAGGAGCCTGCGGGACCTGCCTGGCCTCCTGGCCGGGCATGGCCACGCCGCCCGCCTGGGCATGGAGCTGGACGTGCTGCCGGCCAACCTCTATTTCCGTTACCAGCAACTTTTCCCCCAGACGGAGTTGGTGGATGTCTCGCCCCTGGTGCGGCAGGTGCGGATGATCAAGTCCCCTTATGAGATCGGCGTCATGCGTGAGGCGGCCCGGATCGCGGACACGCTCACCCGCCACGCAGCGCATGTCATCCGGGAGGGGATGACTGAAGTGGAGCTGGCGGGGGAACTGGAGGCCGTGGCGCGGCGGGAGGGCCATCAAGGGGAGATCTGGATGCGGAATTGGAACCAGGCCGTGTTCTACGGCCACGTGCTGGCGGGCAGGAGCGGGGCGGTGGTCAGCTACCTCGACGCGCCGCTGGCGGGGATGGGCCTCAGCCCGGCCATGCCCCACGGCCCCAGCCGGCGGCGCATCCAGCGGGGCGAGCCTATCATCGTGGACTACGTAGCTGCCTGCGACGGCTACCTGGTGGATCAGATGCGGGTCTTTGCCCTGGGGTCTCTATCCGCCAGGTGGGTGGCGGCCTACGAGGCCATGCTGGCCGTCCAGGAGGCGGTCAGGGAGGCAGCGCGCCCTGGCGCCCTGTGCGCCGACCTCTACGACCTGGCCGTGGCCGAAGCCGCCCAAGGGGGCTACACCGAATCCTTCATGGGCCACGGCGAGGGGCAGGTGGCCTTCGTGGGCCATGGGGTGGGGATCGAAATTGACGAGCTGCCGGTGCTGGCCAGAGGGGTGGAGATGCCACTGCAGGTGGGGATGGTTTTCGCCCTGGAGCCCAAGGTGGCCTTCCCGGGCGAGGGGGCCATCGGGATTGAGAACACGTGGCTGGTGACGGAGGCGGGGTTAGAACCGCTGACGTTCTCCGATGAGAGAATCACCATCCTGTGAGGTCTTGCTCTATCTGTATCAGGCCGTTGTCCCCCTGCATAGGCTGGCAGGAAGACCACTTCGTCCCCCTCCCTGAGCCCCGTCTCCAGGCCCTGCAAAGAGGCCAGTGGATGCCCGTTAACTAGGACGACGATATGGCGCTTGACCTGTCCCGTCTCGGCATCAAAGAGGGCCTCACGGAAGCCTTGGCCGTATTTGTCCGCCAGCCGATTGAGCAGGGAGCCAACCCTCTCCCTTTCTTCGATCTCCTCCTCCAGGGCAAGGCTGCCCGACCCTCTTCGCAAGCCAGTCCGCTGGGCCAGGGGAGAATAGATTCTTAGCGATACCTTGGCCATAGTAGCTCTCGCCCTCTGGCTTTGCCCGGGGCGCCACAGCCTGTAGCGCCCCGGGCAACTTTCTACGGCCACAGTTCCTGGGCTACGTAGCTCAATCCCAGCTTCTCCAGGGTCTCCGGCAAGGGTTTGCTCGTCTCCTCGTCCCAGCCCATGTGCTTGTAGTAGTCGCGCACCATCTGGTCATACGAGGGGGCGATGCTCACCCCCTTGGCCGGCCCATCCACCGGCGCCTGCGCCAGGCGGGGCGAGATGATGTCCTGCTCCGGGGAGAGGCCGTGCCGGACGTTGAAGGCCCGCTGCAGGTTGACGATCCTCCTCCCGACCTCCAGCGCTTCCTCAGGGGTAAAATCCCAGCCGGTAGCCGCGCTCAGGGTGTCAGTGATGATCTGCAACCTGGCTCCTAGAAGGAACATGCACACCCCCAGCGTATCGTTGAACTGGGATTTTGGCGCCCCCTTGCTCAGGCCCTTGGGAACACCCTCCACCGAGAAGGGGGGCAGAGGCTCAGGATAGCCGATGTCCGGGTCGGGCATCAGGTCTGGCACCAGTCCCTCGAAGGAACCCATATCGGAGACGGATTGGGCGAACAAGATACCCCACATCCCCCGGGGATCATGGGTATGGGGGCCGATGCCCTTCTTGGTGTAGACGGCGAAGTTAGGGGCCTCTCCGCCGATCTTCTCGGCGGCCCGCATCACTCCCTCAGCCAGCACGTCGCCGAACCCTTCCCGGTGGGCGATCTTGTGCAAGAGAGCCTTCACCGCCTCAGGGTCTCCCCAGACAAGCTCCAGCCCATCAAGGTCCTCCTTGGTGATCAGGCCCTTCTCGTAGCACTCCATGGCCAGGCTGACCACCCAACCGCCCTCCTTGACGTCCATCCCCAGGCGGTCGTTGACGTTGGTGAGCATCACAGCTGCGCCAGGGTCGGTGATGCCTACCAGGGAGCTCCAGGCCGCCATGTCCTCGTATTCCGGCTCCTCGCCTTCGAAGCCCTTGTAAGGGCCCTCGGTGACCGTCACTATGTGGCAATGGGCCATGGGACAAGCGTAGCAGGGTCGGGGCCTCAGCTTAAAGGTCTGGCGAATGTAGTCGCCGGTGAACTTAGGGTGCTCGGGGAAGAGATTGGTGGTCAGGTTCCTGACCGGAAGCCAGCCCATCTCCGCTGCGGCGGAGAAATAGCCGAGCGTGCCAAGGGAGTAGACGACGCTGCCCAGGGGCGACTGCTTAGCACTCTCGAACCACTCCTTGGCCAGCTCCTTCACCTTCTCTTCATCCTTGATCGGCACCTCCATTTTCCCATGCACGGCGATGGCCTTGAGCTTTTTGGAGCCCATCACCGCCCCCGGCCCATTGGTGGAAGCGATGTGTCCCTTGTCGCCGCAGATGCCGGCGAACTTGACCAGGTTCTCGCCCGAGGGCCCGATGCAGGCCACGCTCAGCTTGGGTTCCCCCAGCTCCTCTTTGAGCAGATCCTCAGTCTCGTAGGTATCCTTGCCCACCAGGTGGCTGGCGTCACATAGCTCCGCTGTGCCGTCGTGGACCCAAAGGTAGACCCACTTGGGCGAAGCGCCCTGGACAACGATGGCATCGTAACCGGCAAAGCGGAGCCGGGCGCCGAAGAAGCCGTTGGCATGGGTGGCCGTGAGGAGATTGGTCAGGGGTCCCCGCGTCACCACAGCGTAGGTACCGGAGCCCGGTGCCCGGGTGCCACCCAGAGGGCCGCTGGCGAAGATCAGGCGGTTCTCGGGATCAAAAGGCTCAACACCGGGGGGCACCTCGTCGTAGAGGATCTTGACCCCCAACCCCGTGCCGCCCACAAACTTCCTCAGGTACTCCGGGTCGAACTGCTCCTCGCTGATTTCCCCCTTGGTCAGGTCCACCCTGAGGATTCTGCCCGTATACTCATCTGCTCTAGCGACCATTGTTGGTTACCTCCTCAGTTCTAAGCTTACTTCCCAAGGTTTCCGTTGTGCTTTTTCAGGCTTGTCCTTCCATCACCTCCCTTCGCGGCCACGGCCCAAGTCTCGTTGAGCTGCCGGGCTCAAGCACAATAGGAGGGCAGTAGAGCGAGGTCGTCCCCCTCGCTCAAGGCAGTTTCCAGCCCCTTTGATGAAGGGGACGCCCGTTGACCAGCACCACTACGCCGGGCCAGAACAACCGCCTCTGCGGCTCGAAGATCACCTCCCCGAAACGGCTGCCTCTTCCTGTCTGGGTGCCCCCTGCTGTGGCCGGGAGAAAGGCGACCTCGTCTCCATCCTGGAGGGGGGCCTTCAGGCCACCGACCAGGCCGGCCTCACGCCCGGCAATGAGCACCCGCACGAAGGGTTTTACCTCCCCCTCCTCGGTCAGCAGGTGATCTTTGAAGTCTGGAGCATGGCTGTCAGCCAGCCGTTGCAGCAGGTCGGCCAGGTGGGCCCCCTCGGCCAGTTGGACCGTTTCCTCTTTAATCCCGGCCAAGCCCCTCAGGTGTCCGAAGAAGCGAGTCTTGACCGTGATCATGTCTCCTGACCTTTCCTATCCCAGGGCGAAGCCCAGACCCAGCTCCTCCAGCTTCTCCCGCGTCGGGATGCCCTTCTCGTCCCAGCCCCGGGCCTGGTAGTATTGGGGCAGGAGCTCATCCTCCTCGTACACCTGACCCGCCGAAGCGCCATCGGGCAGGGGCTCCTCCACGAAGCGCCGGGGCATCCGATCGGACTCGCCAGTGATCCCCTCCCGCACGTTGAACATACGCTCCAGGTTGTATATCCGTTCGCCCACCTTCCACATGTAGTTCAGGTCGGCGAACTCCTCGATCCCCGTGGCGGCGGCCAGCAGTTCGGCCTGGATCTCGGCCATGTTCGGGGCCATGAGGGCTGGGAAGGAGCACAAGAACCCGGTTTCCATCATGGCGGTGAAGTCCTGGTTGGCTTTGGCCAGTTCACCCTTCCCCTGAGTGGAGAAACGATCCACCCCTTCGGGCATGGGCACGGGGATGGGCATGCCGAGAACCTCTTGGGGCGCGTAGCCGTAGTTGTGGCTGCCACCGATGGTAGCGGTGCCCAGGTTCAGGCCGTGGGCCTTGGCGCCGCGAGGGTCATAGGCGGGGAGCTCCAGCCCTTTGACATGCATGGCATAGCGCTCTGCTCCTTTGCCCATCCGCTCCGCCGCCCGCTTCACCCCTTCCGCCAAGAGATCGCCGATCCCCTGGCGGAAAGCGATCAGCCGGATCAGCTCCAGGGCGGCCCCGTAGTTGCCCCAGGTGAGCTCTAACCCACCGGTATCCTCCATGGTCAGGAGTCCCTTCTCATAGAGCTCGAAGGCGAACCCGATGGCGGCGCCGGTGGAGATGGAGTCCACCCCCAGTTCGTCGCACAGGCGATCGTACTCCATGGTGTAGTCCCGATCGGCGTAATCAATGTTGCCCGTGGCCGCCCAGATGGTCTCGTACTCGGGGCCCTTGGTGCGCCAGACACCGCCGAATTTGCCCGGGCCGGAGCGGATGAAGCTGCCGCAGTGGATGGTGCAGGCATAGCACGCCGTCTTGCCCAGGCGGACCTTGGAGTACTCCTCCCCCTCGATCCTCTCCCAGTTGGTGAGCACGCCCCTCTGGAAGTTTCGGGTGGGGAACATACCCAGGAGGTTAGTGAACTCGGCGATCTGGGTGCCGGTCCAGGAGAAAGAGGGCACCATAGGCGAGGCCTCATAGGCTTCTACCTGGCGCTTGACCGCCGCCTTAAACCGTTCCGGATGGGCGATGGTCACTTTGCCTTTCCCCCTGATGGCGATGGCCTTCAGGTTCTTCGCACCCATCACCGCCCCGGCACCGCCCCGGCCGGCCACACCACCGCGTTCGGTGCCGATCTTGTCGGCCACGACGGCCGCGTAGCGCACCAGGTTTTCGCCGGCGGGGCCGATAGCGATGCCGCGAACCTTCTCGTCCCGGAGGCTCTCTTTGATGAGCAGATGGGTCAGTTCGGTGGTGTGGCCCCACAGCTTCTCGGCGTCCCCGAACTCTACACCATCTTCGGTGATGGAGATGTACACCGGCTTCTCAGACTTGCCCTCTACGATGATCATGTCATAGCCAGCGAACCTCATCTCCGAGCCGAAGAAGCCACCGCCCACGGTGCGGGTGTAGCTGTCGGTCAGGGGGGATTTAGTGATGATCATCCAGCGGGAGTAGGACTGCGCCCCCGTGGCGCTGAGAGGGCCGATGGTGATAATGAGTTTGTTGTCCGGGCCCAGGGGGTCCGTTCCCGGCTTGACCTCTTGGAACAGATACCGAGCAGCCAACCCCCGAGCCCCGACGAAGTCATGAACCCAGTCTTCCCGCAGTTCCTCCCTTTGGAACGTCTGATCCGTTAGGTTCACCCGCAGGAGCCTGTTGGCGTAACCACCTGTTAACATTACACTCTCCTCCTCGTGTATCCATGGCACGCCCTTCGTGCCTTTTGGTGATTCAAGGACTCTGTTGTTTTTTCTACATCACCTCCTCAAACCCTGTGAGATGAGAAAGCTTTAAGGGGAGCTGGGCACCCCCCGCCACAGTGACGATACTATAGGAGACACTTTTATATAGTCTAGCATGCTTTTATCATCCTGTCAAAACGATTTTATACGATTTTACACGATTTAGGCGATTGTCTCTTGACAAAGTCTTCTTCTTGGGATAAAATTAGGTATCTCAACCAGGAGGAGAGGCGATGGCCGCTAAGAAAAGATTGTTGAGCATGAAGGAAGCTTGTCACTATCTCGGGGTGAGCCGAACGACGCTGCTCAATATAGAAGGAGAGGGACTTATCAGTCCCGCCCGAACGCCCGGTGGGCACCGACGTTATTCCATCGAAGAGCTGGAGCGCGTTCTTAGTCTCAGTCGAGACATCTTCGGGCGAAGACCCAGTCCTCGTGGGCCCGGGGTCAAGTTCAGCCTGCCCCATTTCATCGAGGAGTTGGCTACCAGCCCTGCCTCGACGGAGCAGATCATGGCCGAAGCCATCAAGCAACTCGTCTGGCTCTTCCAGGGGGATATGGGGGCCATCTTTACTCTGGACGACGAAGGGAGCCTACGCCTCCAGGCTTCTTACAGGTTGCCTGATGAACTCATCGAGACGCTGTCTCGTGATTCCAACGAGGGGGTCTCTGCCAGAGTTCTGGCGACAAAGCAACCTCTGGTCTACAGCGAGGCCGAAAGCGAGATCCCCTTGCCGCCGGGTCAGGCCCAAGGGGTCTGTGTGCCCCTCATCTATCGCGATACCGCCATGGGAGTCCTCCATATCATCTCCATGAACCGTTATCAGTTCTTCCCCAGCGAGATCAATGTCCTGTCGGCCATCGCCATCTACCTGGCCAGCCTCATCGTCAGTTCCCAGTACCTCAGGCAATATCAGCAGCGGCTCGATGAGTTGGCTTTCCTCAATCGCATGTGCGCCGCCATGCAGACCAAGGTTGATCTCGACCAGGTGCTTGGTACGTTCCTGGAGGAAACCATTGCTATGATGAAAGCAGATACGGGGACCGTTTTGCTTCGTGACCCGGCCAAAGGCGATCTCTACGTCAGGGTGACGCGGGGCTTTCCAGAGGAGATGTACCACTTTCGACTGAAGGTGGGGGAGGGGATAGCAGGTTGGGTGGTGGAGCACGGAGAAGTCTGCATTAGTCCCGACCTGGCCCATGAGCCACGCCTCTCCCATCGTGGCCGGGACCTGATCAAGGGGATCACCTCCACCATCTGCGTGCCCCTGAAGACCGAGGAGACTACCATCGGGGCTTTTCATATCAGCACCCGCTCGCCACGCACCTTCAGCCAGGAAGAGGTGCACTTTCTTTCCATCGTTGCCAGCCAGGCAGCGGCCATTATTCAACGTGCTCAGCTTTACGAGGAGATGGCGGAGCTGGCAAGGAAGGAGCGCCTCCTGCGCAGCTACTTGGAGGATGTGATCGAAAACGCCCCCATAGGCATGAAGTTGTTGGACAAGAACCTGACCGTGTTGGCGTGGAATGCGGCTATGGAGAGAATGATCGGTATCAAGCGAGAGGAGATCATAGGCAAGAACGAACTAGAAATCATCCCTACTTTGCGGCAAGAGGGGGCGGGGGAGATATTCGCCAGCGTCCTCAGCAGAGGAGAGCCTCATGAGATCAAGGGGTTCCGTCACATGACGCCAACTGGAGAGGAACGCATTTACAACGTCAAATTCCTGCCCCTCAAGAATAATGAAGAGATCAGCGGGGCAGTGCTTTTCGTTCAGGACGTGACCGAGGTCTAGAATCAGGATCAAGTAGCCTCCCTGCTTCAAAGAAGAGCGCACAAAAGGGCGAGACATATTTTCTCGCCCTTATACTGCCCTTTCTTACAGGGCAACCCTATCACAGAGATCTCACCATCCCTCTCAATAACCTTATGAAGACGAATCGCTTCCATAAATCTTTCACCCCCATTTTTGTTAAGGCTGAAATGTCACCTATCACCGCCGGCGCTTTCGGCCCCGCTTGCGCTTCTTTTTCTTCTTGCTCTTCTTCTCACCCCTGGAGGCGGTAGCCGGCGCGGAGGCCGTCGCCTGCACCGGAGCTCCCTGAGCCGCACCCCGACGCCCGTGGCAATACTTGTACTTCTTACCGCTGCCACAGGGGCAGGGATCGTTGCGTCCGATCTTCTGACCCACCTTCACCGGCCGACGTGGCTGCTCCGCCCCGGTGGAGATGGCCCCCCTGCTGGTACGCATCTCCCTCATGGGTCGGGGTTGGGGCTCCCGCATCACGTCGACGTGATAGATGGTGTGGACGATATCGTGCTCGATGTTGGCTGTGAGGCGCTGGAACATGTCGAAGGCCTCACGCTTGTAGGTGACCAGCGGGTCCTGCTGCCCATAGGCCCGCAGGCCGATGCCCTCCCGCAGATCGTCCAGGGCCGTCAGGTGGCGGATCCACAGGGTGTCCACCACCCGCAGCATGACCAGCCGCTCCAACTGGCGCATGGTCTCGGCCCCCAGACGCTGCTCCTTCTCCTCGTACAGCCTCTCGGCCAGATCCAGCAACTGCTCCGCGATCTCCTGGGGCCGCAGGCCCTCCCACCGAGTCGTAGTCAGGGTAGGCGGCAGGGGCATAATGGCCCGCGCAGCGGCGTACAGCCCGGCCAGGTCCCACTCGTCCCTGTAATCGCCCCCCGTGTAGAGGGCCACCAGCTCCCGCAGTTCATCCTGCACCATGCGCATGATGATAGGCTTGAGGGACTCCTGGCTCAGGATCTTGCGCCGCTGGTCGTAGATGACGTTCCGCTGCTGGTTGATTACGTCGTCGTACTCCAGGAGATGCTTGCGGATGTCGAAGTTGTAGCCCTCCACTTTGACCTGGGCGCTCTCGATGGACTTGGTGACCAGGTCGTGCTCGATGGGGATGTCCTCATCTACGCCGGCCCATTCCATGAAACCCTTGACCCGCTCCCCACCGAAGCGGCGCATGAGATCGTCTTCCAGAGAGACGTAGAAGCGGGAGGAGCCCGGGTCGCCCAGTCGCCCCGAGCGGCCCCGTAACTGGTTATCAATGCGCCGCGCCTCGTGGCGCTCCGTGCCCAGGACGTGCAAGCCACCCAGCTTCAACACCCTATCGTGGTCCCGGCGGCAGAGGGCGGTCATCTCAGCCAGCACCTGGGCCCAGCGCTCAGGGTACTTGCGGGTAGGGTCTTGGCCCTCCCGCAGCATCTTCACCGCATCGTCCCATTCAGCGGAGTGGATCTGAGTCAGGTCCACGCCCTCCTTGCGGAGCTGCTCACGGGCCAACCCCTCCGGATCACCACCCAGCTTGATGTCCACGCCTCGGCCCGCCATGTTGGTGGCGATGGTCACGGCCCCGGGGCGGCCCGCCTGGGCGATGATGAGGGCTTCCTTCTCGTGATGCTTGGCGTTAAGGACCTGGTGGGGGATGCCGCGCCTGCGCAGGAGCTCTGAGAGCATCTCCGATCTCTCAACAAAGACGGTGCCTACCAGGACCGGGCGTCCCTGCTTGTGGAGTTCCTCGATCTCCCGCACCACGGCCCGGAACTTGGCCGCCTCATTCTTGTAGACGACGTCGGGCAGGTCCAGCCGCTTGTAGTACCGCACCAGCGGATTGTCAGGCTTCTCATAGGTGGTGATCTCTATGTTGTCCCGACCATCCAGGACGCCGGCGAAGGTGACTGGGGCGATCTCGTCCAGACGTCGGTGGCAGGTAACCAGGTCGCCGTAGGTGGCCCGGTATTCCACGTTGGTAGGCAGGACGACCACGTCCAGGCCGTAGATTTTGTGAAACTCCTCAGCCTCAGTGGCGGCGGTGCCCGTCATGCCGGCCAGCTTCTCATACATGCGGAAGTAGTTCTGGAAGGTGATGGTGGCCAGGGTCAGGCTCTCCCGCTGAATGGGCACCCCCTCCTTGGCCTCGATGGCCTGGTGCAGCCCCTCGGAGTAGCGACGCCCGTACATCAGGCGGCCCGTAAACTCGTCAACGATGATCACCTGACGATCCTTGACGATGTAGTCGCGATCCCGCTTGTAGAGGACGTGGGCCCGCAGGGCCTGCTCCAGGTAGGGGGTCAGGTGGTAATTCTGAGGCGAGTAGAGGTTATCGAGGCCCAGCCAGCGTTCCATCTTGCTGATCCCCTCCTCGGTGAGGGTGACGATGCGTGCCTTCTCGTCTACCACATAGTCCTCCTCAGCCCGCAGGCGGGGGACCAGGCGGGCGAAGGTGTGGTAGGCCTCGGCGGATTCCTCGGCGGGGCCGGAGATGATGAGGGGCGTACGGGCCTCGTCAATGAGGATGTTGTCCACCTCGTCCACGATGGCGTAGTGGAGCTCCCGCTGGACGCACTGGGAGAGGTCGAGGACCATGTTGTCCCGCAGGTAGTCGAAGCCGAACTCATTGTTGGTGCCATAGGTGATGTCGGCCCGATAGGCATCCTGCCGGGGGATGGGCCGCAGATGCCGGTAGCGATCATCGCTGGCCTGGTAGGTCGGGTCGAAGAGGAAGGCCGGCTGAACGACGCCCTCATCCGTCTGAGACTGGATGACGCCCACGGTGAGTCCCAGGGCGTGGTAGATAGGGCCCATCCACTGGGTATCGCGCTTGGCCAGGTAGTCGTTGACGGTGACCAGGTGGACCCCCTTGCCCTCCAGGGCGTTGAGGTACAGGGGCAGGGTGGCGACCAGGGTCTTGCCCTCGCCCGTCTTCATCTCCACCACCTTGCCTTGGTGGAGCATGATGCCACCCACGAGCTGCACATCGAAGTGGCGCAGCCCGATGGTACGCTTGCTCGCCTCCCGCACGGCGGCGAAGGCCTCGGGCAGGAGGCTGTCCAGAGGCTCGCCAGCGTAGTAACGCCCTTTGAACTCCGCAGTCTTATCCCGCAGCTCCTCATCGGAGAGTCGCTCGAACTCGGGCTCCAGGGCATTGATCTCCTCCACGATGGGCTGGAGCCGCTCGATCTCCTTGGCGTTGGGATCACCTACAATCTTGGTCAGGATGTTTTTGAACATTCAGGTAGCCCTCTTTCAGGCATTCTAAATCAGCCCCATCCTTCTGGCTGTCTTGTAGACCTCATCATCGTTTCTGGAACCTACAAGTAGAACCGTTACCACCCGTGCTGAGTCATCAACGGTGTAAAGAATGCGGTACTCCCCGCTGTCCACCCGCAGCCCCACACCGATTTTTTTGGAGTCGGGGGGGCGAGGGTCTATAGAAAGGCTGAAGATTTTCCTGGCGATCTGCTTGAAATCCTTTGGCCAGTAGGGCCCCAGTTCCTTCAGCACACGTTTCTCGATTCGTAGGTCGTACACCTATCATCCCTCCGCCGCCCCTCATTCGGCGGAAGCGATCTCCTCCAGGGTAACGGGGACGCCGCTGGCCTCGCTGTAGTGCGCAAGCATCTCGTCGAAGGTAACAAATTCCGTAGCCGTAGCCAGGGCACGCTCAATGAGCATTCTGTCCACGGCATCGGCAGCATCAACAAGAAGCTGAAATGCCTCATAGCTCAGCAGGACACCCCGAGGCCGCCCCCTCTGAGTGATGATAAGAGGCTGCTTCTGCGCATTTGCAAGGGCCTCCTTCACCCTGGTGCGAAGATCGCTCACCGTAAGGATCGGCAAGCTCCTCTGGACCATCTCCCTTCTCCTTTCTTTGCTTCTGAAAGTACATCCAGATGTACTTCCCGTTGATATTATACTACAACTTAGCGCGGCTGTCAAATGGGGCTTTCTCCGATCAGCCTCTGCGGCACTACTCATTGAACATCTCGCCCACGGAAACCCCCTGGTGGATGCGGCGGATCACCTCCCCCAGCAGCGGGCCCACGGAGAGGACGGTCATGTGGGGCAGCATCTTCTCCGGGGGGATGGGGATGGTGTTGGTGACCACGATCTCCTTCAGCCCGGCGGCCCGCAGACGCTCCACGGCCGGGTCAGAAAAGACGGGATGGGTGGCACAGACGTAGATATCCCCAGCGCCCTGGTCCTTGAGGAAGTGGGCCGCTTCCATCACTGTGCCGGCCGTGTCAATCTCGTCGTCGAAGATGATGGCGTTCCTCCCCCGCACCTCCCCGATCAGGTTCAGGGCCCTGGTCTTGCTACCATCCAGAACCCGGCGTTTCTCGACGATGGCCAGCGGGACGCCCAGCTCCTGGGCGAAGTTCCTGGCCTTCTTGGAGGCCCCCACATCGGGGGCGATGACCACGGCATCCTCCACGCCCTTCTGGATGAAGTAGTCGCTCAGCATGTGAAAGGCGGTGATGTCATCCACGGGGATGGTGAAGAAACCCTGGATCTGGCCGGCGTGCAAATCTATGGTCAGGAAGCGGTCCGCCCCGGCCACGGTGATCAGGTCGGCGACGAGCCGGGCCGTGATGGGCACCCGGGGCTGGTCCTTCTTGTCCGTGCGGCCATAGGCGTAGTAGGGCACCACGGCCGTGATGCGTCCCGCCGAATCCCGCCGCAGGCAATCAATGAAGATCAGCAGCTCCATGATGTTGGTGTTCACCGGGCAACAGGTGGGTTGGATCAGGAAGACATCCTGGGAGCGGACGCTACCGTGCAGTCGCACAAAGATGTTCTCGTTGGGGAACTGGAAGACATCGGCGCCGCGCAGGGGGACGCCCAGGTAGCGGCAGATCTCCTCGGCCAGGGCCTGGTTGGCCCTCCCGCTGAACACAGCTAACTCCCCGTACATGCTCCTCATCTCAGTCATCTCTCTCCCCCTCAATCTCTTGGCTCCTTGACTCGGCTGTTGAACTCCTGGCGCAGGAGGCCCATGATCAGGTGATCATGATAGCGCCCACCCTGGAACACGGCCTCCCGTTCCGTCCCTTCGAGTATAAAGCCGCACTTCTCGTAGCAGCGGATGGCCCGCTGGTTGAAGGCCAGGACGTGGAGATAGACGCGGTGGAGGTTCATCTCATTGAAAGCGAAATCCAGCAGGGTCAGGATGGCGTCGGTGCCATAGCCCTGATCCCAGTAGTCCTTCTCGCCGATGAAGATGCCCAACTCGGCGTGGCTGTTCTTCCAGTCTATCCTGTGCAGGCCGATGTTGCCGATGTGCACCCCCTCCCGGGTCTCAATGGCGAAAACCCGGCCGCTCTCGTCCTCCAGTTGCCGCTCGAACCACCGCTCCTCCTCGGCTTTGGAGAGGGGCATGTACCGGGCCAGGTAGCGGACTAGCTCCTGATCGTTGAGCCACCGCACGAAGCGGGGGATGTCCTCCCGCTCGATGGCTCGCAGTCTCACCTTTTTCCCCTGGATCATGGATTCGGCTCCTCCTCGACCTCAGAGTCAAAGCCTTTCTCCTTCAGGTGACAGGTGTCGTTGAGGGCCCTGATGCGGGTTCGATGGCCGTCCAGTTCGACGATGCTCAGGGAAGCGTTGTCGAACCAGAAGGGCAGGCGCTCACCCAGGTCCAGCCCCAACAGCCCGGCCAGGAAGACGCCGATGGCCCCGCCGTGGGTGATGACGGCCACCGTCCCATCAGGATGGCCCTTCACGATGTCCGCCATAGCCGCCCTCACCCGCTGAGCGAAGACGGCCCTCCCCTCCTCGCCGGGTAATGGGATCCAGCGGGTGGTTTCCTGCCAACCCCGATAGATGGCTGGATACCGCTCCTTCACCTCCTCGATGGTCAGGCCCTCCAGCTCGCCGAGGCCATACTCCCTGAGCCGTTCGTCCACCGTGAGGGGCAGGTTCAGGGTGTGGGCAATGATGCGGGCTGTCTCCAGGGCTCGCTTCAGGGAACTGGTGTAGAGGGCCGCGATGGGGAGATGAGCCAGGTGCTTGGCCAGCTTCTCCGATTGCCTTCGGCCCCGCTCAGTCAGCGGCGAGTCGGTCCAGCCCTGGATACGCCCCGCGTCGTTCCACGTGGACTCGCCGTGCCGGATCAGAATGAGCTGCATCTCTTCTCTTTGCGTAAGACATATACGGCACCGCATAAATGACGGTGCCTGGGTCGTTTTTCACCCCCAGGCGGCGTGATTTCATCCGCCGCCGACCGCCACTGTAAAAGACGAAGACCTCAACACGAGGTCTCTCGCCATCGAAAGTCCGTTAGCCTTGCGAAGGTTCTCGAGCCTTCGCAAGGCTTTCGGGACCCCCACGGGCCTCCTTGCCCAGCAGGGCCTGGGCCGCAGAGTAGGGGTCCATCTGGCGCTCCACCACGCGCTCCACCAGGGCCTCGATCTCCGTCTGATCAATGCCGGCCAGGAGCCGTCCCATTAACTCGTGGCGCAGGATGTCCATGAGCTCCCCTCGGGCCCGCTCCCGCTCCCGCTGATGTCGTTGGCCGCTCGTCTCCAGATGGGTGGCATGCTCCTCGATGGCCTCGATCAAGGGCTCCACACCTTCTCCACGCAGGGCGATGGTTTTCAGAACAGGTGGTCGCCAGTTCCTCGGCCGGGGGTCCAGATCGAGCATCATCCGCAGGACGGTCACGGCACGATCAGCCCCCTCCAGGTCGGCCTTGTTGACGGCGAAGATATCGGCGATTTCCAGGATGCCGGCTTTGATAGCCTGGATCTCGTCGCCCAGGCCGGGGGCGGTGACGACGATGGTGGTGTGGGCCGCCTCGGCGATCTCCACCTCTGACTGGCCGGCCCCCACCGTCTCCACGAAGATCACCTGGTAGCCTGCCGCGTCCAGCACCTTGACGGCGTCGCTGGTGGCCCGGGCCAAGCCTCCCAGGCTGCCCCGCGTGGCCATACTCCTGATGAAGACGCCGGGATCGCCGCTGAGGTCCTGCATGCGTACGCGGTCGCCCAGGATGGCCCCACCGGAGAAGGGGCTGGTGGGGTCAACGGCCACGATGCCCACCGTCTTCCCCCGTTGACGATAGGCCTTGGTCAGCTCGTTGACCAGGGTGCTCTTGCCCGTGCCCGAAGCGCCGGTGACGCCCACGATGTGGGCCCGGCCGGTGTGGGGGTAGAGGGCGGCCAGAGCCTGCCGGGCTACAGAGCCCTCGTTCTCGGCGAGGGTGATCAGCCGGGCAATGGCCCGACGGTTGCCGGAGAGTACTTGCTCAACTAGGGTCATGGTCAGAGTACACAAGTAGACAAGTATAAGAGTGCACCAGGAGCATCCCCTGTCTACTTGTTTACTTTCTCCTTGTTTCCTTGTCTACTTGCCCACTTGTTTCCTTTCTGATGAACTGTACAATATCCTGCGTCGAAGTCCCGGGGCCAAAGATGCCCCGGATGCCCAGCTCCTTCAGGGCCGGCACATCTTCGTCAGGGATGATGCCGCCGGCCACGACCAGGACATTTTCCAGCCCCTTCTCTTTGAGGAGCTGCACGATGCGGGGGAAGAGGGTCATGTGAGCCCCTGACAGAATGGACAGTCCCACCACGTCCACGTCCTCCTGGAGGGCGGCTTCGGCGATCATCTCCGGCGTCTGGCGGATGCCGGTGTAGATGACCTCCATCCCCGCATCCCGCAGGGCGCGGGCTACCACCTTGGCCCCCCGATCGTGGCCGTCCAGGCCAGGTTTAGCGATGAGCACACGGATTTTCTTAGCAGGCATAGCTCCTCTCCTGATTAGGTTACGCCTATATTATACAACAAATCGGCGGGATTGGAAAGGGGTTCTAGGCAACAAAAAAGCCCATCCTCTCGCTGAAAGGATAGGGCTGCGGTCTGCTATCCCAGAATCTGAAAAGTTGTTGTTTGAGGGCCCTTCGCCTCAAGTCATTTTCAGCTAAACTATTCACCCGGCTCGGCCTGGATCCCTTCGGCGGGGCTCAGGACAAGTGTCAAACCTGTGGTGAGCGTAGCCGAACCATCCGGGCCAAAACGGCGAGATCAGCCCGAATTCGCCTGTTCAGCCGTTGGATCGTTCGACTGAGCCTTCGGGCTGAGGCCCCTTCGTCAGGGCTTCCGCTGAGGCGTCAGCCGAAGCGCTCAGGGCAAGCTCTCAAGGCTTCGCCGTCGAGGCTCAGCCGAACGGCCGAAGGCTCACGACGAAGTCTGGCGATCCGACGGGAGCAGGTGAATAGCCAGCTATCTTCGGTCTAGCGGTGGCATATCAGACACGTCTCGCCCCTCCTGCCCCGGTGGCTGGCCGGATAGGGGCTCAGGCTACCCTGGGCATGGCACAGAAGACAATCGCTCCGCCCCTCCATGGGGTGCTGGATCCGGGGCGCGACGCCCACGGCGGGGACGATCTCCGCCGTCGGAGTGACCGTTGGCTGCGGGGGAGCTATGGCGGTGGTGCTGGGGCCACCCTGCCAGGATCGCATGAGGGCTAGGAGATCGTTGATGTCGTCGGTGCTCAACAGGGCGTGGAAGGAGGGCATGGCCTCCCCGCCGTCGCGGATGTAGCGGCCCATGGTCTCATCATCCAGGTTGCCCAGCGTCTCCACCGAGCGCAGGGCCCGCCCGCCGATCTCTATCTCCCCCTCCAGGCCATGGCAGCCGCTGCATAAGCGGGCGAAGAGCTCCCGCCCCTCGGCAGCGTCCCCCAGGGCGGCATTGAGCCGTTCCGCGGCCGACGTGCCGGCCACCAACGGTGCTCCCGCCTCCCAGGAGCGGATCAGAGCCACCAGCTCGTCAATCTGGCCGTCGGTCAGCAGGCCCAACTCGCCCCAAGACAGCATGGGGGAAGCACCCCGCCCGCTGATGATGGCCTGTCGGATGGCTGCATCGTCGTAGCTGGCCAGGAAGGCCCTGGAGTTGAGGGCTGGCCCCAGCCCACCCTCCCCCTTCTGGCCGTGGCAGCGGGAGCAGATATTGGCGAAGATCTCCTGGCCGCTCAGTTGAGCGCTGGTCAGGGTCCCATGGCAGGCCAGGCAAACCTCGCTGCTGCGGCCGGCGTGGTCGTCGGGATAGCGGGGTGCCTGGCCGACGCCCAGCTTGTGGCACATCAGGCAATCCTCGCGACCCTTCAGCTCATGGGGCACCTGGGGAGGCGGTAGGGCCACGCCGACGACGATGGGCCGCGCACCGGCCACGTGGCAGCGCCGACAGTCCTCATTGGTGCGGCCAGCGTGATCGTGGGGCAGGATAGGCGCCCCCACGGTGCCCTCCAGGTGACACATGAGGCAGTTGTCCCGCCCCTCCAGATCGTGGGGGATCAGGGGGGGCGGCGCCACAGGGGTAACCGGCGCTGGCCGGGCGATGGCGGCAACGGTCACCGTAGGCTGCTGGAGGAGCGACGCCTGAAGGGGAGGGGGAGGAGGAGTTGGGGGGCCGGCTCCCTGGCAGCCAGCCAGCAGGGCCGTGGCCGCCAGCAGGAGGAAGCAGAGCAGCAGGACTTTCGCCCGTTTCATAGGATCGCTCTTACCTCCCTTCAGCCCGCCGACCGCGTCTGCGGGTCCAGAACACCGCTCCCAGGCCCAGCAGGCCCAACACCACCGCGCTGCTGGCTACGAGAGCCGGGCGCCGTGGATTGGCCCCACTGGCCTCCTCAGTCTCGGCAGGCACCCGGGCCGGGACGGGCGTCTCGGCCGGAGCCCTGGCCAGAGCCGTGGGCGCTGGTGTCTCCACCTGGGTCGCCGCCTGCACGGCGGAGGCGCTCAGTGGCAGCCCCAGCACGGCGGCGGCCCACTCGGCCGGCTTGTCCGTGTGGCAGATGTAGCAGGCGGTGGGCATCACTTCCTGGCCACCGTACTGCATGGTCTTGCGCGGATCGGGGGGCCAGAAGGTGTGGCTGCGGATCTGAAAGTCGGTGACAACCAACTGGGAGATGGCGGGCATGTGACAGTCGGTGCAGAACACAGGCACATCCTTCATAAAGGGGATGTGGGCCCCCTGATCCCGCTTGCTCTCGTGGCAGATGATGCAGCGGTGGTTGCCCACCATGCGGGTCTGGTGGTCCGTCTCCCCTTTGCTGTGGGAGACGTGGCAGAAGATGCAGTTGACGCTCCGGGCGTGCTCGCCCTTCTGCCAATCCAGGTACTGCATGTGGTGCTTCTTGGCGCTGCCGTCGGGCCAGAAGTCGCCCGGATCAGTGGTGAAGATGAAGGCCTCGGCCAGGCGGGTGGGGCCGCCGGGCCGGAAGCCGACGGGGAAGGGGTACGTGCCTGACGGGTCGTGGCCCCGGCTGTGGCACTGACCGCACACCTCAGCCTGGCTCTCGAAGTCCAGGCGGGCCGGGTTGACGATCATAGTGCGGTTGCCCGTCGAGGCCACGTGATCACCGCCCGGCCCGTGACAGGCCTCACACCACACCCCCATCTCCGACCACTCCCCTGTCCAGGGGTCGTAGCCAGTGGTGTGGCAGCCCGCGCACAGCCTCCTGTAGGGCCGCGCCCGCCAGTCAGCCGGGTGATAGGGCATCCACTCGCCGGCCACCACATTCCACTCGGCCGGCAGGACGTACAGCTCCCCCTCGATCTCCGTCAGGTAGCGCTGCTTGTACTGGCCGCCGATGACGTAGCGCACCTCATGGCGGCTAAAAGTTAGGTCTGGATCCCGGGACGTGAAATCACCCAGAATCGCCTCGTCGCTGGCCTCCCGCAGCATCCGGGGATGCCAGGTCTCCTGGAAGGCAGCGTACTTGGAGGCGTGACATTGGCCGCAGGTTCTGGAGCCCACGTAGTTTGGCCCCTGAGCCCGGGCCACGGAGGATAGCAGGACGAGAAAGAGAGCAGCTATCAAACCGAGGAGGGCGGTACTACGCCGCATAATCTTCTCCTAGCTCTTCCATGTTACGCCCCCTCCTTCAGGTAATATACCTTGGGCTCCGTTCCCAGCTCTTCCAGCAGACGGAAGGCGCGGGGGCTTCGTGCCAGCTTGGAAACCACGCTATCAGGATCGTCAAGGTCGCCGAAATAGCGGGCGTTAGCAGGGCAGGCCTGGTTGCACGCGGGCACCGGCAGGCGGTGGATGCAGAAGGTGCACTTCTCGACCACCCCCTTGGGCCGTGGCGTTGGCCCCTCCAGTCGGCCCGGCCCCTCCACCCGCTCCGGATTTATGTAGGCCTCGAGCCCTTCCGGCCACTGGGGGGCGTACCAGTTAAAGTAGCGGGCGCCGTAGGGGCAGGCCACGGTGCAGTAGCGGCAGCCGATGCAGCGGGCGTAGTTCTGCCGCACGATCCCTTCTTCGTCTTTCCAGGTGGCCCCTACGGGGCAGACCCGCACGCAGGGCGGGTTGTCGCAATGCATACAGGGCCGGGGGATGAAGCGGGCCTTGACGTGGGGGTACTCCCCCTCCACCTCGCTCAGAACCTCGTTCCAGAAGATGGCCCGTCCCATCTCGGCCTGTTCCGGCCCCACGAAGGTCACGTTGTTCTCGGCCTGGCAGGCCGCCGTGCAGGCCTGACAGGCCACGCAGCGGTCGAGATCAATGACCATACCCCAGCGCGGCATATGAGTCCTCCTCAGTACCCCTTGTACACCTTCACCCGCGTCGAGAACCAGGCCGCCGTGCCCCCTAGCCGATTGTAAGCGTTGATGATCAGCCAGTTGGGGTTGACGCCTCTCCCCTGGGCCCAGCGGCCGTAGGCCCGGTGACCGAACTCGAAGGGCATGTTCACCGTGTCCGGCCTGGCGCCCGGATAAAGCTTGACCCGCACTTTGAACCGCTCCCCCAGAGGCGACTCCACCCACACCCAATCTCCATCGTGGATGCCCAACACCTCGGCCGCCTGGGGGTTGATCTCCAGCCAGCTATCCCACTTCATGTTGACATGCAGGCCGAACTTCTCCGCTAACCAGGGGCTGTTGGCCCCCCGCCCCTCAGCATGGGCCATGACCTTGAAGGTGTTGAGGTGGAAGGGGTATTCCGCCTCGTCACCGATGTACAGGGGGGGCTCGTAGTGGGGCAGATACAGCTCGTCGCCCCGGGCCCCCACCTCCAGATCGGCCAGCATGGCCTCCAGTTCCTCGGCTGCCGAGGTGCCCTTATGAGCCGCCTCCTGCTGGGCCAGGCCCTCCAGGGTCCGCTGCAGATGCTGGGAGTAGAACTCGAAGCGGCCCGAAGGCGTATTGAAGACCCGACCCCACTGCCCGAAGAGATAGGGCGGATCGTGCCACACACCCTTGGTGCTGAACTCGTCCCAGAAGTGGGTGAAGGTCGTGGCGCGGATGCTGCCCCGCTCCGCCTGCCACAATCCGCCTATCCGATAGTGGAGCACCTCCTGGAAGGTGGTCCAGGGGAAAGACTCGGCCATCCCCCCACCCACCCGCCGGGCGATGCGAAGCAGCACGTCGCCCGTGTTCATGGTGTTGTGGAGCGGCTCCACAGCCGGTTGTCGCAGGCTGACCACGGGGTAGCCCAGGCTGGGATCAACCACGTCGTCCTGCCAGCGCTCCAGGTAGGTGTGGTCGGGCAGAATGAGATCAGCATGGACACTGCTGTCATCCAGGAAAGGCGAGAAACTGACCACGAAAGGCACTTTCTGGATGGCCTCGTAGAAGCGGCTCACCTGGGGGGTGGAGAAGAGGGGATTGGTATAGTAAAGGAGGAGGGCCTTGACCGGATAGGGATCTTCGGCCAGGATACTGTCTGGCACCTGCTGGTAGACGTTCCTGGCCAGGGGATAGCGCCTGGTGCCAGCGTGATCCACGCGGGGCATGGCCAGCCCCTGTTCAGCGACGGCATCGGTGATCACTTCTGGCCAGGGCATGAAAGGCGGCTCCCGTTGGGTCATCACCCCGCCAGGCACCTCGAAGCTGCCCACCAGGGCGTTCAGGGCCTGGATAGCCATCCAGTTGAAGAGGCCGTTGGACTGCATGCTGATGCCCCGGCCGCCAGCGGCGATACAGGGCCGCGTGGTGGCGAACTCCTGGGCGATGCGCACGATGGTCTCGGCCGGCACGCCGGTGATGGCCTCTACCTGGCGCGGCGAGTAGTCCCGCAGCACCAGTGTCCGAAAGCCCATGTGGCTCACGCCGGCCTCATCGGTCCAATCATCGAAGCCGTGGGTGTACTTGCCCACGAAGTCCTGGTCCCATAGCTCCTCAGCAACGATGACGTGAGCTATACCCAGGGCCAGGGCGCCGTCGGTGCCAGGCTTGATAGGGATCCACTCGTCGGCCTTAGCGGCGGTGATGGACAGCCGGGGCTCGATCTGGATGAATTTGGCCCGTTTGTTGGGTCGGTCGCGGCGCATGTAGCCGAAGGCCCGCAACTGGCGGACCGTGGGCCGCGAGGCTTCCAGGAAGGCTCGACCGAAGCTCAGGACGTACATCGTGTTGTCCCAGTCGTAAGCTGACTCGGCATGGTGGCCCTGGACGAGGTAATTGGCGATGCGCGTGCCCTCCACGCTCATGCTGCCATGGTTCACGAGGTTGGGCGTGCCATAGGCGCGGCAAAAGCGCTCGATGAGGCCCTCCATCTGGCCCTGCACCCGACCGGTCAGGAAGACCAGGCTGTGGGGCTGGCCCGCATCGCGGAGGGCCCGTAGTTCATGGGCCACGGTTTGGATGGCCTCCTCCCAGGTGATGGGCTCCCACTGCCCTGAACCTCGCTGGCCCACCTGGCGCATGGGCCCCTTTATGCGGTCAGGGTCGTAGAGGACCTGGAGTCCGGCGTTGGCCTTGGGGCAGACCTTGCCCTTGTTGATGGGATGCAGGGGGTTCCCTTCGACCTTTATCGCCCGGCCGTCAACCACGCGCACCAGGATGCCACACCCGCCGGGGCACTGCAGGCAGACGGTGGGCACCCAACGCTCGTCGTGCTGGGATGGAGCTGCTCCATCCGTCTGGGGCTGGAAGATAGGGCTCCTTAGCTTGGCCACCGCCACCGTGGCCGTCCCTGCGCCAGCGGCCTTGAGGAAGGTTCGTCGGGTGATTTTCATCTACTCTGCCTCCTGACCATCAGCAGGCCGGCGGCTGAGACCAGCCCCAGGGCGACGACCCCCATGGTCATGCCCTGCAACCAGGCCCGTTGCCACGATCTCCGGGCCGACGCCGCCTGATCCAGAGCGCTCTCGATGTCGGCACAGAGGGCTCTGACCAGATCGGTCTTGGACTTGATCAGTTCGGGCTGTACGGTGTGCTGCACGATCCTGGCCTCCATCAAGCGTGTCCTCGCCTGCTGGAGTTTCACCTCCTCGGCCGCCGTGGCTAGCCCCGTGCTCTGGGCCTGCCCGATGGCTGCCTCGGCCCTGGCCAGGCCCTGGGCGGCATCCGTGAGGTCCTGGTAGATGGCGTCCACCTGCTCGCGGATCAGTGTGCCGGCCCCGTGGCAACTGCCGCAGTGTCGGGGCGCGTTGCCCAGGTACATCTCTGTACTGGCCGGCGGCACGTTATAGCGGCCATGGCAGGACACGCAGCGGGGGACCTCGGGCTTCGTCACCCCGAAGCCGAGGCCGTGCCCCCCGGTCAGGTAGGCTTCGCGCACTGCGGGATGGCAATCCGCCCCGCAGATGTCAACCACCTCGGTGTAGCCGGGCAGGGAGGCCCCGTGGTTGCCGTGGCAGGTGGCACAGGTGGGAGCCCGCAGATTGTGTTCCTGCACCAGGGCGATGCCGTGCGCGCTTTCCTTAAACAGGGCGTACTGGTTGGTAGGGATGCCGTAGGGTGCCATCAGGTCGGCGTTGGCGTGACACCGGGCGCAGGTGCCTGGCAGATTCACCGGGTAGACCGTGGAGCCCGGATCGTTGGCCTCGCGGATGTTGTGGCCGCCGTGGCAATCGTAGCAGGTGGCCACGTTCTCATCCCCCTGGGCCAGCCGTTGGCCGTGCACGCTCTCCTGGCGGTATTGGCGCAGTTGATCTGTGGGCAGGTTGTATATCCGCATCTTCTCCGCATCGGCGTGGCACGAGCCGCACAGTTCGGGGATATCGGCCCTGCGGGGCACCCCTATAAAGCCCGCCTGGGGCGACATGGCGGCTGCCATCTCCTGAGCTGTGGGATCGCCGCCGTGGCAATCGGCGCAGCCCACCCCGCGCACAGCGTGAATACTGCCCGCCCACTCCTCAGCGACAACCTGGTTGCGGCCGCTGAGCGAGGCGTGGCAATAGAAACAGGCGTTCTCGCCCTGGCCAGGAGGGTGAGCCAGGGGTTGAGCTCCGGCCATGAAAGGTATCATGAAGCTCACGGCCAGAGACAGTATTGCTATCCCTGTTCGCCGCCGAAGCATCGGAATCACCTCCTCCACAACCCCAAAGGCAGGGGCTAAGCCATTCGGATCGCCTCAAGTATCAGAAACCAGGTTTTTTTGTGCCCAAAAGCAGAGAAATTAGGGCTGTTTCAGTCACGTTCCCTGGCCAGAATCCCACCTTTTCAGAGTGGGAAAAAAACCTGGTTTCTTTGCGAACATGTTCAATCTAATATTGTCAAGATAGTTACGTCGTTCGGATCGCCTCAACCAGATCTTCCGGGCGGGTAACCGTTCTCTGCTGTCTGGAATAAATGACCAACTCATTGCTCCCCACTTTCAGGCCGATCATCCTCAGCCCCAGGCTCTCCTGGAATATGCGAGACACACCAGGTATGAGAGGCTCATCTTCGTCGTTCTCATCCACGACGAGGATGTCGGGCTGTAGGACCTTGATTCGCTCCAGGGCCCTCTGGGCATCGGTATCTATGCCCACCACCTCTATCCCTTCCTCTCCCTGGAGGAGGCTCTCCACCGCCTGGGCGAAGAGGGGGTGTCGGAGAAGGATGAAGACCCGGTGATTTTTCATCTCGCACCACTCACGGGAAAGATACTGGCGACCAAATCCGTTCTGAGAATGCGTCTGGTTCAGTAATGCAGCTCACTCATCGAGCACCACATTTCCAGACGAGACTCGCCAACGGGGAAATGGGCGGGTTAGGAACAATGCCGCTCCCCCGTCGCGAGTCGCCTTGATGACTTGGCCGTCAATCACCACGTTCGAGGCGCCATAGGTACAGTGGCCAGGCGAAGGCTATGCGACAGCACGTCAGACTCAACCGAGCAGTCGCCGGCAGTCCGGGCAGTAACGTGTGATCACGCTGAGGGTGGGAGCGTACTCATCTCCCAACATGGCTCTTATCCGCCTCAGCATAGCTTCAGGCGCGATGGGGGCACCACAGGCCTCACATCGCCGATTCCGGTCCCGGTAGAGCGACACCCTTCCCTGCGGCAGGCGCTGAAGGTCTGTGGTCCGCTGCAGGTGCAGCACCCCGTTTTCTGCCTCGGGACACCTGGGGAGGCATTGGCCGCAGGCCGTGCACAGGGCAGCATCAAAGGTGAGGGAGATGCCGCCCTCACCCCTTCCCCTCCATCCCCCCTTCCCCTCTCCCAATTCTGGGAAAAGGGAAGGGGTGAGGGCCAGCGCGCCGGTGGGACAGGCGGCCGCACACATTCCACAACCCGTGCAGCCGTCGGTCACTTCGATCACCCCGAAGGGGGAGTGGGGATGGGCCAAGGAAAACTCCGCTGCTGCCCCGTAGGCTTCCGCCAGGTGCAGCAACACTTCGACAGCAGCCTTTGGAGCAGAGGTGCTGGGGTGCGCTGCATTATGATCTGGCAGATTCACCAATCTCTGTCCCGGGGTGCCCTGATAATCCAGGCCACGAGGCTACCCAGGAACAGCACCCACACGGTGATCGCGGAGAGCATAAAGCTTCCGCCCATGCCCGGCACGGTCAGAATTCGGGTCCAGCTCTCCATTAACTCCCTCCCTCACTCGCCCCAGAAGACGCCACCGTCTCCGGGAGGTAACTTCGCAAGCGCTCCACCGTGGCCGGGATGGCCTCCGGGGCTTCCTGCACCTCCCAGATGGAGATGATGGGGAAGAGCTTGACGAAAAGGGCGTAAATCAAGACAAAACCCGCCAAAGCTGCCGCCGTGATGGACCACTCCACCCAGGTGGGACGGTAAATGCCGATGGAATACAGCAGCATCGGCCGGGTCTCGGTGGGGACGACGATGGTGAAGCGCTCCAGCCACATCCCCAGGTCCACCAGCAGCGAAGCCACCACGGTGCCGGCGATGATGTTGCGGCGCAGAGCGGGCAGGACCGAGGCGGCGAAGAGGGCCAGCAAGATACCCAGCAGCCACAGGAGCCGCTGCGAAACCGTGGGGGTCAGCGCCAGCCCGACCTGAGCAGTGACAGGGGCCGCCTGGCTGAACATCACTATGGCCACGGCCAGGGCAGCCACCCCCGTAGCCAGGGCATACCTGGGCCGGAATGCCGGCAGTCGCATGCGCCTGGGCGCCGGCAGGTGAGGCAGAAGCAGCACCACAAAGGCCGCCGCCATCGCCGCCACCATCCCCCAGAAGACAATCTGGTATTCCCCCCTCAGCTTGGTGTTGAAAACGGCCATCTCGTGGGGTACCCCGCCGTAGCCAGTGGTCAGGTACTCGGCGAAGGTGAAGTAAAACCACAGGGCGTTGAAGGTGATGAGCAGCAGTCCCAGGTAGCGGAAGTGAAGCGGCTTGAGGTAGCCCTCCAGGTGGAAGGCTTTGCGGATGACCGCCATGGCGATGAGGATGGTGGCAATGCCCGAGTAGATAGCGCCGATGACAAAGTAGGGGCCAAAGATGGTGCTATGCCACATCGGCTGCAGCGTCATACCGAATATCCAGGAAACCACGGTGTGCACCGAGATGGCGAGGGGGATGATGAGGATGGCCATGATGGTGATGGCTTTCTCCAGGCGGCGCCGTTGTTCGGAGCCGCCGTGCCAGCCCAGGGCCAGGGTTCGGTAGAGCCACTGCCGCCAGGCTGGAGTCGTTGCGGGCAACTGATCCCGCAGGATAGCCAGATCAGGGATCAGCGGCAGGTAAAGGTACGTGATGCTCCCCGTAATGTACATCCCCACTGAGGTGATGTCCCACAGCAGAGGCGACTGGAAGCGGCCGCGTAGGATCAGATTGAGAAGACGGTCTGGCCGGCCCATATCGGCGAAGATTTGCGTGAGCGCCAGGGCCAGAGCAAAGACGGTGATGGCCTCGGCCGCGCGGGTGATGGGCCGCCGCCATTCCGCCCCGGCTACTCGCAGGATGGCGCTGATCAGCGTCCCGGCATGACTGATGCCGATGAAGAAGACAAAGTTGCTAATATACAGGCCCCAATAGATGGGCCGGTTCATCCCTGTCACGCCCAACCCCTCACGGAGCTGGTGCACCCAGGCGTACAGGCCCCAGGCCACCACTGCCGATAGGGCAGTCACCACCAGCCAGTAACCCAGCCTGGTGCGCAGGATGGGTGCCAGGAGCAGCGGGTCAACCGCTCTTGTCTCACGTTTGTTCATGATCCAACCTCCTCCAAGTAAAGCCTTGCGAAGGTTGGCCACAGCCCCAGGTGCCTGGTTGCGGTCTGCCAAGTCCGAGGAGGAAACCTTCGCAAGGCTTCAGCTTGGAAACCGCATAAGTACTTTTAATTATAAACCCCTCTTTCCCCTACGTCTATGCCCCAATCTGGTCCTTTTGGCGCAAAAAAAGAGCTATCTTTGCGATAGCTCAAAAGGGCTATAAGGGCGGGCTTGAGTCACCCGAGGGGGCCACATCCTCCCAGAGATAAACCTCCCATATTTCGACCACCCCCCACTAAGTCTCTCGAGAAGGGGCGTGCACCAATCCCTTGCGGACGGCGTAGACGGCTGCCTGGACGCGGTTCTCCAGGTGCAGCTTGGCCAGGATGTTGCGCAGATGGTTCTTGACCGTGTTCTCGGTGATGTACAGAGCCTCAGCGATCTCGGCGTTGGACAACCCCTCAGTTACCAGTTGCAGGACTTCCCGCTCACGATCGGTCAGGGCACTGCCCGGCTCGCCCCCCCGGGGTTGCAGGCGGGTCTGGCGGGAGAACTCCCGCAGGATCTTGCTGGCCATAAGGCGCGAGATGGGCGCCTCGCCCCGGGAGACGCCCCGCAGCATCTCGAACAGCTCTTCCGGCTCCAGCTTCTTCAGAAGGTAGCCCTGCGCCCCAGCCTTGATGGCCTCAAAGAGGTCCCGGTCGTCATCGGAGACGGTGAGCATGACGATCTTGACGTAGGGCATCTCCTCCATGATCAGCCGCGTGGCCTCCCGCCCATCGCAGACGGGCATCGTGATGTCCATGAGGATCAGATCCGGCATCAGCTCCCGCGCCCGCTCCAGGGCCTCCAGCCCATCCCCGGCCTCGCCCACCACCTCGAAATCCTCCTGGGCAGCCAGCAGGCTGGCCAATCCCTTGCGGAACAGGATGTGGTCGTCCACCAGCAACACCCGCATGGCCTCCATGTCTACCCCTCTTCCCCCTCCTGGCCCCGGGGGACACGGACGATGACCCTGGTCCCCTTGCCAGGCTGGCTCTCAATGGACAGGGCCCCGCCCAGGCTCTCCGCCCGCTCCCTCATGATGGCCAGGCCGAAGTGCCGCCCACCCTTGCGGGCTACGGTGTCGGCATCGAAGCCCCGACCGTCGTCCTGGATGACGATCTCCGTCTGGTTCCCATCCAGCTTGAAGGCGACCAGGGCTCGCTGGGCCTGGGCATGCTTCCGTACGTTGGCCAGGGCCTCCTGCACGATGCGGATGAGCTGGATCTCGTCGGCCGGGGCGAAGTGGGGCTCCACATCGCCATCACGCACCACCAGCTCCGTCTGCAACCCGTGGCGCAGGCCGAACTCGTGGACGTACTCCCGCAGGGTAGGGATCAGCCCCCGCTCCCGGGAGACGGTGGTCCGCAGGTTGGTGATGGCTTCACGCACGTCGTCGTAGGACTCGCTGATAACCTCCTCGATCTGCTCCAGGTCCTCCTGAGCCTGGGCCAGCCGGCCGGCGGCCAGGTGCCCTTGGGCCACCTTGAGCTTGAGGTTGAGATAACCCAGGGCCTGGGCCAGCCCATCGTGCATCTCCCGCCCGATCCGATCCCGCTCCTCCAGCACAGCCAGGTTCTGCACCTCCTGAGATAGCTCCTGAACCCGCCGCTCCATCCCCTCATACAATTGGGCGTTCTCGATGGCTATGCCCAACTGGTTCCCGATGGCCGTCAGCAGCTCCACGTCATAGGGGCCGAAGTGGCGGGGCGGTCGGTCGTGGACAGTCAACACCCCCAGGGCGCGATCCTTGGCCCGCAGGGGCACACAGGCCACGGAATGATAGCCCTGGCGCTGACAGGCCAGGCGGGTGGCGCGGGGGTCGTTGTAGACATCCTGCACCACAATGGTCTCCGCCAGATGGCTGGCCTGGCCGCACAGGCACTGGCCCACCCCGATGGTGGTCTCCTCCTGGACAAAGTCGGTCGGGGAACCCACGTAGGCGCGCAGCTTCAACCTCTCCCCCCCATCCTCCAGCAGATAGATTTCCCCCGCCTCCATGTCCATCACCTCCAGCACCTCGGCCAACCCGCGGTCCAGGATCTGGGCCAGGTCCAGGGAGCGGATGGTGGTAGCCGTGATGCGATGCAGGGCGGAGAGCCGCTCCGTCTGGCGCTGGAGTGCCACGGTGCGTTCCTGGACCTGGCGCTCCAGCCTGGCCTTCTCCTCCAACCCCTGGGCCATGCGGTTGAAGGACTCGGCCAGCTCGCCAATCTCGTCCCGGCCGCCGACCCTCACCCGGGGTGTGAAGTCGCCCTGACTGAAGCGTTTAATGGGTACCATAAACTCTTCCAGCTTCTTGAGCACCAGCCGGTTCATGGCGAAGTTGACACCCAGGGCCGCCAGGAGGATGCCGACCAAGGAAAGCAGGATGTTCTGGCGCACATCGGCCGCCAGTTGGGCATCAATCTCGGCCATGGACAGGTCCGTGATCAGGACACCGTTGATCCTGGTGGCGGGATCGTGGCAGGCGTGGCACTCCTCCGCGTTGGCGATGGGGTTGACGTTGCGGAAAACCCGCTCGCCGCGTTGGGTGGTGAAGACCACGCTGCGGCTGCGGTCCTGGGGCTCCTCCTGATGACAGATCTGGCAGGTGGGGTCCTGCCGATCGAGCCTCGTCCCCACTTCCTCTTCCTGCGAGGAGATGCGGATCTCACCCCTCTTGTCGAGCAGAACGAGGTTCTTGACCCCCCTCTGGGTGGCGATGTCGTCCATGATCTGTCGCGTCTCCGACAGGTCACCGGACAGCATGGCGTAGCGCAGGCTACCCTCGATCACCTCTCCCAGGTTGGTGCTGCTGCGCTTCATACTGTCCATCAGGAGGTTGCGTTGGCGCACATACTGGAAATAGGTGAAGAACACCATGCTCAGCAGCAGGGGGATGACCACTCCGGCTGTGATCTTGAAACGCAAGCTGTCGTAGACCCGTTGGGGTCTCATGGTTAGAATTTCCTGACCCGTTTAAAATAGTCTTCATCCAGTTGCCGCTTGGCATAGTAGAGCAGGCCACTGATCAGGGCGATGCTGGCCACGGCCACCACCATAGCCTGGCGGCGGAAGACGGTCTCGGCGATGGCCTTCTCGGCCCTGTCCCGCACCTCGGTGGCGATACTCCTGGCCTCCTCCGTTTTGTTCTCCGCTGTGGCCAACTGGACCGTGTGCTGGGCCGCCCGGGCTATGGTCAGGCTGGTTTTGGCTTCCCGCAGCCTCTCCTCCTCCACGGTCACGATCAGGCCCCTGGCCGCCGCCCGAGCCACCATGGCCTCCGCCTCCTCCACGGCGCCGGCCGCTCCGGCCAGGGCCTGATACATGTCAGCCACTATCCCTCCGATAGGAGTGTCGGGGGCGTGGCAGCTACCGCAGTGCCGTGGCTGATCCCCCAGGAACATCTCCTCGCTGGGCACCATGACGTCATGGTGGCCATGACAGGTCACGCACTCGGGCATGCCGGGCGCTTTGGCCCCATGCCTGCCCTGCAAGTAGTAGTCCTGAGTGGCCGTGTGGCATCCCCCACAGACGCTGGCCACCTCTTCAAAGCCAGGAGGCGCGGCGCCGTGAGTCCCATGGCAGGTGGCACAACTGGGCGCCCGCAGGTCCTGCTTCTTGAGCAGCGCGATACCGTGGACACTTTCTTTATACAATTCGTACTGGTTGGTGGGGATACCATAGGGGCGCATGAACCCCTTGTCCGAGTGGCAAGAGGCACACAGGCCGGGCACGTTAGTGGGATAGACGCTGGTGGAGGGATCGTTGACCTCCCTGGTGCCGTGGCCATCGTGGCAATCGAAACAGGTGGCCACCCTCTGGTCTCCCTGGGTCAGGAGCTGGCCGTGCTGGCTTTCCAGGTACTTGGCATACTGGTCAATGGGCAAATCGTACTGGCGCATCAACTCCACCCGGGCGTGGCAGGAGCCACACAGGCTCGGGATATCGGCCTTAGCGGGCACACCGATGTAGCCGGCCTGAGGCGACATGGCCGCCCCGGCGTCGCTGGCCGCGGGGTCGCCGCCGTGGCAATCGGGACAGCGGATGCCCCGGCTGGCGTGGATGCTGCCCTGCCAGGCCGTGGTGATCTTCTCGTGTTTGCCTCCCAGGGCCTTGTGGCAATCCAGGCAAGTGTTCTGCCCGGGGGTGAAGGGGTACTGGATGGGCGTAGGCAAGGGTCGAGGGGGGGTCGTAGGCGTAGGTGTGGGCGTCGGCTGGGCCATGGCCGCTGGCTGGTGACAGCCCTGGCACGTATCGTTGGTGCGGTCAGCGTGGTCGGCCGGGAACTGCGGGGCACCTCCCACGCCGGTCTCGTGGCACATACGGCAGTTGTCACGCCCCTCCAGGGAATGGGGGATGGTGGGCGGGCCGGCCTGGGCAGCGGTGGGTTGTGCCGTGGCGATCGGCTGGTGACAGAATTGGCATCCCTCGTTGGAGCGGCCGGCGTGATCGGCCGGGAACTGTGGTGCGCCGCCTACGCCGGTCTCATGGCAGCTCAGGCAGAGCTCCCGCCCCGCCACGGGGTGAGGGATCTGGGGCGGGGCTGCCGGCGAGGTGGGGGTGATAGTAGCCGTCGGTTCCACGGGGGTTGTGGGAGCGGCAACCACGGCCGGCTGGTGACAGTTCTGGCAGATGTCGTTGGTGCGGCCAGCATGATCTTTGGGCACCTGCGGGGCGCCGCCCACGCCGGCCTCGTGGCAGGCCAGACAGGCATCGCGCCCCTCCAGGGAGTGGGGAATAGGGGGAGGCACCAGCGGGGGGGTGGTGGCCTCTGGTTCGGGAGTCGCCACGGCCTCGGCGCTCACCCATTTGTGGCACAACTGACACACCCGGTCCGTGCGGCCGGCGTGGGTGTCAGGCACCGGGGGCGCGCCGCCCACCCCCGTCTCGTGGCAGGTCAGGCACGCCTGACGCCCCTCCAGGGGATGGGGGATGGGGGGTTGGGCCAGGGCCAGACCCGGCAAGACGATGAGGACGACGGTCAGCCCCAGGGCCAGGATAGCTATCTCAAATACCACAAGCGCTCGCATCATAACGACCTCCCTGCAGGGCCGAAAAAATCAGCTATAATACCCCCAGATGGTCAGGATCGTCATGGCCACCACGACGACCAGGCCGATGGCTATAGCCAGAGGTCTCTTGCGAGGATGAACCTCGGGGTTACGGTCCAGGAAAGGCAAGAGCAACAATATGATGATGCCCACGATGGGCGTCAGGATGCCGATGCTGCGCGGCACCAGCTTCAGCAGTTGGTATATGGCCAGGAAGTACCACTCAGGCTTGATGTGGGGAGGCGTGCGGAGGGGATCGGCCTTCTCCTCCAGGCCAGCCGGGAAGAGGGAGGCCAGGATGATCAGCACGGCCAGCATGATGTACCACATGATGAGTTCGCCGAACAGATAGTTGAGAAAGGGGATGGTCTCCGGCTTCTGAGGCTGCGGCGTGAGCAGTTCAGCCCTGGGTGCTTCCGAACGTTCATCGTGCTTCTCAGGTTCAGACAGCATGGCTTCTCACTCTCCCTTCTTGATGTGGGTGGCACCGGGCCGCGAGGGGTCAAAGAGCCCCTGCTGGTGGATCATGAACAGATGCGCCAGCAGGAGGACGGTCAGGGTGACGGGCAGGACCAGGACGTGGATGCCGAAGAAGCGGGTCAGCGTCAGGGCGGTGATATCGGTGCCGGCCCGCAGGAAGCGCAACAGGATGGAACCCACCAGGGGCACGGCCCCGGCGATCTCGCTGCCCACGGTGGATGCCCAGTAGGCCCGTTGATCCCAGGGCAGGAGGTAGCCGGTGAAGCCGAAGGCCAGGGTCACCGCCAGGAGCAGGACACCTACCACCCAGGTCATCTCGCGGGGGGGCTTGTAGGCTCCCTGGAAGTAGACCCGCAGCAGGTGCAGGACACAGAAGACGATCATCAGGTTGGCCGACCAGGAATGGAGGCTGCGAATCAGCCAGCCGAAGTTGACCTGGTTCTGGATGAGCAGGATGCTCTCATAGGCCGCCTCAGGGGTGGGTCGGTAATAGAGGGCCAGCAGGATGCCGGTGACGCCCTGCACGAAGAAGAAGAAGAGAGTGATCCCGCCCAGGAAGAAGGTCCTGGCCCGGAGGGGCATGGGCTCGTTGAGCAGATCATTCAGAGGTTTCCGTATGGCCAGGCGCTGGTCGAGCCAGTCCATGACGCGATCACCAAGGGCAGTGAGGTCTAGCATCAAGCACCTCCCACGTAGATGTTCTCCCCCTCGACGAAGACCTCCATCGGAGGCAGGGGGGCTGGCGGCGGGCCGGAGATAACGGCGCCGTTGATAGGGTTAAAGCGGCCGTCATGGCATGGGCACAGGATGAATTGTCGGGCCTGATCCCATTCCACGATGCAGCCTAGATGGGTGCAGATGGCGGAGAAGGCCCTGATGCCTTGGGCAGTATTGACCACCACCACCGGCTTGTTCTCCACGGGCACCACCTTGCCCTGGCCCACGGGCAGGTCCTTCGTGGTCCCAACCAGGACCCGTCCCCCACCGGCCCCAGCCCCCCGCGCCGGGGGCCACAGGTAGCCGATGATGGGCACCAGCACCCCAACCAGGGTGCCCAGGAAAGACAAACCCAGGGCCCAGGTGAGAAATGTGCGCCGGCTGATGCCTCTGCGTTGGGAACCGCCTGTCAGTTCGTTGCTTGCTGACACCTTCTCCTCCTCACAGTGAACATCTCATGCAGGTTTCAATCTTACCACACCAGGGTCAAGATGTCAAAAAGCGCTACCAAGACGGCGTTCACGTCGAGGAGAGCGCCCTTTAGAGAGCTTCGAGCTTCAGAACATCCCCCACGGCACATCGAGGGGCTCTGGCCATCCGCCCTTAGAGCCGAAAACCGTGGCGCAGGCTTTCGAGCCTGCGTGGGCAGCCGCCCCACAATGGGGTTTCCGGATAGGTTCTTAGCAGATCCTGGGCAGCATCTCCCCGGTCAGCATGTCCACCAGGCGCGTCCCACCGATCTCCGTCTGCATCAGGACCCTGCCCGCTGGCTCCGCCACCACCTGACCAATGGCCACCGCCCCCTGGCCATGGCGGGTCTTGCGCATGGCCGCCAGCACCGCCTCGGCATCCTCGGGGGCTACCATGGCCACCAGCTTGCCCTCGTTGGCCACGTAGAGGGGATCGTAGCCCAGCATCTCGCAGGCGGCGTGGACGGCGGGCCGCACGGGGATCTTCCCCTCCTCGATGCGGATGCCCACCTGGGACTGACGGGCGATCTCGTTCAGGGTGGTGGCCAGGCCGCCACGGGTGGGATCGCGCAGGACGTGGATATTGTGGCTGGCCTCCAGCATGGCCGCCACCAGGCCGTTGAGGGGGGCGATGTCGCTCTCTAGCTCCGTCTCAAAGCCCAACCCTTCCCGCTCGCTGAGGACGGCGATGCCATGGTCGCCGATGGGGCCGGAGAGGAGCACCACGTCGCCCACCTGGGCCCTGGTGCCGGAGATGTCCACCCCCGGCGGGACGAGGCCCACGCCGGCGGTGCTGATAAACAGCCCATCGGCTCCGCCCTGCTCCACCACCTTGGTGTCACCAGCCACGATCTGGATTCCCACCTCGGCTGCCGCGGCCCGCATGGACTCCACCACCCGCCGCAGGATGCCCACCGTCAACCCCTCCTCGATGACGAAGGCTGCCGAGAGGTAGAGGGGGGTGGCGCCGCTCATGGCCAGGTCATTCACCGTGCCGCACACGGCCAGCCGTCCGATGTCGCCGCCGGGGAAGAAGAGCGGCTTGACCACGTGGGAGTCGGTGGTGAAAGCCAGGCGAAAGTCCGAGGTCAGGGGTCCAAAGTTCAAAGTCGAGGGGCCCCGGACTTCAGACTTCGGACTTTGGACTTTGGACATTTCCAGCACCGCCGAGTCGTCCAGGCGAGCCAGGGCGGGGTTAACAAAGGGGGGCAGGAAAAGCTTCTCCACCAGCTCATGGCTCATCCTGCCGCCGCTGCCGTGGGCCAGGAGGATCTTGTCCCTATCCCTCATACACCCCTCCGTAGTGATAGTAGGCTGCGCAGGCCCCCTCGGCCGAAACCATGCAGGGCCCCATGGGCCGCTCCGGAACGCAGCCTTTGCCGAAGAGAGGGCAATCGAGGGGCTCAGCCACTCCCCGCAGCACTTCCCCACAACGACAGCCCTTAGGCTCCCGCGTCGGCCCGGGGTCAATGTCGAAAGCCTGCTCGGCGTCGAAGCGGGCATACTTGGGCCGCAGCTTCAACCCACTCTGGGGAACCACCCCTAACCCCCGCCACGGTGCCTCGCAGATTTCGAAGACGCGGTACATCTGCTCCATGGCCCACTGGTTGCCTTCGGGCCGCACGCTGCGGCGGTAAGCGATCCCCACCTCGGCCCGCCCCTCCTCCAACTGATCCACCAGCATGGCCACGCCCTGCAGGATGTCCAGGGGCTGGAAGCCAGCGATGACGCAGGGTATGCCGTAGTCCTGGGGCAGGAACTCCCAGGCTCGGGCGCCGATGACAGTGGTCACGTGGCCTGGGCCGATGATGCCATTCAGCCGCACCTCACCCGCGTCCAGGATAGCCTTGGTGGCCGGCGGGGTCAGTTTGTGCATAGACAGAAGGTAGTAGTTCTCGATCCCCTCCTGCTCCGCCTGCAGGATGGAGGCGGCGATGCCCGGGGCGGTGGTCTCAAAGCCCACCCCCAGGAAGACGACCGCTTTATCCGGATTGTCCCGGGCGAGGTGTAAGGCGTCCAGAGGGGAGTAGACCATGCGCACGTCGGCCCCCTCCGCTTTGACCTTCTGGAGGCTGCTGCGGCTGGCAGGCACCTTGAACATGTCGCCGAAGGTGGCGATGATCACCCCCGGCTCCCGGGCCAAGGCGATGGCCTTGTCCAGATCGGCGTTGTCCGTGACGCACACGGGGCAGCCAGGGCCAGACAGCATCTCCACCGTGGGGGGCATCACCTGGCGGATGCCGTAGCGCAGGATGGCCACGGTGTGGCCGCCGCAGAACTCCATGAGGCGGATGGGGCGGGTGGAGCGACGATGGATGTGCTCGATGAGGCCCTTGGCCAGCGCACCGTTGCGGTACTCGTCTACGTACTTCATGGGGCTCCCACGGCCTCCAGCAAGACCTCCTGAGGCAGAGCCTCCGCCAGTTCCTGGAACAGGCGCAGAGTCTCCTGGGCCTCGGCCTCGTCAATGACGCCGATGGCGTAGCCGGTGTGCACCTGGACGTAATCGCCGACCTGGGCCTCCGGCGTCAGCCACAGGCTGATGCGGCGGCTGATGCCGCCCATGTCCACCTCAGCCTCCAGGCCCTCGATGGATACCACCCGAGCGGGTATGGCTAAGCACATTGATTGTTGCCTCCTGGCGACCCTTCTTCGCTCGTGACCAGCTTCAGAAACATGGCTGGCGGGATAATCTTAACCCTCCTTTAGCCTCGGGCACAGCTGAAATGCCCGATCACCGCCTGCCCCAAAGCAATGCCTCCGTCGTTGGGCGGGACGAGGTGGTGGATGTAGACCTTAAAGCCCGCTCTCCGTAGCAGCTCCAAGGTCCTGGCCAGAAGGTAGACGTTCTGGAACACGCCACCGCTCAGGGCCACGCGGTTCAGGCCCTCCCGCTCCCGGATCAGACCGCACACCTCTGACACCATGTGAGCCACGGCGTTGTGAAACCTGGCGGCGATGATCGGCCGTTGGACGTTAGCTCGTAGATCAGCCACGACGCCACGGATGACTGGAGCAGGATCCACAATCCATGGCCCATCCTGCATCCCTTCGGCAGCCCTTCGACGGAGCTCAGGGCCCCGCCTGTACCCCCATTCGTAGGCTTCCTCGACCCCCTCAGCGGCGATCATCTCCAGCTCAATGGCTGCCTGGGCCTCGTAGTTGACCATCTGGCGCAGGCCGATGAGGGCCGAGACGGCGTCGAAGAGGCGGCCCATGCTCGAGGTCAGGGGGGAATTGAGCCCGGCCTCCATCTGGTGCCAGGCCACCTTCTGCTCCAGCGGATCAAGCCCCTCCATGGTGGGGAGATCGAGGTCCAAAGAGCCGTAGGCGTGACGGAGGTGGCTCCAGGCCATGCGGTAGGGCCGCCTGATAGCCGCCTCGCCGCCGGGCAGGGGCACGTAGGCCAGGTGAGCAGCACGCCGGAAGTCGGTGTAGTCACAGACCAGGAACTCGCCGCCCCAGATACGACCATCTGCCCCGTAGCCAGTGCCATCGAAGGCCACGCCGATGACCGGCTCCTCCAACCCCTGCTCGGCCATGCAGGCAGCGATGTGGGCGTGGTGGTGCTGGACCGCGATTTGCGATTTGCGATTTGCGATTTGCGATTTGGCATACTTGGTGGCCAGGTACTCTGGGTGCATGTCATAGGCGATGATTTCCGGCTCGACGCGAAACAACCGTTTGAAATGCTCGATCATGGCCTCGTAGGATACAAGGGTCTCGAAGTTCTCCATATTGCCGATGTGCTGGCTCAGGAAGGCGTAGTTCTCCTTGGTCAGGCAAAAGGTGTTCTTCAGTTCCGCCCCGCAGGCCAGGATCTGGCGCACCTGGAAGGGGAGGCGCACGGGATAGGGGGCGTAGCCCCGCGAGCGGCGGATGGGCAGCTCCTGTCCCTGGAAAACGCGCACCACCGAGTCGTCGCAGCGAGCGTGGATGTCCCGATCGTGGAGCAGGAAGTAGTCGGCCAGGCAGGCCAGTCGCTCCAGGGCTTCCCGGTTGTCGGTGGCGATGGGCTCCTCGGAATAGTTGCCGCTGGTCATCACCAGGGCAAGGAGAGACGAGTCCCTCTCGTCACTCATCACTCGTTCCTCGTTACTCAACAGCAAGTAATGGAGCGGCGTGTAGGGCAGCATGACCCCCAGATACTTGTTGCCCGGCGCTACCCACTCCGAGATGGGCGAGTCAGGCCGCTCCCGGAGCAAGACGATGGGGCGCTCCCGCGACTCCAGCAGCCGGCCTTCCTCCTCGTTGACGTAGCAGTACCTCTTCACCGTCTCCAGGTCGTAGGACATGATGGCGAAAGGTTTGTCCACCCGCCCCTTGCGCTCTCGCAGCCGTCGCACCGCCTCGTCGTTGGTGGCGTCGCAGGCCAGATGGAAACCTCCGAGACCCTTCACGGCCACGATAGCCCCCTGGGTCAGGAGCTGCCGCGCCCTCTCGATAGGATCGTCCGCATAGTCCAAAGTCCCAAGTCCAGAGACTTCGGCGAGCCTTCGGGCTGAGGCCCCTTCGTCAGGCTCGGGGCAAGCTCTCAAGGCTTCGCCGTCGAGGCTCAGCCGAACGGCCGAAGGCTCAGTCGAGCCGCTCACCGTCGAAGCCTCGGTCGAGCCGTCCGAAGCCAACAGATTTTGACTTTGGACCTTGGACTTTGGGCTTTGAGCCAACCACACCTTCGGGCCGCACTCTGGACAGGCATTCGGTTGGGCGTGAAAACGACGGTCGAGAGGATCATCGTACTCAGCCTGGCAGACAGGGCACATGACGAAGGGGCGCATGGTGGTCTTGGGACGATCGTAGGGGATGTCCTGGATGATAGTGAAGCGGGGGCCGCAGTTGGTGCAGTTGGTGAAGGGGTAACGGTAGCGCCGATCCCGGGGGTCGAACAGTTCCCGCAGGCAGTCAGGGCAGGTGCAGATGTCAGGCGAGATGGGCTGGAACCTCCCCTCCTGGGCCACGCTGTGGCGGATCTCGAAGTGGTCGTAGCCGTTGGGGGGGTGATCGGATGACGTGACCTTCTCGATGCGAGCCAGGGGCGGGGCCTCGGCCTGCAGATCGAACAGGAACCGATCCAGGACCTCGCGCCGGCCCTCGACCTCAATATCCACGCCCGCTGAGGTGTTGCACACCCAGCCCGTCAGCCCGTATCTGTCGGCCAGTTGGTAGACGAAGGGGCGGAAACCCACCCCCTGCACCACGCCGGTGACGTGGACCTTTCTCAGGATAAGGTCAGCTCTCTCCGCCAAAGGTGTACCCTCGTCTGCTCCAGCAGCCATGGGGCCTACTCCACCTCAATGCTGTCAACGTAGAACTCTTTGCCTGCCACCACCTCGAAGCTGAGCTGGCCGCAGTCAGGGCAGTGCCAGTCCAGGTCCTGGGGGGTGAAAATGCGCCCACAGTGATGGCAACGCATCTGGGTGGGGATGCGCTGAAAGGAGAGGGTAGCTCCCTGGGCGATAGTGCCTTCGCTCAAGACATCGAAATAGAACTGTACCGAGTCATCAATGATGCCGGTCATATCGCCGATGACCAGATTGATCTGGGTGACCCGTCTGGCCTTGGCCTTTTCAGCGTGCTCCAGGACTGTGGCCAATACCCCCTGGGTGACAGCAAACTCATGCATAACACTGTCTCGCTGGGACGTGCAGAATTATAATCCCTACTTCGCGAAAAAGCAAGCCGCCTTTTTCAGGCTATCTCTTTCAGGATCAGCTCCACAACCTTTGGAACCAGGGCTGCGAGCTCAGGGGTGAGCTCCAGGCCCCAGCTCACCTCTTTGGGCTCTACGCCGTAGATGATGATCTCTCGGGGCCGGCAGCCCAACTGCTCGGCCATCCCCAGCACATCGAGCAGGTCAATCTGATGCACCGAGGTGATGAACTTGCTCTCGGGCGTGATATCCTCGGGGGTGAAGCGATAGACGGCCCCTGGCTCGCTGCCGCCCCTGACGGCGTCAATGACGATGAGGCGGTCGTAGTCCGCGATGTAGTTGAGCAGGTCCAGGGCAGCCGTCCCCCCGTCCAGCAGGTCCACGTGCGGCGGCAAAGACAGCCCTTCCATGGCCTGCACCAGGTGCACGCCGAAGCCTTCGTCCTGGAGCAGGATATTGCCCACGCCCAGGATCAACGTACGAGGGGCAGAGGATCGTCCCTCTGCCCCTCTCCTGTTTCCCTTGGCCATGCTTCCTCGCCCAGTGGATACCAGGGACATCCTTGCCTCCCCAGCCTGATGGCTCCCTAGGCCTCTTCGGCGGGGGCCTCGTAGCCGGTGATCATGGCCTTGAGGAGCCTGAGGCCCTCGGAGAAGACGAGATAGAGGTGGAGCATCAGGAAGTAGATGAAGATCCAGTTGACCAGGTAGTGATAGGCGCGCACGTAGGTCAACCCGCCGGCCAGGTTCACCACTGCTGCGAAGAGATCGGGCCAGTACAGGGCGAAGCCTAGAACCCCCTGCACCACGGAGATGACGAACATGCCCAGGTAGGTGAACTTCTGGAGAGGGTTGTACTTAATGACCTGCGGCTTCTCATCCGTTAGGAAGAGATAGTACCTCAGCCAGGGTCCTATGGTCCTGAAGCTCTCGGCCGTTGGGAACTCATCTCGCCATTCTCCCGACACCAGCCAATGGTAGGTGTGGAAGGCGCCCACAGCGCAAAAGAGGTACATAAAGATGAAGTGGAGGAAGCGGGCCGTGTTCAGGCTGCCGAAGAGGTTCCAGCTCGGGCTATGAATCTGGAACCCCGTCAGGATCAGGATAGTGACGTTCAACAGGTGGATCCAATGGCCCGCCCGCTCCAGGAGGGGGTGCTTCAGGTATCCTTCCAGCTTTGCCTCTGCCACGTTCCACCTCCCCTACACAACCCTGAACTCGCCCAGGCTGCGTCCCTTGGGCGTGACCAGGTGGACGGCGCAGGCGATGCAGGGGTCAAAAGCGCGGACGATGCGCACGATCTCAAAGGGGTTCTCCACATCCTTGACCGGCGCGCCTGTCAGAGCCTGCTCCACTGGCCCCGGCTGATCCCTGTCGTCGCGCGGCGAGTTGTTCCAGGTGCCTGGCACCACGCACTGGTAGTTCTTGATCTTGCCCCCCTCGATGTTGATGTAGTGCAACAGGGCTCCTCGCGGCGCCTCCCACAGGCCCAGACCCTCGCTCTTGTCGGGCACCGTGTGATCCACATAGACGGGCTCACCCGGCTTGAGCTGCAGGAGCCAGTCAACCATGGCGTCGGCTACAAACTTGGTCTCCAGGGCCCGCGCCGCGTGGCGACCCAGGGTGGAGAAGAGGACCGTAGGCGGGGCATCGAAATAGGCCAGGGTGTCGTTCACCAGCTTCTGAACCGTCGGCTCGCCGGCCGTGTAGGAGACCAGCATGCGGGCCAGGGGCCCCACCTCGTGGACCTCCCCGTTGTAGCGCGGCGCCTTCATCCAGGAATAGGCCCCCGCCTTGTGAGGATCAGGGTCTGTCTCGCCCTGGCGGGGATTCAGGCCGGAGCCGGACTTGTACCAACTGTACTTGACGTCCTCGGTGATTTTAGCGGAGTCGAGGGCCTTGTGAGTCAGGGTTTCGTCCGTCGTGCCCTGCTTGTGCAGCCTGGCCCGCTGCTCCAGGGGCAGCTTGGTGTCCAGGTCGAACAGCCCATAGGACAGATACTTCTTGCAGCCCACGCCGATTTCGAAGTAGTCGGAATAGACACCGGCCACAGCCAGGACATCAGGGATGTAGACGTTGTCAATGAAATCCCGCTGCCGGTTGAGCATCCACAGGAAGTTAGCGATCTTGTCCACAGTGGGCACTTCGGTGACGCCGCCGGGTACGACGGCCATGTTATGAGGCATGTGGCCACCGAAGATGGCCAGCATCTCCTGAGCCTCGCGACGCATGTCCAGAGCTTTAATGTAATGGGACACGGCGGCCCGATCAACCTCAGGCGGCAGGCGGTAGTCGCCTTCGAAACGCGGCACGAAGGGCTGCAGCGCCCCACGCTCGATGAATTTGGCCACCGAGCGTAGGCCAGGATCAGGGCCGTCGTAGCCGGCTACATGGGTCACATCCACGTAGTCCAGGGCCGCCAGGTGGTAGAAATGGAGGATGTGGGACTGGATGTAGTTGGCCCCCTGGATCAGGTTGCGGATGATGCGGCCGTTATCGGGAACCTTCTCCGAGACCCCCAGGGCCTCGTCCAAAGCGAGCGCTGAACTCAGCGCGTGACACGTCGGTCAGACACCTCATATGCGTTGTGTGAGGCGCTGGGCATCCCGGGGGTCACGGCCCCGCAGGAGGATCTCGAAACCACGGAAGAGCATCCCCGCCGCCCTAGCCTCCTTGACCTCCCCATTCTCCACCACGCACTCGATCTTCAGGTGGCCCTCGATGCGGGTCATGGGATCTATGGTGATCTTTGCCATTGTCCTTGACCTCCTTGGTGTAGCTTATCGCCCTCTGCCAGACAGGGGACGAGCTATCTACTCCTCAGCACCTTTGCCCAGCCGGCCTCGGGCTGCAGAACCCACCAGGTGCGCCCCAATGCCCACGGCCGTGGCCGCCGCCAGGCCGATGCCGATCCTATCGGCGTTGGTCCTGACCCCGGGCAGGGTGACGCCCGAAACCCTAGCACGCAAAGGCGAGACACCGTCCACGAAGATGGGCTCGGTGCAGCCGATGCAGCCGTGGCCACAGCCTACGCACCAACTGACCTTGTTGTTCCAGCGCCGGGCGGGACAATCGGCGTAGGTCACGGGCCCCTTACAGCCCAGCTCGTAGAGACACCCGGGCTCGCCAAACTGCTTGGCGAAACGGCCCTCATCGAAGTCGGCGCGGCGCTCACAGTGGTCGTGGACGAGCTGACCGTAGAAGACCTTGGGTCGCCCGTAGTCGTCCACGCCACCCAGGGCCTGGACGGTCTCCGGGATCCCCCCACCTCCACTGAGAACCAGCAGGGCCGTGGCCACGGTGCCCACGAACCAGTCGGGGTGGGGCGGGCAGCCGGGGATGTTCACCACTGGCGTGGCTACGCCCCTCTCTTTGAAGATTTCAGCCACCCCTTTGACGCCCGTCACATTGGGCGCTGAACCCGGGACGCCCCCGTAGGTGGCGCAGGCGCCGATGGGGAGCACCAACAGAGCGCTGCTCCCCAGCTCGGTGATCCATTCCAGAGCCGTCTTTTCCTTGCCGTTCTCCTCACCAACCCGGCAGTAGACCCCCTCGTCCTTGGTGCCCACCACGCCCTCAACAACGAGGACGAAGCCCCCCTTGTCCCGAGCCTCCTTCAAGACCTCGATGACCTGATGGCCTTGGCCGGCCATGATGACCGGCTGGTAGAGGACGTTGAGGTGGACGCCAGGGATGACCTCATCAATCAGGATCTCTTTGATGTTGGGGCTCACCGTATTGACGATGGAGACCGAGCAGCCACTACACGTGCCGGCCAGGAACCAGACCACGGGGATCTCGGCCACCGCCGCCTGCAGAGCTGCCGTGAAGCCCGGAATATCCAAGGCCGACAGCCCCAGGGCGGCCAAGGAGCCCATGGAAAGCTTGAGGAAATCCCGCCGGTTCAGATCTGAATCCAAGAGGTTCTTCATGCCTTTGCCTCCTTGCCATGATGAAGGCTAGATGATCGCTCCGCATGTGCCCCCTGACATCACCTCCTTCCCAGGCTTAGCCTTCCTATAGCTATTCACCTACCTGACTGGATAATACCTTAGGAGCTCCTATGAGTTCCTACAAACCTGCTCAAGGAACTTATGGAAACTCCTGGGAACTCTATGGGGCTGACCCCTGACGATATAGGTGAATAGTTACGCCTTCGTTTTTATACTACCATGATTGTTGGAGGGAAACAAGGGGAAAAAGTATCAACATTTGGTCCGAATGGTACCTTGATTGACCGGCCCGGAACCATGCAGGATTTCGGCTACTTGCTCCGAGCCCGCCTACCCCAGTCGGCCAGCCCGGCTGAAGATAGCTGGCGCCCGCTGGCCGTTGTGGCAGTTAACGCAGATCTCCTGATGAGTGATCTTGACGTGACAGTCCTGGCAAATCAGATCCGTATACAGGAGATGCCTCTCATGATAATAGGGCATCCCCTCTACCTCCAGTCTCTGGCCTATGGCCTCCTGGTGACATCGCAGGCAGGACCGCACACCCGGGGGGTACGTCGTAGCTGGCAGCGTGTGGCAGCCCTGGCAGGATGAGACCTGGGTTGGATCGCCATGGCAGCCAATGCAGACCGCCTCGTCTATCTCGAAAGGCTGGCCTTCGATGGATATAGGTCCTATGGCGGCCTGCCAGTGGGTCTGCTTCCACAGGCCCGTGTCCACCTTGGGCTCGCCGGGGTGAATCTTTCCAGATGGGGTGGCTGAGCCGAAGACTACCGGCGCGCGCTGGCCATCGTGGCAGCCCAGGCAAGCATCTTTCGCGATGCGCGGCGGCTGGGTGACGATGGCCTGGGCTACCGCTCCGGGGTGGCCAATAGCCGGGTGGCACTGACGACACTCGGCCTTGGCCCGGTCAACGTGCTGCTCATGATAGAAGGCCAACCCCCCGGCCAGAGCGATCTCCTGGGTCAGGATCTCCTCATGGCAGCGGAGGCAGTTCTGGTTGGTCACTAACCTGGCGCCCCGAGGGGTGTTGTAGGCTCCGAGGGCGAACTCGGCCAGCTTGATAGCCGCGTAAGCTTTCCCTTGCAGGTAGCCAGTTACACCGGGCTTGAAGTGACAATGGATGCACACTACGCCCCGTTGGGCGTGCTCAGCCTCCGCCCAACCCTGGTAGAAGGGCTCAATGATGTGGCAACGACGGCAAAAGCCGGGCGTGTTGGTGTAATCCATAACCCGCCCTAGGGAGAGCAGGAACAGGATCACAGCGGCAAGGATGATGACGATGATCACGTTTCTCATATTGCTCCCCCACAGCGGAGATGTTCGCCCCCAGTGCCCGGCGCCGCCATAGCTTATCACACCTTGCCTCAATTGTCAAGGTCATTGGCGGACTTCAGCCCAACAGCTCCAGCTCTTGGTGACCGCCTTCTTCCTCAGCGGCCTGAGGTCTCATTCTCAGTTGTTGGCCCTCCAGCCAAGATGAGTCGGCGGCGCTGAATAGAGCGGGCTGAATCCGCCAGGCCCAGGCAGGCCAGCACCTCATCGGGGCGTCCTGTGCCCCCCTCGCCCGCTCGCAACTGCATGCCGATGAGGTAGCAGCCCGCCTCCTGGCCCTCGATCCATAGCTTGCTGATCAGGGGGCGCAGGTCATATGCCTTCCCTCGCCGCTGGCGAGGGAGATGCTCAGCCGCCAGCGCCTGCTGCAGGCGTTCCTCCATCTCCTCCCGCGACTCCTCGCTGGCGACGGCGACCAAGTACTCGGAGAAGCGCACCTGGGATTGGAGGGAGGGCAGGGCAGGATAAACCTCCTCCACAGAGACAAGCTCCATGCCGTCGGGCAACTGCTCCTTCATCCGCTGGGCGAAGTGGAGAGGGGAAAGGCGCCGCTCCAGGATGACGTCCATCACTTCGCCCTGGCTGGTGAAGCCCAGGGGCAGGGCAGAGGCGAAGGTCATCTTGGGGCGAGGGTTGAAGCCCCGGGAGTAGGCCAGGGGCATCCCGGCGCGGCGCAGGGCCCGCTCCCACAGGCGCGCCAGATCCAGGTGGGAGATGTATTTGAGTCTCTCGCCTTTAGCGAAGGTGACTCGGAGGCGCTGGCGCATGGTTAGCCAGTGACCTTTCACAGAACAAGGTGGGCACCCTCTTGGGAGAATGCAGAGGGTTCGACTGAGGAGGGAGACCACTCGGGTTTGCCAGTCGGATGAATCAGTATCATCCGTTTGCTTATGCGCTATCCGGCGGCCGGTGCTCAGTCCCCCCGATGGCTTAGAATGCTCCGCAGCGCCTTCTCATGCACCTGGTACGCCTGCTGGCCAAAGAGCACGAAGCGCACCAGTTCGATCTCGGGGTGGGACTCCAGATAATTGATCACCGTCCGCAGGGCGATGCGCGCCGCCTGCTCCATGGGGTAGCCGTAGACGCCGGTGCTGATGGCGGGGAAGGCCACGCTGCGCAGGCCGTGCTCTGAGGCCAGTTCCAGGCTGCGGCGGTAGGCGCTGGCCAGCAAGTCCGCCTCCCCCTTATCGCCACCCCGGTAGACCGGGCCGACGGTGTAGATGATGTGGCGCGCCTTCAGGCGCCCGCCGGGGCCGATGCGCGCCTCGCCGGTGGGACATCGCCCCAGCTTCCGGCGCGCCGCCAGAGCCTCGGGGCCGGCGGCCCGGGTGATGGCCCCATCCACCCCGCCACCGGGGATCAGGGCCTCGTTGGCCGCGTTGACGATGGCGTCTGCCTCCTGCTGGGTGATGTCCCCCTCAACGAGCTCCAGCCGCGATCCGTTGATCCTCGCTTCCATGACCGTCCGCTCCTCACTGCTTGCTACTCTCCTGATGAACGCTGAAGGGGTGAAAGGCTGAGGACGCTGAACCAGCCCCGGAGGACATCTCAACCTCGGGTGCAGGCATTATACCATAACATAGCCGTTTGGGCAATCCTTCACTGAAAGTAGGGGACGATGAAGCGGAAGAGGCAGATGAGGTCCAGGGCCAGGAGGCTCAGGAAGAGGAGGGCGAAGAGGAGCCTCTCGTGCTCCTCCGCGATGAGCTCCCGAAAGCCGAGGGCGAAGAAGAGGCCCAGAGGCACGATGGCTGGGAAGAGGTAGCGCCCCTGGTGCTGCACGAACTTCAGGTTATACCAGGGGTAGGAGCCGGCTCAAGTTTCCTGAACCTATGTCTCCCTGGTTCGACGACAACGAAGGCTCGCCTCAACTCCTCTTCAGAGTAAGACTTCAAGACCCGTTCAAGTTCCTGATGTACCGCATTTTGGGTTGAGGGCAGGATGCGAAGATAGATAACTCCCGCTCCTAAATCCTTGACGAATACAAGCCTGCCGAAATCTCTGTCCCTGGTGACAAATATTCGACCTTGTTCCTGGGCTATTCTGAGCAA
>JBHIEC010000002.1:0-39691 GCA_046760425.1 Anaerolineae bacterium
GTGGGATTTGGGGGTAAGGCCCTTGACCACCAGCAGGGCATCGGCGGCGTCCAGCATGGCATAGAAGGCCCGCGAGACAGCATCCCGGTACAGGTCGTTCTCCAGCAACAGCGTTGCGGAGCGGAGGCGGTCTCTAGCTGAGGCTAGATACTCCTGAGCGACCTCTTTCTTCCTGACTTCGTTGACCATGATCGGTTCCCCCCAGACAACGATCCCCTCTTCAGCCACGTTTTGCATCAGCGGCATACCGAGAGCCTGATCTTCTTCGGCCTCCTGCTGAGAGTAGATCAGCGGTGTCACGAAAACCCCCGTTTGATCCAGGGCCTCCAACTGAGCTTCGACCACCGCATCCACCGTCGCCCTTGTCTTGTCCCGCAGAATGACCAGCAGATCAATGTCCGAGTCCGGGTGGGCATCCTCCCGCGCTTTGGAACCGAAGAGGATCAGGCTCTGCACCTGCCCAGGCAGGGTGCGATGTAGCCGTTCCTGGAACTCGGCGATAGCCTGCCGCTCCCTCTCGGTCAATACCCTGTCCAGCGTCAATGTTTGAGTCATCCTAGCGACCTGCCAACAATTCCTCGTACAACCGCACCACTCGATCGATGTTCCCCTCCAGCGAATAGCGCTCCACAGCCCGCTGGCGGGCCTTGGTCCCCAGGGAGCGACGGAAGTCGGGGTGTTCGATGAGCAACTGCAGAGCCAGGCGCAACTGGCTCCGCAACTCCCGGGGGTCGAGGAGGATGCCCACTCCGGCCAACGCCTCCCCGTCGGAGCCCACGTCGGTGGCTACCACGGCCAAGCCGCAGGCCATAGCCTCCAGCATGGACAGGGACAGCCCCTCGATGTCGGAGGGGAGCACGAAGATATCGGCCGCCTGCAAGATGCGGATGCGCTCCGCCTCGTCGCTGACATACCCCGTGAAGATGATCCGTGGATCCGCCCGATAGCGATCCTCCAGCCGCTCCCTCTCCAGCCCCTCTCCCATGACCACCACCTTGTGGCTGGGGGGCAACTCCAGATCCTGGAAGACCCGCAGCAGGGTCCCCACGTTTTTCTCCGGGTCAACGCGCCCGCAGAAGACGATGAGGAGTTCGGCGCCGATCTCCTCCTTGTAAGTGGAAGCTCCCGGGCGGTACCTCTCCACGTCCACCCCATTGGGGATGACGTGGATGATCTCTTCAGGCACCCCGTAGCCCGCCAGGAGGGCCCGCTGCCCCTGGGAGAAGACGATCACGGCGTCGTACTTGGCCAGGGGAAGGGCATAGACGAGATAGAGCGCCCGCGACCCTCCGCCCCACAGGGTCAGCCGCCGATCGTAGGGGAAGTGGATGGTGGCCACGATGGGGATGCCCATCTCGTGGCACAGGTCCGGCAGGCTGAAGTCCAGCAAGGAGAAGGAGAGGGAAGCGTGCGCCACGTCAACCCCCTCCTGGCTTAGCGTGTCCTCGATGAGCCTGGCAGCCCCTGGCGAGGAGATGATGGCATGGCTGAGGATGTTGAAGGAACCAATGCGGATACTGTCAGGATCCTCCACATCCTCCTCGCTGCCGTGGTAAAAAAAGACCACCTCCCTGCCCCGGGCGCGCAGCCCCTCGGTGATCTCCCGGGAGTAGGTGACCAACCCATCACCTCGCTCCCGTGATTTGTGACCGAACCAGGCGATTTTCATTGTCAGTTATCAGTGCTCAGAAATCAGTAGTCAGACACCGGGCTACAGTTGTCTACTCCAAGATGGCGTGGACCTTAAAGCAGCCCTCTTCCACGGCGGGGGCATTGGCCAGGATATCCTCTCGCGGGAAGGAGGGGCGCACCTCGTCGGGCCGCATCACGTTCCGTAAAGCGATGACCTGGGCCGTGGGCGGGATGGCCTCGGTGTCCAGTTGCTGGAGCATCTGGGCGTACTCAAGGATGGCCGAGAGTTGCTGGCTGAACTTCTCCTTCTCCTCCTCTGTCAGGCCCAGCTTGGCCAACTCGGCGATATGTTCCACCTCTTCGCGGCTCAGCCGCATCGGTTTTCCCTCCAACATGGGTTACGAAGGCTTTACAATTATAGCACTTTCCGACGAGGGGGGCAAGGGATGTGCAGCAGGCCCTCCCGGGGGTCGCCCAGGGCTTCTGTCTGGCCCTGAAGGTACAGCCAGCCCGTGTAGGCGGCCACGAGGGCATCCAGAAGGTCATGGGACAGGAGGTGCTGATTAGGAGGGGATATATGGGGAATAAGGCAGCTCAACTGGGCCTGAAGAATGCGGCGTCCCGCCACCGTCGTCTTGGGGGGCAGGCGACCGAAGAGGCGCACCTTGCTGGCGTAAGGATAGACCTCGATGAAGGCCAGGCCCTCTCGCGTCAGCGCGTCCTTGAGCCTGAGGGCTCGATAGACCATGCCCTTGATGATGGAGCGCTTGGTGGTGTAGTAGCAGCCCATGCCCAGGCGGGACAACTCCCGTTCGCAGGCCCGCCCCTGGCCCGCAGACAGAGGCCGGCAGGGGCACGTTTCCTCCAGGCAGCACAGACCCAGGGGCAGGCTCAGCGGGGCATCAACGGCCACCAGGGCCGGGCGGTGCTCCAGGGCGAAAGCGAGGATCTCATCGTCCTCTTTGTACAGGCCCTGGGCCACGAAGCATCCCCCCTCGTCCAGGACGACGCCGGCCGTCGGCCTCTTCGGCGAGGTGGTGAGGTCAACACCGATGGCGTGGATCATCACCCGTAAGCTTTCACAGACGAGGGGCCAGCGGCACCCTTTGTGCCTTAGGGTGAGAGGCCAGCCGCTTGCCAATCTCCACCACGATGAGGGCGCTGCTGGCGATGGCAGTTACTACCAGCCAATCGGCCAGGCCCAGAGTGGCGGTGCCGAAGATGGGTTGCAGGAAGGGCAGGTAGATCACGGCTGCCTGCAAGAGGATGGATGAGAGCACCGCCAGGACCAGCCAAGGGTTGGCGAAGGGACCGACCTCGAAGATCGAGTACCTCTCCGAGCGGCAGTTAAAGGCGTTGAACATCTCGAACATGGTCATCATGGTGAAGGCCATCGTCTGGGCCTTGACCAGCCCCTCCCTCGGCAGTACCGAGGCGAAGACGGGGACGACCCCTGCAGTCATCAGGATGGAGACAACGATGATGAGGAGCTTCACCGGCGTTGTAAAGACGCTCTCCTTTGGGTCGCGGGGCGGCCGAAACATGATGTCCGGCTCGGGCGGGTCAACCCCCAGGGCGATGGCCGGGAGGCCGTCGGTTACCAGGTTCACCCACAGAATCTGGATGGCGGTCAGCGGAAGCGGGAGGCCCATCAGGCTCGCCACGAACATTATCAAAATCTCGCCCACGTTGCAGGAGAGCAAATACGAGAGGTACTTTTTAACATTGTCGTAGATGGCCCTCCCCTCCTCGATGGCCGCCACGATGGTGGCGAAGTTGTCGTCAGCGAGCACCATGTCCGAGGCCTCCTTGGTCACCTCGGTGCCGGTGATGCCCATGGCCACCCCCATATCGGCCCTTTTAAGGGCGGGGGCGTCGTTCACCCCATCGCCGGTCATGGCTACGATGTGCCCCCTCTTCTTGAGCGCCTCCACAATGCGCATCTTGTGCTCCGGCGAGACCCTGGCGTAGATGCCTACTTTTTCGACGATTCCCTCGAACTCCTCATCGTTCAGCCTGTCCAGCTTGACGCCGGTGAGGGTCAGGCCGCCCTCCTTCAGCATACCCAGTTCCTCGGCGATGGCCAGGGCGGTGAGCTTGTGGTCGCCGGTGACCATAGCCACCTCCACCCCCGCCCCCTCGCAGAGGCAAAGGGCGTCTCTCACCTCATCCCTCGGCGGGTCTATCATGGCCATCAGGCCCAAAAAGAGGAGATCCTTCTCAACCACGTCCTCGCTGAAATCGCTCGCCTCTGGGGGAAGCTCCTTGTAGGCGATGCCCAGGACACGAAGAGCATCGGCGGCCATCCCCTCGTTGGCGCGGAGTATCTCCTCCCTGTCCGCCTCACCCAGCTCCACGATACGCCCATCGCGGTAGATTCGGCTACACCTGGCGAGCACAATCTCTGGCGCCCCTTTGGTGCAGACGATCTTGGTCCCTTCGGGGGTGGCGTGGACGGTGCTCATCCGCTTCCGCTCGGAGGTGAATGGCACCTCGGCAATGCGGGGGTAGAGTCCGTCCAGTTCTCTCTTATCAAGGCCCACCTTGGCCGCTGCCACCACTAACGCTCCTTCCGTCGGGTCGCCGATGATGGACCAGGCTTCGCTTTTCCTCCCCAGGTGAGCATCATTGCAGAGAAGCGCCGTCTTGAGGAGCAAATTCAGGGATTTGTTACCCTCCAGGGGGTTCGTCCCACAGATGAACTCGCCTTTCGGCTCGAAGCCCACACCTGTGACCTCAATGGCCTCGCCATCGAGCCAGATGCGACGCACCGTCATCTCGTTTTTGGTGAGCGTACCTGTCTTGTCCGAACAGATAAAGGTGGTGCAGCCCAGCGTCTCCACGGCGGGAAGCCTTCTGACGATGGCGTTGCGCCTGGCCATCCTCTGCACACCGATGGCTAGAGCTCCAGTCACCACCGCCGGCAGGGCCTCGGGGACGGCGGCAACGGCCAGGCTCACTCCCCAGAGGAACATCTCCAGGAGGGCATGGCCCCTGAAAATTCCCAAAAGGGATACCACGGCCACCACCGCCAGCGATCCTATCCCCAGCCACTTGCCGACCTCAGCCATCCTCCTCTCGAGTGGTGTTTCCTCCTCCTCGACCATCTGAATCATCTGGGCAATCCTGCCGAACTCGGTCTCCATCCCCGTGGCCACGACCGCCGCCTTCCCCCGCCCGTAGGTGACGGTCGTCCCGGCGTAGAGCATGTTTTTCCTGTCGGCCAGGGCGGTCTCGGGAGGGAGAACCGCCACCTCCTTGTTCACAGGCACCGACTCCCCCGTGAGAGGAGCCTCATCCACCTTGAGGTTGAACTGTTCGATGAGCCTGGCGTCGGCGGGGACCCTGTCGCCGGGGTGGACGAGGACGATGTCGCCAGGCACGAGCTCCCTGGCCGGGATGCGCCTTTCCCTCCCGCCTCGCAGGACCAGGGCCTCAGGGGCGGCCATCTTTTTGAGCGCCTCCAGCGCCCTCTCGGCCCGGTACTCCTGGAGGAAGCCAAGAAAGGCGGACATGACAACGATGGCCATAATGGCCGCGGCGTCGAAGACCTCGCCGATGAGGAGGGAGACGAAGGTGGCGGCCAAGAGGAGCAGGATGAGGAAATCCTTGAACTGCTCGAAGAAGATGCTCCAGGGGGATGGCCCCTCCTCCTTCCTCAGTTCGTTAGGGCCGAATTGCTCCAGCCGCTTCTGGGCCTCCTCCTCGCTCAGCCCATCCTCGCTGGAGTCCAGCCTTCCTATAACTTCTTCGATATCGAGGGAATGCCATAGGTTCATTAATTTTTCGGATAATCCGTGGGAATTCCTTTCTTTATCGGGCATAGGTGCTTCTCTTCTCCCGTCTTTCGGCATTTGCGCAAGCTTTGCTAGTCATATTTTATCACATCCCTCACCTCGAGGCAACTGAAAGGGGCGAGGCTTGCAAGCCTCGCCCCTTGTGCCCCTTTCAACCCTCTCCGGGCCGGGGAAGGTTGAACTGGCCGATGGAGGCGACTTTAGGGACTACAGGGCCAGCGGCACCAGGAGACACGCTATTGACATGTAGATGAGATAGGGTATCCACACCGCTACGCAGTAGCCCATCATCTCCCTGAACCTGATGCCGGTTATCTCGCACAGCGCTATGGCCCAGAAGGGCTGTATGACGTCGGTCGCCATGTCGCCCCACGCGTAGGTAAGGGTGACCGTGGCGGGACTCACACCCAGCGCTCCCCCGGCGGGGATGATGATGGGGGAGAGGATGATCCACTCCGACCCGCCCGAAGGGACGAAGTAGTTCAGGATACCTGCCACCCAGTACATGAAGAGCGGATAGGTCCTGGCGGTGGCGGTGGCCACGAAGGCACTCGTTATCGTTTCAGCTAGCGCCGTGTATTTGAGCATCCCGAAGATGCCGGCGTAGAGCGGGAACTGGATGATGATCCCCCACAGCTTGTTGCAACCCGATAACGCGGCGTCCACAAACCGCATCGGGTACCAGTGGAGGACGAGCCCCGCGAACAGAAACATGAAGTTCACCGAGTTAAGGCCCAGGCCGGCGAACCCCTTCTCGCGGTACCACCACACCAGGTATATGAGGCCCGCTATGCCGAAGATCACGCCCCATCCAGGCCACCAGTTCAGTTTGTCTGAGAAGGTCATCTCCTCCTCGGGAGGCTTCTCAGGCGGGATCCACCTCTCGACCGCCTTGAGCCTTTCGGGGGGAAGAGAAAGGGTCTTCTCGGCCGGCGGGTGCATGATGGCCATAAAGACGGCCGTGAAGAGAATAGTGAACACGGTGATCCCCAGGTTGAAGGGGGTGAACAGCGTCCTGCTGGTAGGTATCACCGCCTCGAGGACCCCTTGCTTGAGGAGGAAGGACTCCGGGTCCGTAACCATGAGGGGCGCTGAGGCCGAGAGCCCCATGTGCCAGACGGTTCCAAGCCCCAGGTAAGCGGCGGCCAGGAGCAACCTGAAGTCCACCTTGGGCTGAAGCCTGACGAGGTATATCATGAAGATGGCGGCACCGACGATGCTCAGGCCCCAGTTGATGTAAGCCAGGACGTTGGTTACGATCCCCATGAGCAGGATGGTCTGCCATGGCTTGTCGGGGTTGGGCAGCTTAGACAGCCATGCGAGGAACCTCTCGATCGGCGGAGAAACGGCCACGATGTAGCCGGTCAAGAGTATCAGACACATCTGCATAGAGAATCTCAGGAGGACCCAGAAGCCGTCGCCCCATGCCTTGATCACCGTGACCGGGTTATAGCCCACATCCCCCCATATCAGCGCCAGGACGAAGGCTATCAAGTTCAGTATCAGGGCCACGATGAGGGAATGGGGCACCCACCTTATCGTCCACCGGCTCAGCCTGTCCCCAAAGTCTTTCAAGGCGTCAAGGATTCCCATCTTGCACCTCCTTGCATCGGGACCTTGGCAGTCCAGCGAGTGGCCAATGAACGGCGGATTACGTTATGTATCACCCCCTTTCCGCAGTGCGTAGCAGGGGAGCACAACTCCCGGCCATCAAGTTGGAGGATCAGCCCCCGGCGCTACGGCCGATGATGGCCCGGCTGGGGTCAATCACCTCCCGGAGAAGGCGCAGTTCCTCATCCGTAGGCGGTTCCAGCTCGACCACCTGGTCGGCGATCTCCGGCTTGAAGCCCATCTCGCTGATCACCTCATCCACCGTCAGGCCCTTCAGCACGCCCAGGAGCTGCATCCGCCGATTGGGCGCGTAGCCAAAGAGCGCTTTGGAGGTGACCACGCGGTAGGGTCCGGTACCTTTGGGCAGCCCTGCCCGCTCCCGAGCCCCCTCCGTCCCATCCAGGTAGCCCGGAGAGGTCATGAAGTCCAGCTTCTCCACGAAGCGCCGCTTCTCGTGCATTATGATGACGATGGTGCGCCAGCAGTACGATGCCACTTCGTTGCCGCCCCCACTGCCGGGGAAGCGACGCTGGGGACGATAGTAGTCTGTGCCCACGATGGTGGAGTTAACGTTGCCATATTGATCAATCTGAGTGGCGCCCAGGACACCCAGGTCCAGGTAGCCGGCCCCTGCCTGGGCGAAGATGGTATTCATGTTAGTCCACGCCAGAGAGCGGAAGCAGTTGGTAGGTCCCCCCATGGTGAACCGCACGAAGGGCGTGGCCGGCAGCGGTCCGATGGCGCCGAACTCGTAGATCTGCACCAGTTGCGGCGCGTGATACATCTGGGCCAGAATGGCCGCAATCTGCGGCATCCCGTAGCCGATGAAGGCCGTCTGTCCGTTCTCCATCAGCCGGGCGCACTGCGCAATCATGAACTCCGCCTCGGTGAAGTCACGCTCAGCCATCACTCACCCTCCTCTCTCTCCCTATCTGTACCCCTCCTTGATCGTCGCCCGTCGCTTGAGCTCCATCAGCCGGTCGAAGCCGATGCGCTTCTCCAGCATCTCGTTGTGCGACTTGACGCTGTAGATGTACGTGTCCATGTACTCCGCCAGCCGCTCTGGGTCCCCCGTGGTGGCCAGGAAGGACATGAAGTGCTCGATGTCTAGCTCGTACACGCCCGGGAGCCCACCCGGGTAGCACCCGAAGGGTGCGTAGACCACCGCATCCACCAGGTAGTAAGGGATGGTGGTCTTGCTCGGATCGCGGCGGATGTCCTCGTGCTCGATGATCTCATCGGTAGAGATGATCACCCGCTTGGAGGCCTCGGCGGTCTCCAGGGGCGACACTCCCGGCCCGAAGCAGCGCGCATTGCCGTACACGTCCGCCTGGTGCACGTGGATCAGGGCCACGTCCGGATTGACCGCCGGCACCAGCGCGATGGGCCGCCCGGTGAAAGGGTCCTCCACCACCTTGGCCCCCGAGTACTTCAGGGTGTCGGTGCCCAGCAGGGCCCGGGTGGGAAGGAAGGGGACCCCCATGGCGCCAGCCAGGTGGCGCAGGGTCAGGGTGCCGTTGGTCCACTCCGTCACCTTGACCCGCCCCTCCTCCACCGCCTGGTTCAGCGCCCGACCCAGGCCCAGGAACCCCACGTCAATGTGGTCCACGGCCCCAGCCGCCACCAGAAGCGTGGACTCGATGAGGGTGAACTTGGCGCAGTACCACAGGTGCTTGCGACCCTGGCGGATGATCTCACGGATGAGGCACAGGGGACCACGGGTGAAGGAGGAGAAGTCGAAGCTGACGTAGTCGCCGTCCTTGACGAACTTGGCGACGGCTTCCTGCTCTGTCATGAGCTTGTCCACGAAGTCGCGTGTCTTCTCCCGCCGCACCCAGTTGCGATACTCGTCCGGATCGGTGAACCGGTACTCGCCGACGCCGCTGAACAAGACATTCATGCTGGCCTACCTCCTCGTTTCGCCTGAGGGGAATCATGATCGGGAATGGGGCAAGCTGGAGGGCGGTGAGCGTGGAAAAGTCCGCCCAATGAGGAACCTCGGCGCCAGGATATGCATCGTGACACGGGGGGTTAACCTATTCATCGTCCGAGGTGCAAGTGTTGCCAAGCTGCTCGCCAATCGCCTTGTGATTATTATAGTACCTTTCGCCGGCAATGTCAAGAGTTCACCCACACCTCGGCCGCCCGCCGGGCCGGCTCCCATGGGCACCCCGCTGCGTGACCTCTTATCACGAGTGCCTGGGGAATGCCAGCGGTCGAGGCTATCGGTCGGTCACCAGCTTCGCCACCGCATGCTTCTCCAGCCTGGCGTAGGATGGCAGGGGGCCGCCGATGAGGGGTCGGGCGTAGCGGATAAAGGCCTGAGTGACGAAATTGCCCGTCGGGTCAATATACTCGTCGGGGAGGAGCTTCTCGGCCAGGGCCACCTTCTCCAGCTCTACCAGGCCGGTGGTGCAGCGGTAGGGCTCGTCGGACTCTCGCACCAGGGTGACCATGCAGTCGCTGACCCCCTCCACGGCGTGGCGCACGGCCATCTGCCCCACCAAGTAGGCTTCCTCCAGATCCACGGGCGAGGCGCAGACCATGGACATGCGCTGGATGGTGCCCGGCTTGTCGAAGCGGGCTTTCAGCCCCAGCCGGTCCTTGATCACCTGGCACAGGAAGTCAGCCACGCCGCCCCGTTGGGCGTGCCCGAAGGCGTCCACGTCCACCGCGCGGCGCGACTCCACCAGCGTCTTGCCGTCAGGGCCCTTGGCCCCCTCGCAGACGGCGATGACGACGTAGCCCAGCCGGTCGTAGACCCGCTGCACATCGTCCAGAAAGCGGTCAACGATGATGGGCCGCTCGGGGACGTAGATCAGGTGCGGGGCGTCGTCCTCGTCCTCCTTGCCCAGCACGCTGGCGGCGGTGATCCAGCCCGCGTTACGGCCCATGCACTCGATGATCTTCACCTTGTCCACGATGCCGATGGCCTCGGTGTCCTTGCCGGCGTCGCGGGTGGCCATGGCGATGAAGCGGGCCACGCTGCCGTAGCCGGGGCAGTGGTCGGTATAGGCCAGGTCGTTGTCAATGGTCTTGGGGATGCCCATACACCGCAGCTCGTAGCCCGTCTCGTCGGCCAGTTGGCCGATCTTGTGGGCCGTGTCCATGGAGTCGTTGCCGCCGATGTAGAAGAAGTAGCGCACGTTGTGGGCCTGGAAGACCTCTAGGATGCGCTCGTAGTCCTCGGTCGTCACCCTGTAGCGGCAGGAGCCCAGGGCGGCGGAGGGGGTGCGGCGCAGCCCCTCGATGGTCTCCGGACTCTCTCGGCCCAAGTCAACCAGCTCCTCTTTCAGCACCCCTTCGATGCCGTGCAGGGCGCCGTAGACCTCCTCGATCTCCTCGTGGCGCAGGGCCTCCTGGACGGCCCCCACCAGGCTGGCGTTGATCGCCGCCGTCGGCCCACCGGATTGGCCAATAACCACTTTACCCCTCAATTTTACTGCCATCGTCAACCTCCCTTGACAGCAGACACCCAGGGAAACAACTTGTCTACCTCATTACCTGACCCACCTTGTCAGCCGATCCATGTCCTGCCCTCGGCTCTCCATTAGGTACAGCACCGCCTGTTCGGCGGAGAAGCCCTCGTGGACGATGCGGTGGACAGCCATGGCCGTGGCCAGGGGGTCGTCCTGGCCGGGGAAGAGGATATTGCGTCCCACCAGGGCTCCCCGCACGTTGGCCCCGGCCCTCATGCCGGCGGCGAACTCCTCCAGGATGCCCGTGGGGTCGCCCCTGGCCTCGCCGCCCAACATCAGGATGGGCAACGTCGTGGCCCGGGCCACCCGCTGGTAGCCGGGGCAATAGGGGATCTTGAGCCACATGTTGAGGGACGAGTCGCCCAGGGCCGTGGCTACGCCGATGACCTTGATCAGGGGCTCGGCCTCCTTGAGGGTCTTGTACTTGCCATCCACCTTTTTCACCGGCAGCGCCTCCAAGAAGACGGGGATGCCCCGCCGATTCAGGTCATTGATGGCCTTGACGCAGTACTCGATGGTCCAGCCCGAAGCCGGTTCCCCCTCCTCCAGGCGGAACATGAGCTTGGCCCCGTCCAGGCGCAGCCGCTCGATGCTCTCGGCGGTAAAGGAGGTGAAGCGATCGTCCATCTCGAAGGTGGTGCCAGAGAGACCTCCGCGGTTCATGCAACCCAGGATGACCTTGTTGTCCAGGAACCCCGGGCCGCCCCCCTCCTTGACCAGGTAATTGACGATGAACAGGTCCTCGATGAGGTCGGTGGTGCTCATCACCCCGTCGAACTGGTCGCTGGTGATGACCCGCAGCACCCGCCCCAGGAACTCCAACCGATCCCCCATGGCCACGGGATCGTCTCCCACACCCGTGACGCGGCGGGCAGGGTGGTCGGCAGCCAGGATGGTCAGCTTGCCGTCCTCGGCCAGGGTCTCCCGTCGGATGCGGCGCTTGGCCTCCTCCAGCACCACGTCGGGGCGGCTAACCCGCACCTCGGTGATAGCGTTGAGGATCCGCTCCGGGAAGAACTCTTCGGTTTTGAAGGCGTAGTCGCCGATGGTGTATCTCGTCTCCGCCATCGCTAACCTCCTGACAGGGTAAACAAGTAAACAAGGGAGAGGTAGACAGGGACAAGGGCGAGCCTCCTGCCCTTTTACCTATCTACCTTGTCTACTTGTTTACTTGCTACCCCCTTTCTCGTACACCTCCGGGTTGACGCAGTTGGGGAGTCTCTCGCCCTTGAGTCCGGCGATGAGGTTCTCGGCGGCCATGGTGGCCATTTTGGTGCGGGTGGTGAAGCTGCCGCTGGCGATGTGGGGAGCGATGATGAGATTGTCCAGCGTCAGCAGGGGGTCATCGGCGGGGATGGGCTCGGGCTCAGTCACGTCCAGGGCGGCGTAGGCGATCCAGCCCTCCTTCAGGGCCCGGTAGAGGGCCTGGGGATCAATGATGGGCCCCCGGGCGTCGTTGATCAGAATGGCCGTCTTCTTCATCAGCTTGAGCTCCCGCTCGCCGATGAGGTGGTAGGTCTCAGGCGACAGGATGGTGTGCAGGGTGACGAAGTCTGACTCCCTCAGGAGGGTGTCCATATCGGTGTACTCCACGCCCCACGCCTCCTCCAGATCCTGGCGACGGACGATGTCGTAGTAGAGGATTCGCATCTCGAAGCCTTTGGCCCGTCGGGCCACGGCCTGCCCGATGCGGCCGAAGCCGATGATGCCCAGGGTGGCGTGGTGGACGTCCTGGCCCAGGAGCAGCGTCGGCCCCCACGTCTTCCACTTTCCCGCCCGCACGAAGTGGTCGGCCTCAACGATGCGCCGTGCCGCAGCCATCAGCAGGGCGAAGGCGAAGTCGGCCGTGGTGTCGGTGAGCACGCCCGGGGTGTTGCCCACCGGAATGCCCCGCCTGGTGCACTCGGCGACGTCAATGTTGTCAAAGCCCACAGCGTACTGGCTGACGACCTTGAGATTGGGCGCGGCGTCCAGCAACTCGGCGTCCACCTTGTCTGTCAGGAGGCTGAGAAGCCCGTCAATCTCTCTCACCTCCTCCAGGAGCACCTCCCGAGGCGGGGGCAGCTCTCCTTCCCATACCCTGGCCTGGCAGAACTCCCTGACCATGTCCAGCCCCTTTTCGGGGATGAGACGGGTGACGTAAACTTTAGGCTTGGCCATCTTTTTCACCTCCAAATTGTGAGTTGCAATCTCTACACTCTTGCCCAGGCCTGTTTCCAGACCCGCTTAGCGCCGGCAATAACCAATTCCGATGATTCACCGGCCCAGGGCTTGACCTCGAAGCCGACCCAGGGGCGCTCCTCTGGGCGGGCAGAGCCACCCGCCCCCACATCCTTCAGGTAGCCGATCTTGAACAAAGCACGGATGAACTCCGCGAGTTGCTCCACGTCGTTCTCGCCACCGGGGAAGCCAAAGCGGGGGTGCAGGTCCCCGTAGCCTTCCGCTCCAGGGGTCTTGACGCAATTCCCCACATGCACATGCACCAGGTAATCTTTGATCAGCCCCAACGCCTGCTCGGGCTCCTCGTTCAGGAGGGGCATGTGGCTGAGGTCGTACATCAGACCGAACTCAGGATACTCCTGGCGGATGACGGCGGCCAACCGAGCGGCGTCATCGGAGGGACCGATGAGAGCTTTCTTGTCCACCTGACGGTCGAAGGTCTCCAGGGTCAGTCCCTCCAGGCCGGCCTGGCGGGCGTAGGCGCACATCTCCCGCACCGACTCGACCAGCAGGTCGAAGGTTCGCTGACGGTGGGCGTCGCCGGGGTCGGGCCCGCTGAGGAAGGCCATGCGCCTGGCCCCCACCTCCACCGCCTCGTCCATGCAAGCCTTCATCTGGGCCATGGCCGCCCGGCGCTCCTTCTCCACCAGGCTGTTGAGGTTCAGCTTCTGGAGCAAGAGGGCTGACTGGCCGCCATACCCCACCTGCAGGTGGCTCTGCTCCAGAACAGAGCGCACCTGAGCTCGTACGGCGTCGTCCTTGATCCAGCCGATCTCGATGGCACCGAAGAAATCGTCCTCGGCGATCCGGGTCACCGTCTCCACGATGGGTCCCTCCCCGCCGATGGTCTCGGGGAAGGCCATGAAGTGGACGATGCTGAGAGTCAAGTAATTATCCCAGTGAGTTTGCATTCATCACCTCCTAGACGTGGGCGAGGCGGGGAGATTGTACCAGTCTACCTTTCTACCAACCTACCCACCCCCCGCAAATGGGCGATGGTTTCCCTGGCCGCCGTCCCCGGATCTGGCTGCGGGAGGATCTCCGCCGATAGCCAGCCGTCGTAGCCCATCCCCCGCAGGGTGGTGACAAGGGAGACGAAATCAATGTGGCCTGCGCCAGGGTACCAGCGGTTAGAGTCGGCCACGTGGACGTGGAAGAGCCGATCGCCCACCGCCCGCAGGCTGCCTTCGATAGAAGGCTCCTCGATATTAGCATGAAATGTGTCAAAAAGCAAGCCCAAGTTGTCGGCCCCGATCCCCTCGATCAGCGCCAACCCCTGGGCCACAGTATTGACCAGGTCCGTCTCGTAACGGTTGATGGGCTCCAGGGCCAGTCGCACACCCCGCGGGGCGGCAACGGCGGCGCACTGGCCCAGGGCCTCGGTCAGCCAAGCCATGGCTTGCTCCTGCTCCACCCCCGCCTGCACCCGGCCACGGATCAGTCCCAGGATGACCAGGGCATGAAAGTGGCAGGCGAACTCGATCTGGGCCTTGATCCGCTCCAGAGCCCGCTGGCGCACGGTCGGGTCGGGGTCGGTGAAGGAGAGCCCCTCCTCGCCGTAGGCCTGGCCCGTCCCGATGGCCGGGACCTCCAGCCCGTGCTCGGCCAGGGTGGCGTGAACCTGCTCCCCATCTACCAGGGCAGGGTCCCGCACCGCCAGCTCGACGCCGTCATAACCCAGCGCGGCGATGCGGGCCACGTTGGCCTCGAAGTCCTCCCGGAAGGCCACAGCGTCGAACTGCGCCGCATGGGTGGAGAGAACGATGCTGAATTTCATGGGGTGTTCCTCTGTTACTCATCCCTACAGCTCCGTCCCCTGCCCGATGCGTGGCAACGCGTACACCGGCCTCCAGCCCGGGCTCAGGGGCTCGCGCAGGAAAGGCTCCATCTCCTCGGCTGTGCGCAAGGTGGTCATCTCCACCGGCGGCACCTTGCCCGGCGGGAAAGCCTCCAGGATCTCATCGTTGACCAGGGTGAGGTAGCGGAGGATGGCCGCCAGGGGCCGCTTGGCCTTCTCCGCAGAGGCGCGAGTGGCCTTGCCCACCACCCCCTCCGGCGTGGCTGCGATCTCGATGGCAAAGTGGCCTTCCCCTTCCGACCAGCGGCTGGGCCGGCCAAAGGGGTCAACCGACTTGTCGAAGTGGCCCTCTGGCAGGTAGGAGAGGCCCTCGGTATCCACGGCGTACTCCATGTGGACCATCTCCGGGAAGAGGAGCAGCCCCAGCGAGGTCTCTGACTCGTCGGCGTGGACGAAGTTGGTCTCCCACTGACCGCCCTGGTCTCGCGTGCGGAAGAACTCCCGGACGGCGCGGTGCCAGTCAATGACGCGGAAGATGCCCGGGAGCTGGTAGCGCTTCTGGAACTGCTGGATTGCCGACTCCAGCACCCACAACTGCCCGTGGTTGTTGACGATGATCTGCTTGCGGAAGCCGTCGTTCCACAGGCCGAGCATCACATCAATCATCAACTCCCGCACCACGTTCTCCCGGATGACGACGGTGCCGGGCATGCCCAGGTGGTGGTAGGGGTGAGCGCCGTACATCAGCGGGGGCAGGGCCAGGTTCACCGGCGCGCCCCGCTTGGCCGTGTAGCGGCGCACACCCTCGATGATGGCGCTGACGAAGAGCGTGTCCATGGCGCTGATGGTGTGCTGGCCATGCATCTCGGTGCAGCCAACCGGGATGAACACGATGTCGTTCCTGCGGCGGTTCTCCTCCACCTCATGGCGGACCGTCGTCTGGATGTAGGAGCCCGGTTTGGCCCACTCAATGGGGGAGGGGATGCCGTATTCCTCAAGGATAGCCTCGATCTCCTCATCGCTGGCCTCCCAGAGCTCTTTCTTCATACGCCCTACGGCCGTGTTCTCGAACACGAGGCCGGGTAGATCTGTTGTGAAGTACTTGATTTCCTCCGACACGATTATCCTCCGTTCTAGGTAACCCTTGCGAAAGTTTTCAACCTTCGCAAGGGTTACGGTGTCTACTTCCCGCCGCCATCCTCCTTCTGCTCCATCGCCTCCAGCTTGTCCAGCAACTGTTCCACCACTGGTGAGGGCTCCCCCGGCTCCACAACCTCCTTGATGGCCCGCTTCACAGCCTTTGCCACCCTCTTAACGGGCTTCTCTGTGAATTGCTCGGCGAAGTCTGTGGCAGCGATCTGGGCATCCACGGCCGGGCCATACTGCTCCCTCAGGTAGTGCAGGTGATCCATGATCCACACATAGAGATCGGCCTCGGTGCGCCCAGGGAACTCCTTGAGGACACCCTGTTCGCGGATGGCCTGCACCACCGGCAGATACAGGTTGTCATACCAACTGGCCACCGCCTCTTCGTAGGGGATCTCCCGCTCCTGCTCCAGGCCCAGGTAGTAGCGGTGTACAGCGATGTGCTCCTCCAGGGCTCGGTAGCGGCCCGGCGTAGTAAACTCGATCTGCTGTTCAGGCCGGATGGTATCGAGGTGAGTGTGGTTCAGGAACTCTACGTACTCCTGCTTGATGAGCAGATCGTCCAGGTCGTCTTCTGGTCTCAGGGGAACCTTGGTCAGGTACTCCCACACGTGGGCCTCAATGGTCTGGGCCTTCTGCTGCCGGGCCACCGAGACGCGATGGTTGCCGTCTTTGACGAAGTAGACCTCCCCCACCTTGTAGACCTCGATGGGCGGCAGCCCGCCCGCATGGACCAGTTGGTCTACCCGCTGCCATCGAGGGCCCAACTCATCGTAGCGCGGGAAGAAGGCCCGGGTGAAGTCGCGATAGCGGCCCACACTGCCCACGATCTTATCCAGGGGGATCTGTTGCAGCCCCCGATAGGTCTGACTGCGCAGGTGGAGTTTGGTGCGGACCTCCTCGAAGGGCAGCAGATCAGCCGGGCGGTCCCTGATCTGGGCCAGCACGTCCTGGATGAAGGCCGCGCGGCGGGCGCGCTGGAAGTCGTGTGTGGCCTGAAGCTTGTAATACTCCTTGTCGCTCATATCTCCAGCACCTGATGCCCGTAGGCGTTCACCACCGTGGTCTCCCCGTAGCGGGTCATCCTGCTCTCCTGACCATGATAGATGTGACTATGGCCGTGGATCAGGTAGCGAGGCTTGTAGCGATCCATGAAGGTCAGGAAGGCCCTGAAGCCGGTGTGACACAAGTCCTCTCGGTCATGGATCCCCCGGGGCGGGGCGTGGGTGATCAGGATATCCAGGTATCGGCCCTGCTGCAGGCGGTTGAGCCACAGCCGGGGTGTCATGCGCCATACCTTAGCCCGCATCTGGCTTTCGGTGTACTGGAATTGGCCGTGGGGCTGATAGCGCATCGAGCCCTCCAGGCCGCCGATGAGCAGGCCGTGGACCTCCACGATTTTGCTATCCACGTCCAAGCAGCCCAGGGGAGCGGTTCTGGCCTGGCCATAGCTGGTGTACTCGATCAGTGGGCTGTGATTGCCCTTTACATAGCACAAGGGCACGTTGAGGAGGCTGACGATGTACTCCAGATAATAGAAGGGCAGATCGCCACAGCTCAGGATCAACTCAACGTCGCCGAATCGGTCCTTCAGGTTAAGGCTGTAGATACTCTCCTCTACCCTGTCGCTAACGGCCAGGATCTTCATGGCACCCTTACCAAGAAAAGGGGGGCATACCCTACCATGTGTTGTCGCCACGCCCCCCTGCTGTCACCACTTTAGCTCCCCTAAAGGGGTATGTCATGGTTTTGTGTGCATATCGTGCATATCAATCATATCACATTCGCCTTTTCGCTGGCTCCCTCAGACACCTGACAGCAGGTCTGGCCTGTCGCTGCAGATGCCATCCACACCCAGGTGGCGCAGGACGGCGATCTCCTCCGGGCGCTCCTCGTGCCAGACGATGATGCCCAAGTTGGCTTCCCGCACCCGCCTGATCCACTCCGGTGAGAGGAGTTGGTGCGGCTGCGGAGCGTACCACTCCCAGCAGGGATGCACGTACTCAGCCCTCACGCCCTGGGCCAGCTTCACCGGATCAACATTGACAGCGTTGAAGAGCACCGACGTGGGAATGTGGGGAGCCAGCGCCTTAACGTAGGCCAACCAATCGGGGCGGAAAGAGTTCACTATCACGCTGTGTTTCAGGCGATGGCGATGCACCAATTCGACCAGGGGCAACACCGCCCGGCCATCCTTGACCTCGATGTACAGACCTACACCTGCCTCCCGGCAGGCCTCCATCGCCTCCTCCAGGGTGGGGATGCGCTCCCCGCGACCGGCATCCAGCCGTTTGAGTTCGGCCAGAGTTAGGTCGGCAACCAGCCCCGTGCCATTGGTGGTACGGGCCACGGAAGGATCGTGGATGACCACCGGCACGCTGTCGGCGCTAACGCGCACGTCCAGTTCCACCATGTCGGCGCCCAGCTCGGCTGCCAGGCGAAAGGCGGCCAAGGTGTTCTCCGGGGCGTGGGCTGAGGCGCCGCGGTGGGCAATGCGCAGGAAGCGCAGCTCCTGCGGCGGGATGGTGCGCGTCAGCTCCGACACCCACCAGGCCACCCGGTCAGGGATCCAAGCTTGCAACGCCGGCCAGGGCACCAGCAACTCCTCGCCGACGACGAATCGCTGGCTGAACTCCCACGCCGGCTCGAAAGCGCGGCGCTCCAGGTAGGTGTGGACCAGACGGTTAACGTAGGGGGCGCAGAAGGCGATCTTCCCCTCAAACGGCGGCGCGACCCAGACCCCCTCGGCACCAGCCCAGCGCGTCGTCTGCAGACGGGTCCTCCGCTGTTGGTCAGGCCTGGTAAACCGATCCGGGCTGGGAGCAAAGGCGTGCTTCCCCGGTTCCGAAAAGACCACCAGCCGTTCCCCCTCCACCGATAGCTTCCCGTCCACGGCCATGCTGTAGTAGCGACCGTGCCAGCTTGCCTCTCCCCGCACCAGGCGGCCGTCGTTTCCCACGAAGACCCAGATGTGTTCCAGTTCGTAGAGATGCGTGATGTCCCAATCCCACCAGATGGCGTACTCGATGGCGAAGGCAGCCACGGGCTCACCTGCGGGGGACAACTCGACGCGGCGGGGAAATGAGGGGGAATCGGCATCTTCCCGGAAGATGGTGTAGCCCACAGCCAGAGGGAGGAAGGGTTCCCGGGCATCAAAGCAGATGAGAGGAGCGTAGCGAGCTGCCAGTGCCCGATCGGATTCATCCTGGGGCGCAGCCAGCAGCGTGGCCACGTCTGATTGCTGCTCAATCATGGGGATGTACACCTCACAGCAAGGGCGGCGAATGGAATCCGCTGCTTAGGTGGAAAAACGGTCGGCCCTCGTCATCTGCGCGGCGCCGCCCTGTGCAAGCGGCATACTCGTAGATACCGATTCCGCCAGGAAGCCTCGTGGGGCAGGCTTTCTAGCTGGCCTGGCCACCTAACCGCAGGCTGGAAAGCCTGCGCCACACCACTTTTGTGATCTACTGATACTGCCTTGGGCCGCGTCAGCCCCCAACCAACAACGACTTCTCCGTCCGTGGGTCGAACAGATGGAGCTTTTCTTTGTTCAGGCTTAAGCCCATCACCTCGCCGATTTTGCCCCCGAAGGGTGCGGGGATCAGGACGCGCACCTCTTCGCCATCCAGGTGGAAGGTGACCAGGTCTTCCCTTCCCAGCGGCTCGACCACGTAGACCTCAGCACGCACATCCCCCTCGGGGCCGACGATGATGTCCTCCGGGCGGATGCCCATCACCACTTGGTCTGGAGCGTTGTTCCGCTTGGCCAGGTGTCCCTTCTCGTCGGGGAGCCGCAGATCCAGGCCTTTGCCCCTGAGGTAGAAGCCATCCTCCCGCTCCTCGAAGGCCATCTCCAGGAAGCTCATAGGGGGGCTGCCAATGAAGGCCGCCACGAACATCGTCTCCGGGTGGTCGTAGAGCTTTTCGGGTGGGCCATAGGCCTGGAGCAGGCCGGCGTTCATCACAGCGATGCGATCGGCCATAGTCATGGCCTCCACCTGGTCGTGGGTGACGTAGATGGTGGTGATGCCCAGTTCCATCTGCAAGCGCTTGAGCTCGCCCCGCATGCGCAACCGCAGCTTGGCGTCCAGGTTGGAGAGGGGCTCGTCGAAGAGCAAGAGGCTCGGTTCCTTGACCAGGGCCCGTGCCACGGCCACCCGTTGCTGCTGGCCACCGGAGAGCTGGGCCGGCTTGCGATCCATCAGAACACCGATACCCAGCATGTCCGCCACCCGCTGCGCCCGCTGCTCCATCTCCTCCCGGGGCACCTTCTGCAGCTTCAAAGGGAAGGTGATGTTATCGAAGACCGTCATGTGCGGGTAGAGGGCATAGCTCTGGAAGACCATGCCCACGTTGCGGTCTTTGGGGGGGAGGTCATTGACCACCCGATCGTCGAAATAGACGTAACCCCTGGTGGGCTTGTAGATGCCGGCGACCATAAGCAGTGTGGTGGTCTTACCGCAGCCCGAGGGACCGAGCAGGGCCACGAACTCCCCATGCCCCATCTCCAGGTTCACATCCTCGGCGCCCACCACCCTGCCGAAGTATTTGGTCAGGTTCTCCAGGGTTACCCTCATCTTCATCCTCCTAGCAATTGGTGGATTGGTTATTGCTGCTAGCCTCTTCGCTCAAGCGATTCACATAGCCTTTCCAAACCAAATCTCGAACTCTTCTGAAATTCCGTTTAATCCGTTACCTGAATCCGTTGACAGTAATCCGTTGTCACGCTCCTCCCTTCGCCCCACCGGCATAGATGTTGAGGAGATACTCCTGGGTGAAGATGAAGAAGAGCATCACCGGGATGAGTTGGAACAGCCCTACGGCCGTCACCATGTTCCAGTTGGTCATCACAGTATCGCTCTGGAAGTTTTGCAGGTAGACGGACAGGACGGCCGTCTTCCCGGCACGCCCTATGGTGAAGGTGAAGGGAATCAGGTAGGCGTTCCAGCCGGAGAGGAAAGCGAAGATGGCCAGAGCGGCGATGCCCGGCTTAATGTTGGGCATCATGATCTCCCGCCAGACCTGAAAGCGGGAGGCGCCATCTATCAGAGCGGCCCGTTCCATATCCCAGGAGACGTTGTCGAAGAAGCCTTTCATGATCCAGATGCCAAAGGGGAGCTCAAAGGCGACCATGACCAGAGCCACGCCTCCCATGGTGTTGAACCCGAAACCGCCGATGAGGGGGATTTCCTGTCCGATGATGGGGATCTTCGAGATCCAACGGAGCACAAAGTAGATGGGGATGAGGAGGGTCACGCTGGGAAAGGCGTGGAGGATCAAGGTCAGGGAGAGAAATGCCTTGCGTCCCACGAACTTCATCCGCGACAGAGCATAGCCAGCCAGGGACGAAACCAGGACGACAAAGAGGGCCATCGCCAGAGCCACCAGGAAGGTGTTGAGTGCCACCTGCCAGATACTGGCATAGTCACGACCGAAAGGTGGCGCCCACAGGAAGCTCCAGTTACTCAAGGTCCACCCCAGTGACCGCAGGCCCTCGGTCCTCGTGGAGAAGGAGCTGATAAGCAGCCACAGATAACCCGCCACGATGGGGGAGATGGAGATGAGGAGGAGGACATAGGGGGTCGCCTTGCCAATTCGTTGTCTCCGGGTCATCGTATTCCTCCCTGGCAAATTGCAATCTGTTACAGCGCCTCGATCCTCGGCTCCTGCACCAACTCGTTGAATCGGAACACGCGCAGGTACACGACGGCCATCACCACGCCGATGATGACCAGGATCACCGCCCAGGCGGAGCCGTAGCCCCACTGGGTGTTCCCGAAATAGTTGGTCAGGGCCCGGTGGTAAGCCGTTAAGGCCCAGACCTCGGTCTGGTACAGCCTTGGGCCTCCGTCGGTAAGGAGCATGATCTGCTCAAAAGAGGTTAAGAGCGATAGGGTCTGGTAGGTGGTGACGAAGAGGAGGGGCCATTTGATCATAGGGACAGTGATATAGCGGATGGTCTGCCAGGTCGAGGCCCCATCCACCTTGGCCGCCATCATGTAATCCTGGGGGATGGCCTCGATGGCTGAGGTGAAGATGATCATGCCGAAGGAGGCGCCGATGAAGCCGTTGACCAGGACGACGAACACCCAGGGGTAGGTGTTGATCAGCAATTCTCCCCCACTGAGACCTAAGGGAACGAGGATGTAGTGGTTTATGATCCCCACAGGCTCGGGCCCGGCCAGGGCCTTCCACATGATGATATAGACGACCGACGGCGTGATGCGCGGCAGGAGCCATATCACCCGAAAGAGGAAGCCAGCCCGCCGGTCGATATTGGTCGTCAGCAAGGCAACAGCCAGACCCATCCCCACGTTGAAGAAGCTCAGCGTCAGCAACACGTACATAGCCGTGTTGCCCAGGATCTTGGGGAAGAACTTGTTGCCGAAGATCTTGGCGTAGTTCTCCAGGCTCCAGTTTGCTGGCAACCACCATTGAAGCCTTCCAAAATTCGTCATATCCAGGCCGGAGAAGCTCAAGATGAAGATCATGACCACCGGCACAAAGAAAAAGAGGGTCACCAAGAGCGCCGTTGGGGCCATGAAGCCCAACGCTGTCAGATTCCCCCTCAACCAAGCCCATGTGAGGGGCCTCTCCCTCGCCAGATGGGCGGAGAGGGGGGGCGTCCCCCCCCTCCCCAGCCTGCTCTTAAGCGTCATCGGATGATCACCTCGTCACCCAACTCGCGCACCAGTCCCTCCTCCGCGAAGGCCACCGCCTCTTCGGGGGTGAGCTCGCCGGCCTCCACCGCCGCCAGGGCCTCGTAAGTGACGGTGGAGTAAGGCCCCCAGTTGGGGTTGTTGGGCAGATAGGTGGTGTAGTCCAGCATGTAGAGCGTCTCGCTCAAAAGTCGGGCCTGCTTGTACGGCTCATAGTCCGCCTGCGTCTTGAGGATGCCCAGGTGGGTGCTCTGCACCGCGTGGCGGGTGTTGGCCTCATCCGTGGTAGCCTTAGCGACCAGAGCCAGCGCCAGGTCCGGGTGCTCGGACTGGGAGCTGATCAGGTAGGCCAGCGGGTGGGTCAAACTGTTCGGCTTGCCGCCTTTCTCAGCGGCGGGGATCAACCCGAAGCCAAAGTTCTCGAACAGGTAGGCCTCGCCACCCAGGTCTTTGACATAGAGCTCCGCCCACTCGGCCCACTGCCACGTCCCGCCGAGGAAGAACAGGACCTTGTGCCCGGAGACGCTGGGATGCCAGGTGTCGCCCCAGCCCACTCCCAGGACCTCCGTCACCTTGTAGGTCTGAGAGGCATCCCAGAAGAACTGGTAGTACTTCAGGAAGGCCTCTTTGTCGAAGACCAGCTTGCCGGTCTCGGGGTCAATGGTCTCCCCGCCAAAGGCGTAATAGAAGGCGGTGAAGTCGGGGCCGTTCTTGGGGCGATGCCAGAAGCCCATGCCCGGCTCAACGATGCCCTTGTCCACGGCCTCCTTGGCCGTCTCCAGCATGTCGTAGAGGGTGAACTCACCCTTCTTGATCTTCTCGGGCAGGGCCTCGATCTCCTCGTCGGACCAGCCAAGCTCCTTCAGCAGGGGCTTGCTCCAGTAGATCGGCCGGGCCTCGGCGTCCTGAGGAACACCCCAGATCTTGCCCTTGTACTTGACGCTGTCCCATAGCTTATCCACGACATTGGCGAACTCGGGGTAGTCGCCGAGCATGTCATCCAGGGCGATGATGCGGCCCGCCTCGGCCTGGGCGCCGATGTACTCGTGGCCGGTCAGCCAGATGTCCGGCGCTTCGCCAGCGTCCGTCGCCAGCACGAACTCCGTCACGTAGTCACCCCAGCCCACGTTGTCCTGCACCACCTTCACCTGGACCCGGCGGTTGTCGCCCTTGGCCTCCAGCTCGGCGTTGACCAAGGGGACCGCCATGAGGAGGTTGTTGCAGCGCCAGTCCTCCATAGGCGGCTTGGCCCGGCAGCGGCCCTTGATGGTGACCAGCTCCACCCCGACCGGCACCTCCACCTTCTTCTCGACAATCTTGGTGACCTCGACAGGGACCTCCTTCTCGACCACGACGGTCTTCTCGACCACCTTCTCGATCACCTCAGGGGTGGGTGGAGGAGCGCAGGCTGCTAACAGAGCCAAGACTACCAGCAGAGAGATGACCAACAATGTTGTCTTCCTAGAAAACATTTTCTTCTCCTCCTTCATCGTTAAGCGTCGAGCGCTAACCACCCAGCGCTCCCGTGGCCAATGAACTTTCGTTCGCTCAGGCGCACCATGGCGTGGCTCGATGGGTTAGCCAAGGTCGTCTAACCTTGACAACGGCATGGACACACACGCTCAGGGAGGAAATCCCGCCCTCAACGCGCTAAGGCGAACTTCTCCGTTTTTTGCCCTTTGCACCACCTCCTTTGCTGAGAAGCCATTCCCTCCACTCAACGGCTGCCACGATTAAGCAACCGAACTGCTTTTTGTGCACACGTTTGCACAAACCCATTATATCATACTTCTTCGCAGTTGTCAAACCCTGGGACGCGAAAACTCCACTCCGGAGCACTCCCCTCTATCTCACCCATCTCTCCAGGATATCTATGAGGCCCTCTCCATTCTCGAAGGGGGAAACGTAATGCACCCGCTCCTTCACCGCCGGGGTGGCATTGGCTGGGGCGGCTGCAAAACCGACCAGGGTCAGGAACTTGAGGTCGCTGGTGGAGTCCCCCACCCCGCCGATACGGGATAGGGGCACCCCTGTCTCCTCCGAGAGCCACCGCACCCCTGTCCCCTTGTCCACGCCCCGGGGGATGACGTTGACACAGGTGGCGCTCTCCTCGGCCACATACCAGGCTGTGTAGGGGCGAAGGGCCCTGGTGACGTGCCGGTAGAGCTGGCCGACGGTCGTGCCCGGCAGGGGGTACAGGCTCAGGGAGACCTCTTTGCCCGGCTGGAAGTAGCCGAGGCCCGGCTCGACCACCTCTGTCCGCAGGGCCCTCTTGACGCGCCCCAGCACCTCCCGCATCTCCGTCGTGATGAGAGGGTTCTCCACGAAGCGGTACTCCCGGGGAAAGTACAGGCCCCCGCCGTTCTCGTAGATGCCGGGCCTGAAGGCGCCGATGGCCTGCATCAGCACCTCGACGTAAGGTTCCGGCCGTCCCGTGCACAGGGTGACGGCCGGCAGGGAGGGATTGTCCCGGGCGCGGGCGTTGAACTCGGCGACCCGCGCCAGGACACCGAAGTCCAGGGGCTGGGCCTCGCCCCGGGTCAGGCAGCCGTCCACGTCCACCACGATGAGGCGCAGGGGCTTCTCGATCTTCAATGCACCTCCCTTGACCAGCCGAGCCTGAACGTCAATGTTCAGGCTGAACAGCTCATTTCATGAGAGTGCTTCAGCGCCCTTACCCTGCTCAGCCTTGACGTCGAGGCTGCTCTGGCCCGTCATCCACTTCCTCGATTCGCTCCAGCACAGCTACTATCGTCCCCTTCCGGTGGTGCTCTTTCTGGCGGCGCACATAGTCTATCACCCAATCCAGGTGCTTTTCACCGAAGGACACCACGCCGTACCCCCGCTGCCAATCGAACAACGGCCCGTTTCGGCCGGGCAGGTGGTTGATGTGATGCTGCCCCCTTAATCTGGCCGGTGAAATCGGCCAGCGCGATCTTGGGAGGCACCGAGGCGACGACGTGCACGTGATCCTCCGTGCCATTAACAATGTAGACGATGGCCCCCAAACCGGTCGCCTTGCCGGTCAAATAGCCGTGCAGCTCGGCCTCGATGTCTGGCGTGATCATTGGCTCCCGGTTTTTGGTAGCGAAGACGATGTGATAGAACAAACGCCAGTAGGGCATCGTATGCCTCCTGGGTGCCCAAACGTCAACGCCCAGGCTGAGCAGCTCATTTCATGAGGGCGCTTCAGCGTCCTTCCCCTGTTCAGCCTTGACGTTTACGTCGAGGCTTCCCTAATCGGCAGACCACCCGCACGCCTTCAGGTACTCCAGGGAACGGGGCAGTTCCCGGGCGTAGAGCCTCTTCAGGGGCGCGTTCTGGCTCGGCTCGCCGCACTCCAGGGTCATGTAACCCTGGTAGCCGATGCGCTTCAGAGCGGCCAGGGCAGCGGCGAAATCGGTGTGGCCCCGGCCGGGCAGCTCGCGGTTGGAGTCGGCCAGATGGACGTGAGCAATGTAGGCGCCAGCAGCCTTCAGGCTGGCGGGGATGTCCGCCTCCTCGATGTTCATGTGGAACAGGTCGGCCATGATGCGCACGGAAGGGTTATCCACCGCCTGACAGATCTCCACCGCATCCTGGAGCCTCCGCAGCAGGTGGGTCTCGTAGCGGTTCAGGGGCTCCAGGAGCAGCAGCGTCCCCGTTCGGGCCGCGTGCTGGCCCAGCTCTCCGGCAACCTCGATCAGCAGTTGCTTCTCCAGCTCAACGGGCGTGGCTAGAGGCGATAGATCAGGCATGAGGGGCGGGCCGAAGATAGGCACCACCACCAGCCCTACAGCGCCGATGTCGGCGGTGAGGGTCAGGTACTCCTTGACCTCGGCCACGGCCCGTTCCCGTCGGGCCCGTTTGGGGTGCAGCAGGCAGCGGCGGCGCCCGTAGCAGACGGTGCTGGGGTGGACGGGGCTATTGGCCGCGACTCGCCTGATCTCCTCCACGCGGTCCTCCAGCCCGAAGCTCCAGAACTCGATGCCTGCGAAGCCCAGCCGCTGGGCGTTCTCGAACTGCTCGGCCAGGCCCTCTCCAGACAGCATATCTTCCTGGATGGCCAGTTTCATGAGGGCTATCCTCATCTTGAATTTGACAACAAAGCGCCAAAGGGGTATAATATAAGTGCAAAATAAACCGCGAGGTTTTTGCCACCCAGCGAAGAGCCGCCGACTGTGGCGGCCTGCTTGGGCTGATGCTCAAGCTAGCTGGGTGGTTTTTGACGCCTAGTATTCCAGCAAGAGGCTGACTTTCTCTTCCACCATCCTGAAGAACGAATTATCTTCTTTAGCGTACTTGCGAAATATAGCCCCGGCGATCATATCGGCGCACTGGATCAGACTTTCCCCCCTTGACCGCTTGGCCCCAATCTTCTTGAAGCCTCGAGGAATCCCTCGCACCTTCAACGCCTTTTTCAGATCGGCGATGGTCTTGCCTGCCCGGTCGAACTCGTCAAGCATCAGGATATTACCCGCTCTATCTGTTTGAGGGATGGATCGGATTAGCTCACTCACAAAGAAGACATAAAAGCTGCGCTTCCCCATCACCTTGAAGCTATCTGGGAGCGTTTGCTTGTCCGCCACCACTGCGCTGATGGTGAAAGGGAGAGGCTTGAGGGCAGCAAAGAAAGCCCCTTTGAGCGCCTGGCTGGTGGTTCCGTGGAATGAGAACTCGTAGGCTTCGGGTAGATTACGCTCGGCCTTCAGCTTTGCCAGCGCGTCGCGCAACTGGTCAGGGTCATCAGTAGCGATGACGGCGACCACGAAGTAACGCGATGCCCCCTTGGCGAAGCTGAAGCTGACGTCTCCCGCTTCATCGCCAGCGTAGAAGGTGGTCATTGTATCAGCATTCGCGGGCCATCAGAAGAACGGTGCCCGGTCACCCATGGCGGCTCACTTCCTTGAGCACCAGCAGGTTGATCTCCCGCTGGGTGAGGTGGGGATATTGCCGGCGCAACCGTCCCCGGACGATGCCCATGGCCATGGCCTGGGCCTCCAGCATGGCCCGAATGCGCTTCGCCACGGACACCCGCGCCAGCAGCCGCAACTGCTCCAGATCCAAAGGCCCCCAGGGGTTCGTCGTCAGATCCGCCATGTCTTGCTCCCTCAGCCCTGACGTTTACGTCGAGGCTTCCAACCACACCAACTCCACCGCCCCTGTAGCCGGCCTGGGCGGTGACAGGGGGTGCTTTGCCCTCCACGACGGCGTCAACGAAGAGCTGGTCCTCTTCCCGATAGGCCACTCTCCGCGATGGGGAACTGGAAGTAGTCACGGACGACAATCTCTTCATTTCACAACCTCTCGTACCGTTTTATATCCAGGACGAAGATCACGGCCCTGCCAACCTCTATCTCCGTCACTGTCGCCGGCGAGGGCGGGGGGAACCCCCAGGGCCTATCGCTCGGTGGCGGAGGGGCGGGTTCGGTGTGGGGATGGCAGTTGGCCTTAATGATCTCCAGCACCTCGTCTACCTGGGGGGATTCCACCCCTATCAGGAGCGTCGTGTTGCTCATCCGCAAAAACCCGCTGGCAGTGCTGATCCTCGTTGATTTGTAGCCCTTCTCCGTCAGGGCTTTGGTCACCCTCCCTGCGTCTTCGTCTCGGACGATGGCCACGATGAGTTCCATTTCTCCCCTCCCGGAACACGAAGGTTTTCGTGCCTTTCGTGAAATTTCGTGTTCTTCGTGTTAGATGCCACTCTCTGCAAGGAGTCTTCGTGTCTCCTGCAGGGCTTCTTCAAAGTAAGGACTGTAGCGGGGTTTGAGCTCCAGCAGCACGATGCCCTCATAGCCCTTCAGGCGGGAGAAGACCTCCCGATACGGTATCTGGCCCCAGCCGATGGGCATGTGGAGGTCGCCCTTGCCTTGGGGGATGAGGAGAATCTCTCGCCGATCCAGCCCCGCCGGCTTCCCGAAGTCGTCGTGGACATGGACGTGCTTGATAAGCGGTTTGGCCAGCTCTATGGAATCGAGGAAGTCGAAACCGTAGTAATTCGAGGCGATGTAGGCGTGGCCGAAGTCGAAAGTAATACCCACGTTCTCCTTGCCCACCTTCTCCACCTGATCCACCAGGCGCTCGATCACCCCGCCATAGTTATATAGGGCGATATCCCCGGCAGGGGCGATACGGTAAAAGAGATCGATCCCTGTGACGCGAACGCGCCTGGCCAGCTCCCAGAGGGCCTCCTCGTCCACCCTGGGGTCGGCGTTCTCCACGCATATGGTCACCCCCTTCCTCTCGGCCAGGTCGGCGAGCTCGGCCAGGGTCTCCTGTTCCACCCGCTTGCGCTCATTCACGATGGCTCGATCTGGGAGGGAGAGGAGTTCCCTGGTGAGGGCTGCCTGCCCCAGGTATTGGTTTCCCAGCTCAACCCTGCCGCTGTGGTAGACCAGGATCTCCGCACCGATCTCGCTGGCGAAATCAATGCTGGCTTCGAATATGCTTTTGTGCAGGGAGAATTCCTCAGCGTCCATCAGGTTCAGCCAGTTGAAGCAGTGCGTGGCGTACTGGAGATGGAACTTGGAGAGGATTTCCTTGATCCTCTTCACCTGCCTGAGGTTAAGCCTTCCGTTGAGGATGGCGTCTACCCCGTGGACCGGGATCTCCACGTAATCGAAGCCGACGCGCTGGAAATAGGCCAGATCCTGTTCCAATACCTCCAGGCTGCCATCAATACGGGACGCGTGGGCGTTGATGCCGATGCCTTTAATGGCCATTTTTTACCTCCTAACACCGGCTATGGTCACCATCGTCAAGGCCTTTTGTGCCACCAAGAAGAATATCATGGCGGGCGTTATATAAAAGAGCGACATGGCTGCCAGGAGGCCATAATCCATCACCTCCGTGGCCATAAGCCCCTGCAGGAGAACCGACAGCACCTTGGTCTCCCCAGGCAAGAGTATGTAGGCGAAAATGAAATCCTCCCATCCGGCCAGGAAGGCGAAGAGTGAGATGGCCAGCAGACCCGGTGTGACCAGGGGGAAGAGTATCTTGCGCCAGGCCTGAATCCTGGAGCAGCCGTCCACCAGGGCGGCCCATTCGATGTCCCAGGGCACCCCATCGAAGAAGCCCTTCATGATCCACACCCCATAGGGTATCTCCATGGACATCCTGGCCAGGACCACACCCGGTATGGAGTACAAAAGGCGCAGGCGGAGGAGCACGAAGAAGGTCCCGATGAGCAACAGCACGCCGGGGAAGGCTCGCAGCAACATCTGTAGTCCCAAGATGAGGGTCTTGCCACGGAACTCCATCCTGGAAAGGGCATAGGCGGCCAGGGTGCAGGTCAGCACCTGGAGCACAGCCACTCCGCTGGCGTAGAGGATCGTATTAAGGAGAACGGTCCATATGGATGTCCGTTCCAGGCCCCAGGGGATGGGGGACCACAGGAAGCTCCAGTTCTCCAGGGTGAGTTCTTCAGGTATGAGGCCAAAGCTGACACGCTCGCTGAAGGAGTTCATGATCAGCCAGACATACATGATGAAGAAGGGGATCGAAGCCACAGTCAACCCAATGTACAGGGAGGCACCCTTGAGCTTTGCCGTCATCATTTACACCTCGATCCTGCTGGGCTCCATGAGCCGGGTAAAGCCGAAGAGCTTCCAAACGCCCAGGGTTAAGATCACTGAAACACCCACCAATAGCATCGCTATCGCCGCTCCATAGCCGAATTCATAGTAATCAAATGACTTGTGAAGGGCATACAGCGCCCAGACCTCACTCCTGTAATAGGGTCCTCCATTTGTAAGGAGCAAGATGTACACGTAGGAATTGAGATGGGCGATCAGGTGCCACGCCGTCATGAACATGATGGGCCACTTCAGGAGCGGGATGATCACGTATCTCCAGATTTGCCAGGTTGTAGCCCCATCCACTTTGGCGGCATTGATGAGATCTGTCGGTATGGACTTGATGGCAGAGGTGAAGACGATCATGCAGAAAGAAAGCCCTATAAATGCGTTGACGGGGATCACTATAGGGAGGGCATAGTGGATCAGCCAGGGTTGGGGAGGGATGTCAAGAACTCCGAGGACGGAATTCAGAAAACCGTAACGCGTGGGGTCGAAGAACCACTTCCAGAGCAAGATATAGACCACCGGGGGTGTGAGGTTGGGTAGCAGCCACACGGCCCTGAAGAATATCCCTGCGCCCTCCCGCATGTGGGTGGTGATCAGGGCTATGGCCAGCCCCAGGCCCACGGTAAGGATCAGAGCAAAGGTCACGTAGATCGCCGTGTTTGTTATTATCCTGGGGATCCTTGGATCGCCCCCCCAGATGATCTTCGTGAAATTGGCCAGCCCGATGAAATGCCAATCAAAGGTCTCATTCATATCGGTGAAAGAGAGGAAGGTAGTAAAGACTACGGGGAGGAAGTAGAAGAAAAGGACAAGGACTAGGGTAGGACCCAGGAAGAAGAGGAGGGGGAAAGATCTCCTGGCCGATTTGACCCGCTCGATAAAAGGGGAGGCTATGGATACAACGTTCATCTCTATCCTCATAAGCGGACGGGCAGCCCCTTGGAAGGTAGAATAAGTCAATGAGGTAATGAGTTGATGAGGAACTTATTGCCGCGTTCCTCGTTGCCTCATTGTTTTATTGCCTCGTTGCCAGCAGCCAGGGGCTGCCCGCCTCACGCCTTTTACTCGACGATTATGTCGGGGATGTCCGCCTTCAAGGTCTTCTCCAGCTCCTCAACGGCAGCCTCCGGCGTAAATATGCCTGCCTCCACAGCCTTGATGACCTCAAAGACGCCGGACTTGTACTTCCCCCAAAGCGGGTGCTTCGGAACGTCTTCCGCATATTCCAGCATGGGGGCGACGCCCTTGATGTAGTCAGCATATGCGTACGCTCCCAGGTCCGGGTGATCATAGGCCGACTTCCTGATGGGTGGCCGCATCGTTTGGATGGTGTGCTTGACCATCAGGTCGGCCGAAGAAGCGGAGAAGAGGAGGGCGGCCGCCGCCTCCGGGTTCTCCTCTTCCGGTTTCACGCACCCCCTTGTCACCAGATAGGCCAGAGGGCCCAGGGTCGTGACCGGCTTGGCCCCAGGCACGGCCGGTGGGAAGAGCATGAAGCCCAGGTCGCCCTTGAAGACCTCGTCGGTCAGGTCGTACTTGGCTATCCACTCGGAGGGGGTCCCCACGTGGCTGGCGAAGGTGAAGAGGGTCTTGCCGTCCACGAAGGCCGCGTGGATCACACCCCACGCGGGCGGAGCTGAGGGCAGCACACCCTCGTCCACACGAGCCTTGAACCACTCGAAGGCCTTAAGCGCGGCGGACTTGGTGAGCACCAGCTTGTCCTCAGCGGGGTCGTAGACTCTCCCGCCGAAGATCTTCATGTAGATGTAGATGGTGTCCCCAGGGCTGGGCCTATGAAGGATCCCCCACTCGACCAGGCCGGCGTCCTTGGCCTCCCTGGCCAGCCTGGCTATGTCGTCGAAGGTCACCCCTTCAGCCGAGGAGGGCAGCATTGCGGCTATATCCTCATCAGAGTAGCCCAGAGCCCTGAGCACGTCCTTCCGATACCAGATGCCGCCGGGCGTGGCATCCTGGGGGATGCCCCAGATGTGCTCTTCGCCAGCGTATGGCCCCTCCTTGGCCTTGTACTTCACCGCCTCCCACATGGTGGGATAGAAGTCGTCGTAGCCCAGAGCCCAGTACTTCTCCACGTGATCGTCAAGGGGCACTATGAAACCGCCATCGGCCAGCTTGGGGATGTCCTTCAGGGTCACAATGTGGGGGCCCTCTTTAGCCTCGCAAGTGGTGAAGAACTTCTCGCTGAAGGGACCCCATTTTAGCTCGGAGAAAATGGTCTCGATCACCACCTTCTGGGGTATGAGCCCCAAGGCATTGAGCCGTGTGGCGGCTTCCTCCAGGTTGGTGGCCCTGGTGAAGGGCATAGGGCCTGGCCCGATGGTCCACGCTTTGATTTTCGTTGCCACCTTGGGGACGGGTGTGGCGGTGACCACCTTCTCGACGACCACCTCCTTGACCACCTCGACGGTCTCGACCACCGGCTTCTCGACGACCACCTCCTTCTCCACGACCACCGGCGTCGGCGGGGCGCAGGCGGCAAGGCCCGAGATCACCAACAAGGAGAGAGCCAGTACCAGTACCATCTTCTTCGGAAACATCTTCGTCTCCTCCTTATTTAGTCGTCATAGGGGAATAGTGTACGCGTCAATGTCTCTGACAGCCAACAAGCCCCGTCTCACAACTTTTCCATCACCTCCTTCCACCCCTACACTCTGCGGGGAGTCCCCTCTGAAGAGAAGCTCCTGTCCTGCCCGGGGATCAAAAGAATTGTAGCCCATTTTCTTATTCTTGTCAAGAAAAATACTGCACCCATCAGCCAGCAGGCGACGTCTAGGTCATGGATCATGGCATCCTCGCAAACGCTCACGCTTACGCCTTATCCCTCGTGAGCCAACAGCTCCGCCAGCGAGGGGTAGACGGCGATTTCGCCGCAGCGGGCGATGGCCTCCTCCCTCCGCTGGAGGTTGGCGGTCGTGACAGCCCTCAAATCGGCCCCGTGGACAACGATGAGCCAAGTTCTCGGCGTGGACCATCCCCATGCGCCCCACGCCGACGACGCCGATTCTGATAGCCATGCAAGGGGCCCTCCGTGACTTTACAACGTACCAATTCTGTGATAAAATGCTTTTGCTCGGGCAGGCAAACTCCGGGTTATCATCGGGAGAGGGGGTGCCAACTATGTCAGTGACCTTTGAAAAATCGCAAGTTCCCAAATCAGCTCAGCTTAAGATCAGCATCCAGCTCTCAACTGAGGTAAAGGTCTCCGCTTTCGTGGCCAAGCAGAAAGTGAACAGGTTTGTGATCTCGCAAATCGGCAACCTCCTGCACGCGGGCGAACCTCATCTGTTCGTTGCTGATAGGATCTACTGGCGCGTGCCGGTGTTTTTCTCCCTCCCCTCCGTCGGCCAAGTGGGACAGGTAGGCGAGATCGACGTTGACGTGCAAACCGGCGAAATGATGACGGACCCAGCCCTCGTCCAAGGGATCTCACGAAATGCCGAACTGCTTGCTTCCAGTCCCCCATCAAACCCCTGAGAGTCGAAGCACAGCTTCGCTCTTTCGCTTCGCCTCCTCCGCCAACCTCAGCGGCTCCCACTCCCAGTACTCCGGCCGGAACAGCTCCACGGAGCAGACACCGTCGTAGCCGATGGCCCGCAGGCCACGCAGAATGGGCCGCAGGGGGATGACCCCCTCCCCTGGCAGCAGCCGATGGGCGTCGGTGATCTCGGCTTTGGGCACGTCCTCCACGTCGTTGAGGTGAAAGATCCAGAGCCTGGTCGGATCAAGCTGCGCGATGGATTCCAGCATCGAGTCGCCGGCGTAGAAGTGGCAGGCGTCAATGACCAGACCCACGTTGGCTCGGTCCACCTCCCGCACGATGGCCCAGGCCTCGGCCAGGGTACGCACCGAGCACCAGGGAAAGCCCAGGAACTCGAAGGCCAGGCCCACACCGTGCCCCCCTGCGATCACGGCTAGCTCCCGCAGCACGGAGATGGACTCCCGGCGCACGTCCATGAGGCCCGCCCCTTCGGGCAGGGGGCTAGGGACGACGACGATGTACGGGCAGCCGATGGCCTGAGCGTATCGGCTGAGTTGCTTGCATCGTCCCCGAGCCTCGGCCCGGCCGGCCATGTCGCGAAAGGTGATGCCCTCGATGGAGTTGATGGCCTGGGCCTTGACCCCCGCCTCAGTCAAAAGACGGGCCACGTCATCCAGCGTGCCCGTCTTCAAGAACTCATCCAGCTTGGCGGCCCAGATCTCCACCACGTCGTAGCCAGCCTGGCCCGCCACCTGGATGTCAGTGGGCAGGTCAGCCTTCATAGTTGTCGCCCCATTGAGCCCGAATAGCACGACCCTCTCCTTTCCCTACTCCCCCCGGATAGCTCGACACCGCTCGATGGGGAGATGCACCCTCACCTGCTCGCCTCGCTGGAAGCGCTGGGTGCCATCGGTCTGCACCCGCAGCTCCAGGGCCCGGCCCAGCCGCACACGGTAATCAATCTTGTCCCCCAGGTAGGTCATCTTCTCGATCACGCCCTCGAAGGTATTCTCCCCCCCGCCCTGATCCCGGGACAGGAGCCGAATCTCGTTGGGCCGCACGAAGACCAGGATCCGCTGCCCCCGCGCCAGATCCTCCGAGGCGGGGATGAGCAACCGGCCGTCCTCCCTGGCGATCACGGCCCGGCCCAGGTCGTCGAAGGCCGACACAATCCCCTCAATGAAGTTGGACAGCCCGATGAAGTCGGCCACGAACTTGGACTGGGGCTCCTCGTAGATGGCCTCGGGGGTGCCCACCTGCTCGATGCGCCCCTGGTTCATGATGGCCACCCGGTCGGAGAGGGCCAGGGCCTCCTCCTGGTCGTGGGTGACGTAGATGGCGGTGATGCCCAGGCGGGTCTGCAGGTCTTTGATTTCGAAGCGCATCTCCTCCCGCAGCTTGGCGTCCAAGTTAGAGAGGGGCTCGTCCAGGAGCAGCACCTTGGGGCGGTAGACCAGCGCTCGGGCCAGGCCCACCCGCTGTTGCTGGCCGCCAGAGAGCTGACGGGGGTAATGGTCCTCGTAGCCCTCCATCCGGATCAGGCGCAGGGCCTCCATCACCATCTCCCGCCGCTGGGGTTTGGACAGGTTGCGGATCATGAGGGGGAACTCCACGTTCTCATAGACGGTCATGTGGGGGAAGAGGGCGAAGTTCTGGAAGACCATGCCCAGTTGTCGTTTGTGGGTAGGCACGTCGGTGACGTCCACCCCATCAATGAAGACCCGCCCTTCTTCCGGGGTGATGTACCCGGTGATGCAGCGCAGGGCGGTGGTCTTGCCGCAGCCGGATGGCCCCAGCAGGGTCAGCAGCTCCCCCCGCCGAATGCCCAGGTTGATGTGGTCGTTGGCCACGATATCCCCGTAGCGCTTGGTGATGTTTTTCAGTTCAACCATATATTCGTTCATTGTGCCTATCCCTTTACTTCACACCCCCTTGAACCCTCCCACCAGCTTCTCCGGCGCCACCTCCCGTTGGATGAGGAACAATACTAGGAAGGAGGGGATGACCAGGATGACCGACATGGCGGCCGTCACCTCCCAGTAGCCCTCCCCCACAGCCAGATAGGTCCGGATGGGCAGGGTCACAGTCTTGGGCCCGAAGGTCATCAGGGTCAGGGTGAACTCGTTGTAGGATGTCGTGAAAGTAAAGATGATGGATGACAGAATCCCCGGCATGACCAAAGGCAAGATAACATGGATAAAGCTCCTGAGGGTGTTGGCGCCGCAGACGCTGGCCGCCTCCAGCACCCGCTCGTCCAGGCTCTCGAAGGTGGCCGAGAGGACCAGGATGGCGTAGGGGGCGCAGATGGCCACATGGGCCAGGGCGACGCCGATGTGGGTGTTGACCAAGTGGAGCCGGTAGAAGATCCTGGCCACCCCAAGGGCGTAGCAGATGGGCGGGATCATCCGCGGGAGCAGGATCAACGACATCAACACCTCTTTGCCCGGGATGCCCCGGCGACCAAAGGCCCAGCCCGTCGGGATGCCGATCAGGGTGCTGATGGCCACCGCCAGAGCGGCGATGATCAGGGTGTTCTTGGTGATCTCGGGGATCTTGGCCACCTCGATGGCCCAGCGATACCAATCCAGGGTCAGGGTGGGGGGCAACCACTTGCGGCCAAACCAGTCCTTGCCCACGGACTTAACCAGGATCATGCCGAAGGGGGCCATGATGTACAGGAAGAAGCTCAGCAGGAAGGTGTAGACCAGCAGCTTCTTGGCATCAACAAGAGCTCGAGCGTACTGACGTGCCGTGGTCATGCCAGCGGTCTCCTCAGGATTCTCATGTACACCGATAAGAAGGCGACCTGCAAGGCAGCCATGACGATGGCCATGGCACTGGCCATGGACCACCGGGCCGGGGTGAAGACGTCAATCTGGGTGTATATCTCCACGGAGAGAGGACGGTAGTTGCCGCCGGTGATGAGGGGGATGCTGAAGGCGCCGAAGGCTGCCATGAAGGTCAAGACCGAGCCGGCCAGGATGCCCGGGGTGATCAGTGGCAGCACAATGTGGCGCAGGACCTGCCAGCCATTGGCGCCCGCCACCGCCGCCGCCTCCTCGATGCTCCGGTCCAGCCCCTCCGCCGTGGCCAGGGTCGTCACGGCCGTGTAGGAGAAATAATGCCACACGTAGAAGAGAATCAGACCAGGGATGGTGTAGTTGACGCGTACGGGCTCGTGGATAAAGGGCACAACCTGCATCAGGAAGAGATTGACCCACCCTCGGCTGCCCCAGAAAAGGAGCAGTCCAAAGGCTCCGATCAGGCCGGGGACCGTTATGGGCACCAGGATGGTGAACCGGAACAGGCGATGTCCCCTCAGCTTCTCCCGCAGGATCAGAGCCAGGGGCACGCTGAGCACGATGGACAGCAGAGTGGCCGAGATGGCCAGGAGGAAGGTCAAGAGGATGACGTTTCTGGAGCCCGGCTTGCTGAGGAAATGGATGTAGTTCTCCAGGGTCCAGCCCGTGCTCTCCCCCTCCGGCCTGAGGCTCCTCATGATCGTCACCAGAATGGGGTAGACGAACAGGCCAAAAAAGCTGGCGAACCCCGGTGCCAGCATGAGCAGGGTCACGAGATTGCGCCTCTGCCGCCTGAAGAAATTCCGCATCGTCCTTCCACCTAGGCCACCTCAGAGGAAGGAGGTAGGCGGGAAACTTCCCACCTACCTCCTCACAGCGAGCCGATAGGGCACTACCCTCCTCCGCCCAGCAGCGCGGGGCCTTCCTCCTTGATGTAGTCAACCAGAGGCTTGTTGGTCATCCGGATCCTGGTGGGCTCGACATCCTCCCAGCGAGGGATGACCTCCCAGACCTCGTCCGGGATCTTGTCCCAGATATCCGTGCCCGTGTACTGCCACATAGTGGTGATCAACTGAACTTGCTGCTCGTCGGAGAGCAGGTAGTTGATCAGCCGATAAGCCACGGGCTTGTACTCCTCGGGAATGTCGGCTGGCACGGCCAGATAACCGTCGGACCCGGCAGTCATCCCCTCCGAGAGGAAGCCGGCCTTGATGGTGGGCGGCATCGTTCCCTGGTCCCTGGACCACAGGCAGAAGTCCATGGCGTAGAAGCTGATCCAGGTCTCGCCGGCATTGAACCTCTCGAACAGGTTGGGGCTGGGCTCGGGAGCCAGGGGTTGCTGCGCGGCGGCGTAGAACTCCGTCAGCTTGGCCCAGGCATCCTTGAACTCCGGCGTCTCCTTCAGCTCCTCGAAGGGCATCTCGATCTTGTCACCCAGGAAGGCGTAGAGGAAGCTGTAGGGCTGTCGGCGCCCGGAGCCGGACTTGGAGTTAGGCCTCATCAGGCCGATGTGCCCCCGCCACTCATCCCTTCTCTCATAGAACTCCTTCCAGGAGGTGGGCGGGTCCTTGATGTACTCGGAGTCGTAGATCAGGGTGTACTGACTCCTCCAGTAGAGGGCGGCCTTGCCGTCAATGGGGACGCCCACGGCTGTCTTCAGGTACGCCTTGGGGCACTTGGCCAGGTTGGGGATCACGTCCAGCCGATCCGGGAACAGGGTCTCCAGGCCGATGCCCTGCTCCACCATGTCAGCCACGTGGGTGGGTTTGACGAAGAGCAGGTGAAAGTCGCCCTTGCCCTTCTCCCAGGCCTTCATGCGCTCCATCATCTCGGAGCTCTTGGAGACGACGTAGTTGATCTTGATGCCCAGGTCCTTCTCGATCTGCGGCAGCACCACAGTCTGCCAGTAGGCCTGGAAGTTGGAGCCCGAGTTGGTATCCACCATGGTGATCTCGGTGGGGAGCGCCTTCTCGGGCGCCGGCCTCACGTAGGTGGCCAGGTACTCCGCAGCGGCTTCTTTGCTGGGGATCAGGAACTTCCAGCCGGGGTGGATCAGGCTAGGATTGGTGATGTAGGCAAAGGTGGGGTCGTCAATGGATTTCCGGTTGGTCGCGCCGACGATGGCTGGATAGGCCGCGCCATTGCCCAGGTACTTCTCCGCCAGGGTCCAGAGGTTATCGCCCAGCTTCACGGTGTAAATCATCTCCTGAGCCAGCGGGGCGGCGCTAGCCACGCTCACCCCCAGGGTCAGCAGCATGGCGAGCACCAAGAGCAAATTGACAAGTGTCCTCTTAGACATTTGTTGCCTCCTCCTTGTGGCTTAAAACTAAGGCAAGAACCATTCTTACATTTTCATGCAATAGGCATCCCCCCTTTCAGTGCGCATAACGTCCAGCGAATTTGCGAAGTTCGGCGGCCACCCACTTTATCGGGCAAGACCCCCGTCGTCCAGCCGCTGCGACCTGGGAAACCCCTCTTGCCCCAAGCCGTCGAACTTGGCTTTAGCCCGCAGCGCAAATGCGTCTTTATGTGAAGTGGAGCGCCTTCCTATGTGTTATGTAAAATAATCCGCTATCTGGCACAGCGGAATCCAACATCGTCATTAGCCAAGGTCACGGAGCTAGCACTCCGCTCGGTGGTGCGCACCAATTCCTTGTCGCTGAACCAACCACCACCCCTAATCACCCTGTACTTCTCCCCAAAATAGGGAGACTGATAGTCACTCCCAGGATAGGCCTTGAACCAATCAGCCGTCCACTCAGCAACATTCCCAGCCATGTCCATCACCCCATAGGGACTCGCCCCGTCTGGGAAACTCCCCACGATGGTGGTCCCCCGGTAACCCGCCTCCTTGGTGTTCGCCTTGGCCATATCCCACTCGTTCCCCCAGGGATAGATGCGCCCGTCGGTGCCCCGAGCCGCCTTCTCCCACTCCGCTTCGGTAGGCAACCTCTTCCCAGCCCACTCACAATAGGCCTTGGCATCGTTCCAACTCACCTTCACCACGGGATGCTTGGGCTTGCCCTCGGCATAGGTCCGCCAAGGCATGCTATCGCCCGCCTTCTCAGCGTCGGTTACGTAGCCTGTCTCCGCTACGAACCTGGCGAATTCCTCGTTGGTCACCTCGAACACATCAATCTCGAAGGCCTCGACAAAGACCGTGTGGGCCGGCCTCTCGTCCTCAACATCGCTGCCCATGATGAACTCGCCGGCGGGGATGGTCACCATCGGCGGCCCTTTGGGAGCTTCGGGCGTGGCCTCGCCTTCCACCTTTGTAGGCTCTGTGGGGATCGGCTGGGGTGTGGGGGTTGGGGGTTGTGGTGCCACTGGCGGGGAGGGAGACGGGGGGAGGGGTGACACGCTGGCGCACTCCACCCCACCTCTGGGAGAAACTCAAACCCCTCGCCCGCGAGATGCGCCGCCATCCCACCCCGGCGGAAGACAAACTGTGGCAACGGCTACGCAACCGTGAACTGTTGGGCCTCAAGTT
>JBHIEC010000003.1:0-38440 GCA_046760425.1 Anaerolineae bacterium
CCGACGAGATCATTGAGGGGACGGACCACGTGGCCGTGCCCGGCTTCTTCAACGCCCACACCCACGCCCCCATGACCCTGGTGCGGGGCTGGGCTGAGGACTTGCCCCTGGACCGCTGGTTCAACGAGCGCATCTGGGTGGCTGAATCAGCCCTGGAGGAGGATGACGTCTACTGGGGCGCAGCTCTGGCCGCCTGCGAGATGATCCGCTCCGGCACCGTGGCCTTCGCCGATCACTACTTCTGGATGGATCGCGTGGCCCAGGCGGTGGAAGAGTCCGGGCTCCGGGCCACCCTGGCCTGGTGCATCTTCGGCCTGGGGGCGGAGCAGGAGATCGGTGGGGCGACCCTGGAGCGGACCGAGGAGTTCGTCCAGCGCTGGCAGGGCGCGGCGGGAGGCCGCATCCGCACCGTGCTGGGCCCCCACGCCCCCTACACCTGCCCGCCGGAGTTCCTGGCCCGCGTGGCCGAGCGGGCCGCTGAGCTGGGCGTGGGCCTCCACATCCACCTGGCCGAGTCCCAGGACCAGATGGAGGCCTCCCTGGCCAAACACGGCCTGACCCCCGTGGCTTTCCTCGATAGCCTGGGCCTCTTCGACCAGCCGACCATCGCTGCCCACTGCATCGCCCTGGCCGAGGTCGCAAGCGCTCGCAGGACAACCGTTCGAGCGGTTGGGTCTCCCGAACCCCCTGCGAGCGCTTGCGAGGAGGACATGGCCATCCTGGCGGAGAAGGGGGTGAACGTCGTGCAGTGTCCCAACTGCCACATGAAGCTGGCTATGGGGGTCACGCCGGTGCCGGAGCTCCTGGCCCGGGGGGTCAACGTGGCCCTGGGCACCGACGGCCCGGCCAGCAACGACAACCTGGACATGCTGGAAGAGGCCCGACTGGCGGCCCTCATCCAGAAGCACCGTACCGGCGACGCCACGGCCCTGCCCGGCGACCTCCCCCTGCGGCTGGCGACTCAGAACGGCGCGCAGGCCATGGGCTTCCCCGACAGCGGTGTCATCGCTCCGGGGAAGGCGGCCGACCTGGTCCTCTTCGACTTCCGCAGGCCGCACCTGCGGCCCCGCCACGACCTGGTGGCCAACCTGCTCCACGCCGCCAACAGCGCCGACATCAGCCACGTCATCGTGGACGGCCAGTTGCTCCTGCGGGAGGGGGAGCTGCTGACCCTGGACGAGGAGCGGATCCTGTACGAGGCGGAGCGGCGGGCCTACCGCATGGTGGGGCAGGAGCTGCGGGTGGTGCGGAGGTACAAAACATAAGGAGTTGCTCCCATGATCCTCAACGACGGCGAGATCGTGGAACGGGTGCGGTCCCAGCGCATGATCGAACCCTTCGTGGACCACCAGGTGACGGACGGCGTGGTCTCCTACGGCCTGTCCAGCTACGGCTATGACTTTCGCGTGGCGAACGAGTTCAAGGTCTTCCAGGGCACTGACAAGGGCATCGTTGACCCCAAGCATCTCGACGAAGGAGCCTTCGTGGACGTGGTCGCCGACGACGTTTGCATCATCCCGCCCAACTCCTTCGTCCTGGCCAGAAGCCTGGAGTACTTCCGGATTCCACGGGACATCCTCACAATCACGCTTGGGAAAAGCACCTACGTCAGGTGCGGCATCCTCCTCAACGTGACCCCCCTCGAACCGGAGTGGGAGGGACATATCACCCTGGAGATCTCCAACACCACGCCTCTGCCGGCCAGGATTTACGCCAACGAGGGCATCGGGCAGATCATCTTCCTGCGGGCCTCGGAGGTGTGCCGTGTCTCCTATGCCGACCGCAAGGGCAGGTACCAGGGGCAGCGGGGAATTGTCCTGCCCAGGGTAGAATAGGTGGAAGCCCTGGCGAAGCGGCTCCTGGCCTGGTACGAGGATCACCGCTGCGACCTCCCCTGGCGGCGGACCCGGGACCCCTACCACATTTACATCCATTTCCGCATCACCCTGTTCCTCTTCCACTGCCGCCACAAGGACGGCCAGCCCCAGGTCCTGGACTGCGCCGACTGGCGCTGGGTGGCCGTGGAGGACCTCCCCCGCTTCGCCCTCCCCGCCTCCTGGGCGAAAAGTAGCCCACTCCATGGCCAGCTTCCTAGAAGACAACTTGGCCGATTTTACAAATCACAAAGTTTACAAACCTTGGGTTTTATGGTACAATAAGCGCGTCTACTCACCCGATTTTTGGCATAGGACGGCAGGCCCATGCCGTCGTCAAGGGGAGGGCGCATGAAGGACGTTGTAGTCAGGCAGATACAGGCTACCCGGCGGCAGATCCTGATGGCCCTGAAGAAACGCGGGGGCATGACGGCCGACGAGCTGGGCAAGGCCCTGGGCATCACGCCCATGGGGGTGCGACGCCACCTGACGACCCTGGAGCGGGATGGTCTGGTGACCTACGAAACGGCGCAGCGCGGGGTGGGCCGTCCCAGCTACGTCTACTCCCTGACCGACCTGGCCGACGAACTGTTCCCCAAGAACTATCACCAACTGGCCAACGAGATCCTGGACATCATCGCGGCCCAGGACGGCGAGGACAAGGTGGAACTCGTCTTCGCTCAGCGGGCCCAGCGGCTGGCCCAGCGCTATGGCCCCCGCCTGGCCGGCAAGGACCTGGAGGCCCGCATAGCGGAATTGGCGAGCATCCAGGAGGAGAACGGCTACTTGGCCGAGTGGGAGAAGGTGGACGAGGACACTTTTCTCCTCAAGGAGCACAACTGCGCCGTCTCCGGCGTGGCTAGACGCTTCCCCCAGGCCTGCGTCTATGAGCTGGCCCTTTTCACCGAGCTGCTGGATGCCGAGGTGACCCGCGAGAAACACATGGCCAGCGGCGACATAGGCTGCTACTACCGCATCCGCCGAAGGTAATTTGCTTGACGGTGATTGAATCATGTGATAAAATGGAGTCAGGTTTAAGGCCATCCGCTTAAGCATCGGCCTACGACGAGTTTCACTTGTAGCACGAAAGGGCGAATAGGATGCTAACAGAAACAGATCGGCAAATTGTGCGCGAATTCCAGCGCCGCCTGGCAGATGTCGTGCCTGTCCTCGACCTGCGCGTGTTCGGCTCGCGGGCTAGGGGTGACGCCGCACCCGACTCGGACCTAGACGTGTTCATCGAACTGGAAGCATGCACCCCTGAACTGCGCCAGCGCATCAGTGAGATTGCATGGGAAGTGGGTTTCGAGATGGACTGTGTCATCTCCACAGTAGTGACCACCCGAGTCGAACTGGAGCATGGAGCGATGGGAGCCAACCCGCTTGTCTTGAACGTCGAACGAGAAGGAGTTCGGCCATGAGAACCCTCCCGTGCTAGAATGGGCCGGGGAAGCCAAACTGCTGGAGGGTCTTGAGGTTGAGTTGACGGAGTTGGAGAGAGTCAGACCTCGGAGGTCTTGACTGGGATGATGCGACTATCTGTCTCGTACACAAAAGCCATAAACAAACGTTATCAACGTGTTGGTGCGCTCTTTCAGGGACCGTTCCAGGCCGTGCACGTGGATCGGAATGAATATCTCCTGCATCTGTCGCGCTACATCCACTTGAATCCTGTGACGGCAGAATTGGTAGAAAGGCCTGAAGATTGGGAATTCTCCAGTTACCGAGAGTACGTCGGGCTGCGCAACGGCACATTGCCCGAACCCGAGATTGTACTGGCACAGTTTCCAACGCGAAGCACATATCAGGAGTTTGTGGCATCTTATAGCAAGGGTGATGAAGAGCTCATCGCCCACCTTTTGCTTGATTGAGAGGCAAAAGACCTCCGAGGTTTCCAATAGGAGGTGCCAGACCTCAGAGGTCTATACAGCATTTTGCTTGACCAGGTGTGTTGGTTAGAGCGGTTTTTGAGCTTGAAAAGGCTATGTGGAGACCTCCGAGGTCTTGATTGGCAAGGAAGGATAGTCGGTGACCTACCATATCGAACACGACTTTCCCATCAAGCAACTGAATCCCCTGGCCCGGCGGGAGGCCAACGACAAGCGCGCCATCGCCGAGTTGCACCGCCGCGTGGATGCCTTCGACACCCTGGCAGCCCGGAACGCTGCGCGTCGTGATCTCACCACTGCTGTTGCCGGTGGTGTGGCTCATCCAGTGGCTCCTGGCGCGCTTTGCGGGCTTGTAGAAGTCGGCTATTCATCAGAAAAAGCCCCCTTCACCTCCGGTCGAGGCGAAGGGGGCTTCGTTGTTCCACAGCGCCATCAGAGCGGGATGGGTGGCCCCTCGGGAATGGCCCAGAGCTCGACATCGGGGATGATCTTGACGTCCTCCCACAGAAACCCCTGCTCCTCGAAATCCTTCAGCTCCGCATCGCGCCCCCTCCATCGGTGACTTGGACGAAGACGGCTGCCGAGGCCAGCAACAGCAGCCCACACAGCAGGAAGGGCAGTTGCACCCGCCAGAGGGCCACCGCGCCCACGATGAGGGGCATGACCACAAAGGAGAAGTCAATGACGCCATCGAAGGTGGCCATGTAAAGGCTCTTCGCCTCGACGGGAGCCATCTCCGCCGCCCAGGCGGTAGCCTGGACGAAGACCGCCCCCACGCCTACCCCCAGCAGGCCCAACCCCAGCGCCATGGCCCACGGGGCTGAGGCGGCGAAGAGCCAGAGATAGGCCAGGCTGGCCAGCAGGGCACAGGCGATGATCAACCTTCGGCGATTCACCCGCTCCGACAGAAAACCGATGGGCACTTGGGTCAGGGTGAAGACTACGTAGTAGGCGGCCAGGATCCATCCAATGATGTCTGTGGTGAAGCCGAACTCCCCGCCCACCAGGGGCACGGCGATCCCCAGGGCCACATAGCCCAGCTCCGCCAGGAAGGTCGCCAGACACAAGAGGACAAAGCCCCGTCGCGAGAGGGCCACCCTGAGGGCGGCCAGGAAGCCTGCCTCCGCCTCCCCACCTCGCGGCCCCTCCTGCAGGAAGGGGATAGCGGTCAGGGCCAGGGCCGCCGCTGCGGCGCTGACGAAGAAGGGATAGGCCAGGTTGGCCCGGCCCACGTAGCCGCCCACGGTGGGGGCCAGGACGATGCCCGCCGTCTGGGCCGAGCGATAGAAGGCGAAGACCTTGCCCTTCTCCTCGAACCCGGCCGCCAACCCCAGCATGGCCGGCCCGAAGAGCCCCAGCCCCACCCCCTGCAGGAGTCGAAAGGCCAGGAGTTGGCCGAAGTTTTGCGCCAGGCCGCAGGCCATGGCGAAGAGCCCGTAGATCACGAGCCCGGCCAGCACGAAGCGTTTGCGCCCATAGCGGTCGGCCAGGTGGCCCGTGTAGAGCTGGAGGGCCGCCCAGGTGAAAGAGTAGGCGGAGAAGAAGGCGCCGATGCCCGCGTAGGAGATGCCGAAGCGCTCCACGTAGAGGGGCAGGGTGGGCGAGACGACGAAGAGCCCGAAGGTGGAAATGAAGCCCAGGATGGCCAGGCCCAGCAGGTCGGTCATGGCCTATCTCTTTGTCTTTTGCCTCTTCCTATGCTATAATGGAAAAGAATGTACTGAAAGGCAGGGTCAAAATATGGCCACTTTAGTGAGAGAAATCAAGTACTTTCCTCTGGAAGGGGTCCTCAGGGTGACATTCGACTCCTACACGTTTTCCTCGTATGTGGATGAACCGGTAGAAGCCAACTTCTTTGTCCTCCATGGCATAGACCATTCGGGCCAAGAAACGGGCGAGATCGTGGGCTTCGAATATGACCTCTTTAAGCTAGAGAAGTACATTGGAGAACCACTCCCCGTCGCGGAGAGCCCCGTTCAACCAGAGCCGGCCCCAGCTAAATCGGCGGCCAGCTAGTTTACACGTCTTCGCCTCGCCAAACCTTTTCATCGCTTCTACTTTGCTTTTCTCCTTGTAGAAGCGAACCCTCTCCAGGACCTCCTCGGTGAGGCAAAACCCCGTCTCCTTCAGATAGTCATCGAACGGCGACGCGCCCATTGCCTGTCCACTAGCCTTGTTCGATGAGATGCTTCACACCCACGATGGCCACCGGGCTGAAGACGCAGGCCAAGGCTACGGCGATCACGGCCGCCAGCCACCCCAGGCCGGCTCGAACCATTCGGCCCTCGTGGCCAGGAATACGACGCTCAGGGAGATGAAAGTGGCCATGGCGAGGCTGGTCACCCTGACGGCCGACGACCTCGCTAAGACGAAGGCCGCGCTCGCCGAAGCACAGAGGAGGCCGATCCCCACCATGAAAGGCACCTCGCGGGCGAAGGGGGTCCCGTCGAAGAACAGCCAACTCAAGAGCATGGTCGCCGGGAAGAGGGCCAGCGAGCCAAGGGTCCAATCGCGCCAGATGGCCCTGGCCAGGGCAACCAGCGGCCCGAACCCCCTGCTGCTCAGGGCCAGCAGCCCGAGGAGCAGCAGGGCGATCAGGATCAGCACGTCAACTGCCGGAGACACGAGGTACGGTGAATCGTCGGCGACAGCAACTAGTGCACATAGGATGGACATGACTGCCGCTCCGGTCCAGGTATATCCCCAGACCGGCAGCCGTTGCGCTGCGGCAACCAAGCTGCCAGCCACCAGGATCAACATGGCCAACAGCAACACGCCGATGCCGACCACCATCCCTCCCGTGCTGATGCCTAGCCCATAGCGGACGCGCGTCGGCCCGCCGATCACCAACCGGCCCAGCGGCACTACCAGCAGGAAGAAAACGGTGATGCTCATTCCGAATAGCGCCGGCGGCAAGGCAGCCAGCAAGGCGTCTCGCCTCGTCGCTCCGCCGTGCACCTGCCTCAACTCCCGGCCCAGCTCGGCCGGATCGCCCAACGCCTCCATCGCTTTCTCCATGCTCTCCTCCTCCGATAGCCCACTCCATTGAAAGTGATGGGCTTGATCTTTGAGATGACCTGCCACCTCCTCGATGATCTCCCGCCTCGTCGCGGCGTCCATATGGCCTAAAGTGGCCTCAAGTTCAGCCAGGTATTGGCTCAGGCTGCTCATCACGCTTACCTCTGATCACCTGCATCAGCCTCTCGGTGAAGGCCATCCACTCAGCCACCGAGTTGGCTAACACCTTCTTGCCCTTTTCGGTGATGAAATAGTACTTGCGGGATGGCCCCTGCTCCACCACCTGCCATTCCCCACGCACCAGCCCCTCCTTCTCCAGGCGGTGCAGGGCCGGGTACAGCGTCCCCTCCTTGAAGTCGAAATAGTCCTGGCTGCGCCGCTTCAACTCCTTGGCGATCTGGTAGCCGTACATAGGCTTCTCTCGAAGCAAGCTCAGGATGAGCACCGTCGTGCTGCCCTTCCGCAGATCCCATTCCATGCCCATGATGCTTCCCCTCTCGATGTACCTAGATAATCTAAATACCTAAGCACATTATACCACTTTTTGATCCAGTTGTCAAGGGGGAAAAGCTTAAAATCAAGTTGACTTGCTGGACATCCGTGGTAAAATAACGGTGGAGAGTGGCGAAAAGGGATTGTGCTATGTCTATTGCAAAAGCAACGGCCGTCGCTTATAGCAACATCGCCTTCGTGAAGTTCTGGGGCAAGCGGGATGCGGCCCTCAACCTGCCCTACAACGATTCCCTGTCCATGAACCTGAGCGCCGCGACGACCACGACCACGGTCATCTTCGATGATACCTTGGCCGAGGATGTGGTTATCATTGATGGGCGTGAGGAGAGGGGAGGGAGGAGAGAGCGGGTGGTAGCGCATCTGGATCGGGTGCGGCAGATGGCTGACATTGAGGCGCGAGCCAGGGTCGTCTCCCGGAATAGCTTCCCCATGGCCACGGGCATCGCCTCCTCGGCCTCGGCTTTCGCCGCCTTGTCCCTGGCGGCCACCAGGGCGGCCGGGCTGGATCTGGACGAGGGGGAGCTCTCGCGTCTGGCCCGATTGGGCTCCGGGTCAGCGTGCCGGTCGGTACCGGGTGGCTTCACCTACTGGACAGCCGGCACGTCCCACGAGACGTCTTTCGCCCGACAGATCGCCCCGCCGGAGCACTGGGACCTGCGGGATGTCATCGCCGTCGTCAGCCAGGCCCCCAAGGCCGTCGGCTCCGGCGCGGGCCACGCCGCCGCCGAGACCAGTCTCTTCTTTCGAGCGCGGCTGGTGACTCTGCCCCAACGCCTGGCTGAGGTGAAGGATGCCCTGCTGGCGCGGGACCTCCCGACCTTCGGACGGGCCATCGAAGAGGAGGCCATCTCCCTGCACGTCATCGCCATGACCTCTCGACCGCCCATCTACTACTGGCTGCCGGCTACCCTGCAGTTGATCCAGGCGGTGCAAAGCTGGCGGGCCGAGGGGTTAGAAGTGTATTTCACCCTGGACGCCGGCCCCAACGTCCACCTTATCTGCCGGGCTGGGGATCAGACGGAGGTAGAGAAAAGGCTGACGGCCATGGAGGAGGTACGAGAAGTCATCGTTAACCAGCCGGCGGGCGGGGTGCGCCTGCTGGATGAGCACCTGTTCGATCCCTGAGACTTCATTCGACTGGGAAATGGTCCCCCCTCATGACTGTCTCCAGTCTGGAGAAGAGCCAGCGAGGGGGTTTTATTAAACTATCCACCATGGATTTGCTCTAATCGTCGAAAGTGGATATAATTCTCCTACCATCGCCCCTTCCTTGACCACCCGGCTGAGGGGGCAGAAAGGATTGACCATGGTCACCACCATTGTGTCTTTCGTGTTCGTCCTCGGCATCTTGATCTTCGTCCATGAGCTGGGCCACTTCCTGGTGGCCAAGAGGGTGCGCATCAAGGTCGAGGAGTTCGGCTTCGGCTACCCGCCGCGCCTGTTCACCATCGCCAAGATCGGTGAGACGGAGTACACCCTCAACGCCCTCCTGCCCCTGGGTGGGTTCGTGCGGGTGGTAGACGACGGGGATCCCAACCAACCTGGCAGTTTCGCCAGCAAGGGCAAGCTGGCCCGGGCCAGCTTCCTGGCGGCGGGCCCGACTATGAACATGCTCCTGGCGGTGGCCCTCTTCGGCGCCATGTTCATGGCTGGCGTTCCCCGCCCCGCAGAGGGGGTGGGGGCAGGCATCTACTGGGTGGAGCCGGGTTCGCCCGCCGCTCAGGCCGGCCTGCAGGTGGGCGACACCGTCTTGCAGGTTGATGACTTCCCTATCCAAGATCCCAATGACCTCAAAGAATACATCAGCGACAAGGTGGGGCAGGAGATCAGCCTCACGGTGAGGAGAAGGGGGAAGACCCTCCCCACACCCCTGAAGCTGACCCCCCGTGTCAACCCTCCGGAGGGCCAGGGGGCTATGGGGGTGCAGTTTGGACCACCTCTGGAGACGATCTCTTATCCCTGGTGGCAGGCGATTGCCATGGGCTTCCGACACACGCTGACGCTGCTGGCCACCATGCTCGTGGGCCTGGTGCAGATCCTGCGGGGCATGATGGTGCCTGAGGTGGCCGGCCCCATTGGCATCGCCCAGATCACGGGTGAAATCGCCAAATCCGGTCTGGTGAACCTCATGGAGTTCATTGCCGTCCTGAGCGTCAACCTGGCCATCATCAACCTTCTACCCTTTCCCGCCCTGGACGGAGGGCGTCTGGTGTTCGTCATCCTGGAGGCCCTGCGAGGTGGGAGGAAGATTGATCCCCAGAAGGAGAAGCTGGTTCACATCATCGGCATGGCCATCATATTGAGCCTGATGCTGCTGATCTCCTACTTCGATCTCCTGCGGCTCTTCAGTGGCCAATCCCTGTTACCCCGCTGACAAGGAGGAGTGTGATGGATTGGCGGGTCTTCTTGACGACCTTCAGCCTCATCTTCCTGGCCGAGTTCTGCGACAAAACCCAGTTGGCGGCCGTGGCCATGGCCGCCCGCTCGGGGTCGCCCCTGGCTGTCTTTCTGGGGGCCGCTCTGGCCCTGGCGCTGGTAACGTTCCTGGCCGTCGTGTTCAGCCAGGCCCTGCTCAGAATCATGCCAGCCGTCTACGTCCATAAAGCCGCTGGCCTGGCTTTCGTAGCCGTTGGCCTCTTCATCCTGTGGGGGAAGCTCTAGCCATGCGCGATCTGCTCACCGAGGCCCTGAAGGGCCACGGCGCCGACTACGTCGAGATCCGGGTCGAGGAGAGCCGGGCCACGCGGATCCAGTACCGGGGCCGGGAACTGGAGGACATCGGCCACACCACGGAGCTGGGGGGCAACGTGCGGGCCCTGGTCAAGGGCGGCTGGGGCTTCGTGTCCTTCAATGATCTGAGGGACATCAAGGAGCGGGTGGCCCTGGCCGTCCGCCAGGCCAGGCTGGCCGGAGAGGACAGAAGCCGCTTGGCTGAAGTGGAGCCTGTGGTGGACGTCGTCCCCGCTGAGCTGGTCAGGGACCCGCAAGAGGTGCCCCTGGGCGAGAAGAAGCGGCTCCTGGATGAATACAACGAGGTTATCTGGGGCTGCTCCTCCAAGATCCAGACCTCCATCATCCGTTACGGCGATACCCACAAGCGTCTCTACTTCGCCAACTCCGAGGGTAGCTACATCGAGCAGGAGAGGGTGGACCTGGTGGCCTTCTTTCTGGTCGTGGCCCGGGAGGATGGGAACATCCAGCGGGCTCACCTGAGCCTGGGCAGTGTCAAGGACTACAGCGTGGTGGAGGGGCTCCATGAGAAGATCGCGGACACGGCGCAGCGGGCGGTGCGGCTCCTCTCGGCGAAGCCGGTTAAGGGGGGCATCTACACCGTCGTCGTGGATCCGGAGCTGGCCGGCGTCTTCGCCCACGAAGCTTTCGGCCACCTCTCCGAGTCGGACTTCGTCTACGAGAACGAGCGGTTGCGGGAATTGATGGTGCTGGGCAGGCGTTTCGGCGGCGAACACCTCAACATCGTGGATGGGGCGGCGGTGCCCGGCTTGCGGGGCTCCTACAGGTACGACGACGAGGGGGTGCCGGCGTCCAAGAGCTACCTGATCAAGGAGGGTGTGCTGGTGGGGCGGCTGCACTCCCGTGAGACGGCGGGCAAGATGGGGGAGCGGCCTACGGGCAACGCCCGGGCTATCAGCTATCGCTTCCCACCCATCGTGCGCATGACCAACACCTACATTGAGCCGGGCGACGTGTCCTTCCAGGACATGATCGGCGACATCGAGGAGGGTATCTACGTCAAAGGCTCCTATGGCGGCCAGACCAGCATGGAGATGTTCACCTTCGCCGCCGGCGAGGCCTACATGATCCGCCACGGCCAGATCGCCGAGCCGGTGCGGGGGGTGAACCTCAGCGGCAACGTCTTCGAGACCCTGGCCAACATCGAGGCCATCGGCCGCGACCTGAGCTGGAACGAGGGGGGCAGCTGCGGCAAGGGCGAGCAATCTCCCCTGCCCGTCGCCGACGGCAGCCCGCATATCAGGATCCGGAACGTGGTCATAGGTGGGGAGTAAATGGAAGAAGAAGTCCTCGAGTTAGCCAGCAAAGTGGCCGATCAGGCCGAGGTCTACGCCATCACCAGCGAGGCGACACCCGTCTCCTTCGAGGCTAACCGGCTTAAACGGCTGGAGACCAAGGAGACGCGTGGCCTGGCCCTGCGGCTGATCAAGGACGGCCGCCTGGGCTTCGCCAGCACCACCCGCCTGGACCATCCCCGGTCCCTGGTGGATAGCGCCCTGGAGGTGGCCCCCTTCGGCGCGGAGGCCCGATTCGAGTTTCCAGCCGAGGGTACTGCCAGCCAGGTCCACATCTACGACCCCGCCGTGGCCGACCTGACCGTGGAGCGCATGGTCGAGATGGGCCAGGGGATGATCGACCGCGTGCGGGCCTGCAATCCCGCCATCCTGTGCGACGTGGACCTGCGCAAGAGCGTGAGCACGGTCACTCTCCTCAACTCCCGGGGCAGCCACGTCACCTACCGCAAGACGACCCTCTCCGTCGGCCTCCACGCCAACCTGATCCGGGGCACGGACATGCTGGACGTCTACGAGAGTGTTGCCTCCTGCCACCACGATGTGGACTACGCAGGGCTGGTGGAGGCCATCCTGGAGAAGATCCGTCTGGCTGAGAAGACGGTGCCCATAGCCACCCGGCCCATGCCCGTCATCTTCACCCCCAAGGGCGTGGCCTACACCCTCGTCCTGCCCCTGCAGATGGCCTTCAGTGGCAAGACAGTCCTGGAGGGCGCCTCGCCTCTGGGCGACAAGCTGGGCCAGCGGGCTTTCGATAAGCGTCTGTCCCTCTACGACGACGGGCGGGTTGACGGCGCGCCGGCCAGCGCCCCCTACGACGACGAAGGTGTCCCTACCCGGCGCAGCCCCCTGATCGAGAGCGGCGTGGTGCGCAGCTTCTACTACGATCTGCAGACGGCCGGCCTGGCGGGGGCACAGAGCACGGGCAACGCTGCCCGCTCCCTGAACAGCCAGCCTAACCCCTCCACGACCAGTCTGATCTTCGCTGAGGGGGAGGTCAGCTATCAGGACATGCTGGCGGACATCCAAGAGGGGCTGGTCGTGGATCAGACCATGGGCGCCTGGGCGGGCAACATCCTGGCCGGCGAGTTCTCGGGCAATGTCCACCTGGGCTACAAGGTGGAGAAGGGCCGTATCGTGGGACGGGTCAAGGACACCATGGTGACGGGCAACGTCTTCCAGGCCCTGGCCGATCTGGCCGCCGTGGGCGACGAGGCCGTCTGGGTGGGTGGCAAGCTCAAGGTGCCCTATCTTTACTTCAGATCGTTAAGTGTGGCGAGCAAAGGGTAAGCGATGAGTCGAATGATGGAGCTATTTCCGAGCTTTGAAAAGACTCTGAGGTGCATCAGCGACAGCCAGAAACCTCTGTCCATCTCTCAACTCTATAGTCTCTCAGGGGCGACGCGGGCGGAGATGACCATCTTCGCTCAGCAGTGGCCTCGCATCGGGGTCGAGCGGCGGCGGCGCATCATCCGCTCCCTGGTCGAGTTGGCCGAGGCCAGCTTCGAGGTGGACTTCGACCCCATCTTCCGCCATTGCCTGGGGGACGAGGACGACCAGGTACGGGCCCAGGCCATTGATGGCCTGTGGGAGAACGAGGACACGGCCCTCATCGAGCCGCTGGTGAGGCTGCTCAAGGGGGATCCCTCGGTTGTGGTGCGGGCCAGCGCAGCTATGGCCCTGGGCAAGTACATCCTCCTGGCTGAACTGGAGGAGCTGGACGAGGCGCATGGCGCCCGGGTCCGAGCGGCCCTGCTGGAGACCATCCGTCATCCGGGCGAGGAGGTGGAAGTGCGCCGCCGGGCGGTGGAGTCCATCGCCTACGCCGGCGACGAGGAGGTGCAGGGCATCATTGAGGGGGCCTACTACGACGACGAGGAGAAGATGCGGGTCAGCGCCATCTTTGCCATGGGCCGCAGCGCCGACCCCCGCTGGCGGGAGACGGTCCTCATGGAGCTGGACAACCCCAACCCCGAGATGCGCTTCGAGGCGGCCAGGGCCTGCGGCGAGCTGGAGCACCGAGGAGCGGTCCCGACCCTGATCGAGCTCATCGAGGACCCGGACCGCGAGGTGCAGGGGGCAGCCATCTGGGCCTTGGGTCAGATCGGCGGGGCCGAGGCCCGCAGGGTCCTGCAGGCTTGCTGCCTCAGCGAGGACGAAGTGGTGCGCGATGCGGCGGAGGAGGCCCTGGACGAGCTGGAGTTCGGTCAGGGGATTCTGAGCCTGCCCCTCTACGAACTGGACCTGGATGAGGAGGAAGACGAAATCTTCAGCTACGTGGACGAGGGGTACGGGGAGGACGAGGATTTCCTAGAGTGACGCTCCTGAGGATACTCCTGAACATCATCTTCCCTGTGTTCGTCATCATCGGTCTGGGGTACCTCCTGGGGCGGACCATGACCCTGGACGTGAAGTCCGTGTCTCGCACAGTGCTCTACATCTTCTCCCCTGCTCTGGTCTTCTCTTCCCTGGCCAAATCCTCCCTCACCAGCAGCGACTTCTCCCACATCGTTTCCTTTGCCCTCCTGACCATTGTGGTGCTGGGCTTCTTCTCCTGGGGCATCACCCGGCTGCTGCGCTTCGATCAGGTCATGGAGAACGCCTTCCTCCTCAGCACCCTGTTCATCAATGCTGGCAACTACGGCCTGCCGGTGAACCTCTTCGCCTTCGGCCAGCCCGGGCTGGAGCGAGCGATCATCTACTTCGTGACCAGCGCCCTGCTGACCAATACCCTGGCCGTCTACTTCGCCTCCCGGGGGCGGTCAGGGGTGCAGGAGTCCCTGCTTAACATCTTCAAGGTGCCCATGGTCTACGCCCTGACCGTCGCCCTCCTCGTCAGAGCCACGGGCTTCACTGTGCCGGATCCCATCTTCAAACCTATCGAAATCGCGGGCCAGGCTGCCGTCCCCGTCCTGTTGGTGACTCTAGGGATGGAGCTGGCCCACGTGTCTCTGGATCAGAACATGGCCATCGTGGGCCTGGCCACAGGTGTGCGGCTGGTCCTGGCCGCGGGGGTGGCCCTGGGCATAGCAGCCCTCATGGGCCTGCAGGGGGTGACACGCCAGGTGTGCCTGGTCCAGGCCAGCATGCCTACCGCCGTGCTGACCACTGTGCTGGCCATCGAGTTCGGCGCCGAGCCCCGCTTCGTCACCAGCGTCGTCTTCCTCTCCACCCTGGCCAGCATCGTCACCCTGACCCTGCTGCTGAGCCTGATCATGTGAGGAGGAAATCCTGGAAGGAGGAGCTTGAGGAGTAGGGACCCCGGGGGAGGATAGCTGTCTGGCTCAGGTGCCGCAGGCCGCACGGAGGGCCGGCCCGTGGGTTTCGATCCAGCGGCTTAGGAGCCGGGCCTCGGCCAGGAGGGCAGGTGCGCGGTCCCAGGTGCATTCCTCTTCCTCAAGCAACCGTTGCAGGGACACGCTGAGCCAGATGCTCTCCATCAGGTCTGGTAGAGCGGCGCGCTCAGCGAGTGACAGTGGAAGCACCTGGCAGTAGTGGTGCACGAAACGGCCGGCGCGATCGAGGTCCACAAAGCCACGGTAGACGCCCAAGCGCAGGCGGGGATGGCGGGTCGTGGCGAAGTAGATCAGGGCCTCGGCCACCTCCACGGCCCGGGCCTGATAGGAGACCTTGTCGTAGTCGAAGACGCCCACGATCTCATGGCCCTCGAAAACGAGGTTGTCGGCGTAGAAATCGCCGTGGATGAGGCAGTGGGAAAAGGCCGCGTAGGTGGATTCGGGGAGGGACGCAGCCAGACGAGTTGCCTGCACCTGGAGCTCATCGAGAAGGGAGGCGCACTGGGCGTCTTGCCCCCAGCGCGCTCTGAGCCGCGCCAGGCGGGCCACGATGCCGTGCGGGGCGTAGAGGCGCGGGCTCGCGAGCTCCACGGGCGGCTGGAAAGTGCCCGCCAGGTGGTGATAGCGAGCCAGGGTAGCGGCCACAGCGGCCAGGTGGGCGGGGTTGGTTGCCTGGTAGGGAGCGCCATCAATGTACTCGTATACCTCATAGACTTCATCCCCGAGCCGCAGCCAGGTGCCCCCATCCCTGGTGGGTACCAGGGCCGGCGCGGGGAAGCCGTGGCGACGCAGGTGGCCCATGAGGGCGTGCTGGAGGGCCACGGCCTGGGGCTGGCGTAGGGCGGGATGACGGCGCTTGAAAAAGAAACGCCCCTGGCTGGTCTCCAGGACACGGCACCAGTTGACGAAGCCACCCGAGGGCACGTCGTACCGCTGCAACTGACCCAAGTCGTAGTGGGCCAGCACGTGGACCAACTCAGCAGTGGATAGCCCCTCGCAGGGCGACAGGCGGGCCAATGGATCCATCAGAAACAGTACTTACGCGGTTTCCAAGCTAAGCCTTGCGAAGGTTTCTTCCCTAACCAGGCACCTGGGACTGGCGGCCAACCTTCGCAAGGCTTTTCTCATAGCCTCTCCAGAAGGAGTGTGAAGGCTGCCTCGATGTTGCCCCGGCTATCGGGGCCCAGGGAGGCCTCGATCCCCTCGACCAGTTGGAGCAGCCTCCCTCGATCCTCCTCAGGCAGCAGGGCCAGCATCTCCTGGATGTTCTCCTGGAGCGATGGGGCGAAGGCGGGCAATTCCAGCAGAGGGCGGGCGAAGAGGAGGGGTTTGAGCTGGGCGGCAAAGTAGAGGAGCCTGGCTCGTGGGTCTCGTCGAGCCAGCAGCCAGGCCAGGCGATCCTCCTCGCCGACGGCCAACTGGTGCCGGGCCAGATCCGCCTGGCACTCCTGGAAGCCGTGATCCACCAGCAGCCTGGCCACCTCGTAGTCCTTGACGGCGATGGCTACGTAGTACAGTAACTGCTGCAGCAAAGCGGCGTCGAGTCCCCTCTCCCGACCCCGGGCCAGGACCTGGCGCGAGAGCCTGAAGATGTAGTGGGCTACAGAGCCATGCAGGATGGTGTGGGCCACCTCGTGGCGGATGGCCCCCTGGCTCACCAGGGGCGGCACGGCAGCCAGCCGCTCCAGGCAGACGGTGATGCGGGGCACCCCGCGCCAGGCATCGTGGGAGGCCAGGAAGCCCTCGCTGTCCGAGGCGCCCACCCCCATCTCAGCCCTCTCCCGGGCCAGGAAGGCCCGCAACCTGTCCGCCGTATCGAAGAGGCAGACCTGCACGGTGGGCGAAGGCGGGGCCGGGAGTGCCTCGTAGCAGCCCTCGATGAGAGCCTTCAGCGCCTGACACACGTCAGAGGGCACGTTGCCGTAGGTCGTGAGTTGGAGATGTGGCCTAGCCATCGAGTATACCCTGAGATTCAGGCCCTCAGAACCGTCTCCCGCAGGCGGTGCACCTGGGCCTCTGCGTAGCGGCGGGCCTCCCCCCGCACGCCAGGCGGGATATCCGGCCCCTGGCTATCCCGCAGGTGGCCGGGCCCATACTTCTCCACGTAGCCCGGAGGCAGTTCGTCGGGGAAATCCTGCTCCGACATCACCCCGTAGGCCAAGGCCCAGGCCCGGGGCACCACGGTCACATCGTAGCCACCTCCGCCCAGAGCCACCCAGCGAGGCGCCAGCCCTTTGATCCGCTCCACCACGGCCACGTAGCCCGCTGTGGTCAGGCACAGATGGGTCAGGGGGTCCCGATAGTGGGTATCAACCCCCAGTTGGCTGACCACGATGTGGGGCTGGAAGCGCTCCACCAGCGGGGGCACGACCTGCTCGAAGGCCCAGAGATAGACCTCGTCGTCGGTGTAGGGCGCCAGGGGCAGGTTAACCGTGAAGCCCTGGCCCTCGCCCTCCCCCGTCTCGTTGGTGAAGCCCGTGCCGGGGAAGAGATACCGCCCCGACTCGTGGAGGGAGATGGTGAGGACCCGATCGGTGGTGTAGAAGGCGTCCTGGACGCCGTCGGCGTGGTGGGCATCAATGTCAATGTAGGCCACGCGCAAGCCCTGGCGCAGAAGGTGGTGGATGACCACGGCCGCGTCGTTGAAGACGCAGAAGCCGCAGGCGTAGGCGGGCCCGGCGTGGTGCAGGCCCCCACTGAAGCTGAAGGCCACGTCGGCCTCGCCCCGGACCACCAGGTCCGCGGCCACCAGGCCAGCCCCCACCTTGAGGGCTTCCACCTCATACATGCCGGCGAAGACGGGATTGTCCCCCGGCCCGAAGCGGTAGCGGGCGGGGTTGACTTTGCCCTCCCCTCGGCTCAGGCTGACCACGGCGGCCACGTACTCCGGGGTGTGGAAGAGGGTGAGTTCGGCCTCGGTGGCGGGCCTGGGGGGCACCAGGCGGGAGCCCTCTGCCCTGAAAGCATCATAGGCGGCCAGCAACTCGTAGGTGCGCCTGAGCCGCTCGGGTTTCAGGGGATGAGTGGGGCCGTGCCCCACCTGCCACAGGTCAGCAGAACAGATGAAGGCCGCTCTGACCATCGGTCTCTCCAGAAAGCCTTGCGAAGGTTTGAGAACCTTCGCAAGGCTAAGAAGATGGTGTCGTCGGTGTAGGCAAGATTATACCACCTGTAGGGGAAACAGGCAACCGGCGGTGTGCCCCGAAAGCCCTTATAGGTCGCTTGACAGCCGGGCCCAGCAGGGCTATAATTGCCCTGCCTGCCTCGAATGCGGGACGAAAGGGGGAAGCCTGGTGACGATGAGCTTGAAAGAGAAGTTGATGGACGATCTGAAGCGCGCCATGCGGGAGGGGGACGAGCGGCGCAAGATGACCATCCGCCTGGTGCGAGCCGCCATCGCCAACGCCGAACAGGCCAGGAGGACCGCCTTCGTCCAGGCCGAGGTGAAGAAAGGCATCCAGGCCAGAAAGTCGGAGTGGGCCAAGGCCCACGATCCGGGCAAAGCCAAGGAAGCCCTCGAGAATCAGTTGACCACGGAGTTGGCGGAGAGCCTCAGAGATGAGGACTTTGCCCTGGGCGACGAGGACGTGCTGGCCATCATCGCCAAGGAGGCCAAGCAACGGCGCGACGCCATCGCCGAGTACAAGAAGGGCGGCCGCCAGGATCTGGTGGAGCAGGAAGAGGCGGAGCTCCAGATCCTCATGGAGTACCTGCCCCGACCCATGTCGCGGGAGGAGATCGAGGCCGCCGCCCGGGAGGTGATCGCTCAGGTGGGGGCTACGGGCCTGGCCCATATGGGCCAGGTGATGCGGCCCCTTATGGCCAGGCTGAAGGGCCGGGCCGATGGGCGGCTGGTCAGCGAAATCGTGAGGCGCTTGCTCGCGGAACAAGGGGGATCAGGTGGGGCATGAGGGGCCCCCGCTCGACTTATCTGAGGATATAACATGACCCTGAAGGGGGAGGGTGGTGCCGGGAGAGTGGTTCCACCCTCTTTTCCACGCGGAGCTACGTGGTGGCAGGTGGGAGGAGCCCTCCTGTGGGGCGCCATCCTGGTGGCTGCCCTGACAGCCATCCAGGTCTTCCCCCTCCTGCCCAGCCCGCTGCGCCTGAGAGAGGGAGAGGCCAGTCCCCAGGACATCCTGGCCCCCCGTAAGATCATCTACGAGAGCCAGATCCTGACCGAGCAGGAGCGGGTCAAGGCCGAGGCGGCGGTGGCGGACGTGTATGGCCCACCCGATCCCCGCGTGGCCCGACAGCAGGTGCGCCGGGCCAGCCAGGTGCTGGACTACATTGATGCCCTGCGCCACGATCCCTACACCAGTCCCGAGGACAAGATGGCCCTCATAGCCGCCATTCCCGACCTGGACCTCTCCCCCACGGTGATCAGTCACACCCTCCTCCTGGACGATCAGGCCTGGCAGGCGGTCAGCGCTGAGACCCTGTACGTCCTCAACCAGACCATGCGGGAGGAGATCCGCGAGAACCAGGTGGCGGCGGCCAAGCGCCGTCTGCCCAGCGCCATTGATCCCACCCTGCCCGAGGATCAGGCGGAGATCGTGGCTCAACTGGCCCAGAGCTTTATCCAACCCAACAGCTTGTACAACGCCGAACAGACCAGGGCCAACAAGGCGGCAGCGCGTCAGGCTGTGGCGCCGGTGCGCCGCACCATCGAGCGGGGCCAGGCCATCGTGCGGGAGGGGGATATCGTTACTCCGCTGGAGCTGGAGGCCCTGGAGGAGTTGGGGCTGCTTCGGCCTGAGTTCGAATGGCAAGAGGTGGCCAGCACGGGCCTTCTTATGGCCATCATCGTCTTCGTCCTGGGCCTGTACCTCCTCCGTTTCAGGCCCGGGTTCTGGCTCAACCAGCGCTATCTGCTCCTCTTCGGCCTTCTCCTCCTCCTCTTCGCGGCCCTGGCCAAGCTCATGGTGCCGGGCCATGTCCTCTTGCCCTACCTCTTCCCCGCCGCCGCAGCCTCCATGCTGCTCACCGTGCTCCTGGGCCCCCAGTTCGCCGTGGCGGCCGCGATCCTTCTGGCACTGGTGGTGGGTTTCCTGGGCGGCGGTTCCCTGGAGTTGATGGTCTACGCCCTGGCCGGGGGGGTGATCGCTGCCCTCAGCCTGTGGCGTGTGGAGCGGCTGAACAGCTTCTTGTGGGCAGGGGTTTACGTGGCCCTGGCCAATCTGGCCGTCATCCTGGCCTTCATCCTGCAAGGCCGGGATTACGACACCCTGGGGTTGATCCAGTTGGCTGCTGTTAGCGTGATCAACGGCGGTTTGGCCGCCGGCCTGACCATCGCCGGCTATCTCGCCCTGAGCAACCTCTTCGGCATCACCACCTCCCTGCAACTGATGGAGCTGGCCCGCCCCACCCACCCCCTGCTCCACGAGCTGCAGATGAAGGCCCCTGGCACCTATCACCACAGCATCCTCATCAGCAACATGGCCGAGCAGGCGGCTCAGGCCATCGGGGCCGACGCCCTCCTGGCCCGCGTGGGGGCTTACTACCACGACATCGGCAAGACGCTGCGGCCCTACTTCTTCACCGAGAACCAGATAGACGGGGTGAACGTGCACGAGCGCCTGGACCCCCAGACCAGCGCCCAGATCATCATCTCCCACGTCGCCGACGGCCTGGAGCTGGCCAGGAAGTACGGCCTGCCCCGTAAGATCCGCGATTTCATCCCCCAGCACCACGGCACCCGCCTGGCCTCCTTCTTCTACCAGCAGGCCCGCGAGAATAGCCAGGAGGCCAACGAGGTTGATTTTCGCTACCCCGGCCCCAAGCCCCAGACCCGCGAGGCGGCCATCATGATGCTGGCCGATGGTGTTGAGGCGGCCGTGCGGGCCAATCGGACGGACTCGGCTGAAGAGATTGACCAGTTGGTGCGCAAGATCATCCACGAGCGGATGATGGAGGGCCAACTGGACGAGTGCGATCTTACCCTGCGCGATCTGGACCGCATCCGGGAGGCCTTCGTGGGCATCCTGCAGGGCATCTACCACCCCCGCGTCAAGTACCCCGAGGAGAAACCCGCCCCGCCTGAAGATGGTGCCTTGCCACGCCCGCAACAACTACCGAGCCGAATTCGGAAGGAGCGTGGCAACGCGTCAGAGGCCCCGCCCCATGAACAGCCTTGAGCCCCCCTCTCTCCACTTCGACGTTCAGATAGACCCCCGCTTCGCTGACCAGGTGGATAAGGAACGACTGCGCCGTCTGATAGCCAGAGCCCTGGCCGCCCTGGGGGTGAGCGGGGAGGTCGAGCTCAGCCTGGTGATCACCGGCGACGAGGAGATCCGGGCCCTGAACCGGCGCTATCGGGGCCTGGATGCCCCCACCGATGTCCTGGCCTTCGGCCTGGCAGAGGCAGATCAGGGCTTCGTCCTGCCTCCCGACACCCCTCGCCATCTGGGCGACATCGTCGTCTCCTACCCCCGCGCCGTGGCCCAGGCCCAGGAGGTCGGCCACCCCCCAGCCCGGGAGCTGGACCTCCTGGCCGTGCATGGGCTCCTGCACCTCCTGGGCTACGAGGATGAGACGGAGGAGGGAAGGGCGGAGATGTGGAAAAAGCAGAGGGAACTGCTGGGGGAAGAGGGAACAAGGTGATGCGGAGCGCGAATCTGCTGGACAGTTTTCGGCACGCCTTTGCGGGGCTGGGGCATGTGCTGCGGACGCAGCGCAACGCCCGCATCCACCTCCTGATCGCGGTGGCCGTCGTGGCCCTGGGGCTGGCGCTGGGCCTGAGCCGATGGGAGTGGGCGATCTTAGCCCTGACCATCGGCTTCGTCTTCGTGGCCGAGCTGTTCAACACCGTGGTCGAGGCGGCCGTTGACCTCGCCTCCCCTGAGATCCATCCTCTGGCCAGGGTAGCCAAGGACGTGGCGGCGGGGGCCGTCCTGCTGGCGGCCATCGCCGCCGTGGTCATCGGCCTGCTCATCCTGGGGCCCCATGTGGTGCACAGGCTCTTTTCTGTGGTTTGAAGGGTGATGCTTCTACGGGCAACTCGCACATTGGATGGGATTGGGGAGCGGGAAGCCGCCTGACAGTGGGGTGCCCTGATAGCCTTTGCTCAGATCGCTGAAGGGGATACCAGAGGTTCTCTCCACCACGAGCACGTCAATAGCCGGGGAACCGCCACATTGCCAGGTTACTATCCCCGAACCCACCCAACCTATGGGCAGGATATGTACGTTATCCATATCCACCAGATCCACGCTGTTGGGTCCAATGGTCTGGCAGATGCTGTCAACCAGCCCATTGGCATCGAACAGGTCGAGGCGCACAGTGGCATCCCCTAGGTTCGCGGGATTGATGTTCTGGATAAGGATCTCTGAGCTGCGGGTTATGCTGTCGGGAAGCGGGATCGGCCCCTCTTTGACCAGGGAAGGCAAGGCCACCGCGTCTACACCTAACACTTCCTTCTCAGGGAAGGCGTTGTAGCTCACCGCCTGTCTGGTCAGATAGTTCACCAGATTTACCACGGAGAAGACCTCCGGTGCCTCAACGAGGAAGCCCCCTGGCGATAGCCAGGCCTGAGACTCCACCCTGACCGCACCCGCATAATGCCTGGGCAGGTTGGCGAGGACCGGTAGAAAGTAGGTTCTGGAGCCTTGGGGGCAGATCCAGTCCACGATGCTGGTGATGATCCCCCCGCTGTTGTCCAGGAAATAGACTTTCACCTTGGCGTTGAAGGTGCGGCTCAGATTCTGTACCTGGACGCCAGAGTTCCAGCCCTCGAAATCCTTGTAGATCACGGGCGCGTGGTTGACGGTGGATCCCAGGGCAGCCGGCAGACCGTGATAGGTCATCAGCACATCGCCCGGGGCGTTCTCCTCATCCACGATCACCCCCAGCGGCTCCGGAGACCTGAGCCAGGCTGAACCCACCCCATTTCCTCTCATGATGCTGGGGATGACCGCCGTCTCACCGGGCGCGAGGAGGCCGATGATCTGCGACTCGCGCTCCAGGCACTCGTCCTGCCTCTGGAACCAGACCTCTACGTAGGTGCAGGCGTCTCCGGAGTTTTGGGCATAGATGGTCGTCTGCCAACGGGTGGGGTTATAGGTGTCGAAATTCAGGGGCGCGAAGTAGGTAAAGGTCCCTGTCTCATCAGGGACGCCCTCCATCTCCTCCGTGAGCCCGCTGTAGGCACTGGTCCTGGGAAACTCGCCAGGTTCCCCTATCTGAAAGCGGGTCACCGTCACAGCCAGAGGCTGTCCTCTGGCCCCGTCAGGGTCGCCAAAGGTGAGGTCAGGGCTGGCACCCGAGTCCCACTCCCTCTCCCACTCAAGCCACTTGAAGGTGTCCCCCAGGGCATCCCTGGCGGCCTCACACGCTGCGAGGGCTCGCTCCGGTGCCACGGAGTAGACAATCCCCGACATGGAGTCTTCCCCCACATCTCTCAACGTCCAGGAGAAAGAAGTGCCGGGCTTGACGTTGATGGAACATTGGGTGATGATGGGGCCGGGGCTGCCGGCCTCACACTTCCCGGAATATGGCTCCCACAGGAACAGGATGACCCGGGTGGGGGTCACCCCCACGTTCTGCACCTGGATCTCGGTCTCCCATCCCTCGTTGGCCCAGATGACGGGCAGTTGAACCCTGGTGCCGGGGATGGGATCAGCGGAGACGGTGTCCACTGTAGATTGGGCGCCCACCATGAGGCCCAGGAACAGGGCCAAAGCGAAGGCAAAGCTGTATATCCTTTTCATCGGTAGTTTACCTCCCTTTCCCAAGATTGTGTTGGCGCGCATAACCGCAGAGTTGAGCCACATCGCTCTCCTCCTTTTCCCTCCGGCCCTAGGCAATATACTTCCTTCGGCCCGAGGAGGAATCTGCACTCCCCATCACCTCTTGGATGAAGGCGATCAGGGTCTTTATGTCTCTGAAGTATCGTTTCTTTCGGCTCTGGACGTGCTCGATGCTGCCCCGCCATTCGGGGGTTTCCCCCCGTTTTTCCCGGGGCTCCTGCCAGAAGCGAATGAAGAAAGAAGCGTACTTCTCCTGGCTGAGGCTCATCGCTTCCTCCTTCCTATGGCTTGATGTCGCCGAAGTCCAGCCGCGTCTGAGCCGCCCCGGAGAGGGGAGAGCCCCGACTTAGTGCTGTTTCACGCAACAAAGTTATGTGAATGGCATTAGCAAAGGGGCTTCTCCCCCTTCTCCGGCGCCCTGGCGCACTGTCCCGTCTCTAAAAGCGGTTCCCCTCGATCATGACCTCCCCCTCCTTCTGCTACTGCTTGCCCTTCACAGGGCGCTGTCCAATTCTCTGGCAGCAGTATACAAAACAGGCGTCAAGGAAGTGTCAGGGGAGCGTCAAGGGAACGTCAAAAAGGGGGTAGAAGGCCATCAATTGGGGGGAAAAGCGAGGGATTAGCTACCAGACAGTTTACCGAGCAGTACCCATTTTCGCTACAAAGTGGCGTCCCCGCCACGTCCGCTGCGCTGTAAAACGGGGTGAAAGAGCGCTTCGCCTTGCCCCGTGAAAAAGTGTCAGGTAGCTACAGCGAGGGAAATAAAGAAAGCGCCGCCAAGCGCATCGGCTTGGCGGCGCGATAAGGTTCTGGACCGTCAGAAAGGCGTCAGGATCAGGAACTCAGATTGATTCGTAGACCTCCCGGGCACGTTCCAGCCGGCCCGTAGCCTTGGATCGGGCGAAGATCTCTATGGCCCGCGAGAGCTGTTCTCTGGCCCCTTCTCCATCTCCCTGTTCCTTGAGGGCCAGGCCGTACTCGTAGCAGCTCTTGCCCAGTTCATGCTCGTTGGGCAGGCTCTCAAAGATCTCGATGCTGCGAGCGAAATGAGCTTTGGCCTTCTCCCACTCCCGCTGCCCCAGGGCGGCGATCCGGCCCAGCACACGATGGGCTACGCCCACGAAGACCTCATTGCCCAGTCTCTCGGCGATTTCCAGAGCGGTTTGGCCATGGGCCTGGGCCTGGGCCACGTCGCCCAGGGCCAGATAGACCTGGGCCATGATACGGTGGGCTTCTGGCAGCAGCCATTCAGCCTCGATGTCCTGGCAGATCCTCACCGCTTCGCTCAGGTGCTGGAGGGCCTGGGCATAGTCCCGCCGGTGATAGAGGATGAGCCCCAGGTTGGTGCAGGAGATGGCCAGGCCGTAGATGTCACCAATCTTCTTCTTGATCTCGAAACCCCGCTGGTAGTACCTATTGGCCTGATCGTAGTCGCCACGGTAGTAGTGGACTACCCCCAGGTTGTTGTAGAGGGTCGCCCTGCCCAGAGCATCCCCCAGTTCCTCCTTGAGGGCCAGGCTGCGCTGGAAGTGCTCGATGGCTTGCTGGTAGTGGCCCTGATAGAGATAGGCCGACCCCAGGGTGTTGTAAGCCCAGGCCAGCTCACGACGGCCATCCCCGCCCTGAGTCAATCTCTCGATGGCCGCCAGATTATGCTCGCAGAGCTCGATGGCCTCCCCATACCGCCCCTGGCGGATGTAGATCAGGGCCCTCCCATCATCAAGCCTGGCCATCTCCAGGGAAGGGCCGTCAGTGGCCAGGATCTCTTTCCCCGCCAGCAGGTGGCTCAAGGCCAGGTCGTACTGGCCGCTCCTTTCATAGACCCGCCCTATCTTGCGCTGGATCTCGGCCGCTCGCCGCTTGCCCAGCCGTGAGCCGTTGCAGTCCAGCACCGCCTGGTAGCTCTGGACGGCCAGTTCGTGCTTGCCCAGCAGGGTGTAGACATCCCCCAGTCCCTCGTAGATGGTCGAGAGATCCTCCGCCTCCTCGGCCAACTGCAGAGCACGCTGATAGTGTTCGATGGCTTTCTCGTTGGCGTAGAGGGTTCTGGCCTTGTCGCCGGCCCGGATGGAGTAGGTCAGGGCCTTGTCCCGTACCCCACCCTGGGTGAAGTGATAGGCCAGGCGGTCAACCACCTCGTCCAGGCGATCCTGGTACTCGGCCTCCAGGGTCTCGCCCACCCGCTGATGCAGCCGCTGGCGCCGGGCCCCGCTCATGCTCTGGCAGGCCACCTCCCGGATCAGCTCGTGGCTGAATTCGTATTTGCTGCCCCTCACCCCCACCTCCACCTCGCGGATCAACTGAGCTCCCAGCAGGCGGTCGAAGGCGTCCAGGGCTTCCTCCTCTTTCTGACCGCTGGCCTGCTTGATAGTGGAGAAGTAGAACTGGTGCCGGGTGACCGCTGCCGTCTCCAGGGCCTGGCGGGCTCCCTCGTCCAAACGATCGAGGCGGCTTTGGATGACATCCCGCACGCTGGCCGGGATGGGGAGCTGGGCGTACTCGGTGACGAAGTCCTGCCAGTCGGTGGTCCAGCCGTGCTCATCCTGGCGCAGGAGGCCCTCCTCGAACAGGGAGCGGATAACCTCGATGATAAAGAAGGGGTTGCCCTCTGTCTGGCTGTAGATGCGACGGCTGAACTTCTCCCCTCCCGTGGTCATACCCGCCATACCCCGAATCATGGCCGTCACCGCCTCCAGGGGCAGGCGGTCCAGGGTGATGATGGACAGCAGACCCTCCTGCCTGAGGTTGCGTACCAGACTGGTCAATGGCTCCTGGGCCTCTTCGCTGCGGTAAGCCCCCAGGAGGAGCACCCGCTGGCGAGCCAGGTTACGGGTCAGATAGTGAAGGAGCTGAAGGGTGGCCGGATCGGCCCAGTGGAGGTCGTCGAGGAAGAGGATGGTTGGGCGCTGGCGGGAGAGGCCGATCAGGAACTGGGTCACGCCTTCGAAGAGACGGCTGCGTTCCTGGGCGGCATCGAGGGGCACGTTCAGGGGCAGGTGGGGCAATCGCTCCCCCAACTCTGGTACGAGCCGGCTTACCTCCCGCAGCCACAGGTGGGAGATGGAGAGGGCATCCAGGTCTATGGCTGGCAAGACGCTGCGCAGGGCGTCCACCAGAGGCTGGTAGGGTTCCATCACCTGGGACTCATAGCAGCGCCCCATCAGCAGGTGGATATCCGGCCCGGCCTCTTGGATCACCTCCTGCACCAGGCGGGTCTTGCCGATGCCCACCTCGCCGACGACGAAGACCAGCCGCCCTCGGCTGCGACGAGCCTCCTCCAGGTAGCCGGCCAGCCGGGTATACTCCTCCTCTCTGCCTACCAGAGCCGCGCGCAGATACTCCGGTTCAGGTCGGGGGGCGAGGAGGGGGGGAGCAGGGGGCCGTTCCACCTCAGGCGGCCCTCTCACCACCTCGACCCTGGAGGGCACCACCAGTTCCTGGCGCAGGATCTGCTCGTAGAGTTCCGTCGTCTCCGCCAGGGGTGGAATGCCCAGCTCCCGCTCCAGGATCTCCTGGCAGGTCTCGTACTGGCGCAGGGCAGCGCTGCGATTGCCGGCGGCGTAGTAGAGGCGCATCAACTGCCGGTGGACATTCTCCTGCAGGCTATCGTAGCTCAGAATCTGGGCGGCATAGGCGATGGCCTGCTCGTACTCGCCCTGCTGGCTGTGGTACTGGCTCAGCTCCGCCAGAGCTCCCAGGTACGCCCGCTGCAGGCGATCCCGCTCGAAGAAGGACCAGTCGTCGAACTCGTAGCTGTCCTTGAGGGTGAAGCCTTCTAGGAAATCCCCTCGGTACAGCTCGACGCAGGAGGCAAGGTCGGCCACGCATGCTTTAACATCGCCTGCTTGCATCCTGGTGTGTGCCCTCTGAATCGCCTTCTCGAAAGCCTCCACGTCAAACCAGTAATCGCTCTCTTCGTTGAAGCGCAGGGCGTTGCCCTCGGCCAGGATGTAGTCCTCAGGGCCCAGGACGCGACGCAGTTCGTAGAGGGCGTTGCGCAGGCTGCCCTTGGCCTGCCGCTCGGGAGTATCTCCCCAGAAGAGGGTGGCCAGCTTCTCTCGTGTATGGGGCTGGCGTGTGGTTACGAGGTAATAAAACAGGGCCTGGGCCTTCAGGGAAGGGACAACAACAGGTGCACCGTCCCGCACCAGTTTTGGGGAACCAAAGAGGTATACGTTGAGAGTGGACACAACCGACCTCGCTCGCCAAGCGGAATCCCGGGCTTTTTTCAGCCATAAACCTGGGAAACGCCTGTCTGGGGTCGGGGGAACGGATTTCAAGTAATGATACCTCTATATCTGCAGTTTGTCAACCGCAGAGGTATCACGATAGGGGAGCCGGTCTTTGAGTATATGATACCCCATACCAGTCACGAAATACTCACGAGCCTCTGCACTTGCCAGATTAGCGGCTATGGTTTATAATTGGGTTGTGAGGGTGATGATCTCCGCGATCATGGCCAGAGGGGAGCGGGAACTATGAGCAAGGTGGATGGTGTTTTCATCTGCCTGACCCTGATTCTGATCACGCTCTTTGGGCTCTGTCTCAGCGTGGGGATGGTGAGCCCGTCGCCGACAGAGGGGTTCGACCAGCCAACTCGTCCCGGTCCGTTCATCATGTATTTGCCCTTTGTGCAGAGGGCTCTATACCCGCCCCCGCCTCCCACGCCCACCTACGAGCAGGAGGTGGTGGAGCTTGTCAATCAGGAGCGGGCGGCCAGGGGGCTTCCACCCCTCAAGATCTGCCCGGAACTCATGGCGGCGGCCTCGGGCCACAGTCAGGACATGGCCACCAACGACTTCTTCAGCCACATAGGCTCCGATGGGTCAAGCCCCTGGGATCGCTTCCGACGAGAGGGCTACCAATTGACCTATGGGGGCGAGGACATTGCCGCCGGTGACACCACCCCTCATGAGGTGGTGAGCGGCTGGATGAGCAGCCCAGGGCACAGCGGGGTGATCCTGGATCCCAGATACCGTGAGGTGGGGGTGGGCTATGCCTATAGCAGCTTCGGGCACTTCTGGACCCTGGACGTGGCGTCCAGGGACGGCGTTTACCCGCTGGTCATCGAGGGGGAGGCTCTGGTCACCACCTCACGGGACGTTGACCTCTACGTCTATGGTGCCGAGTGGGCCACCCAGATAAGGGTCAGCAACGAGTCCACTTTCGAAGACACTTCCTGGGAGGCCTACACCCCGGCCAGAATCTGGACGCTGACGCCGGGTCCCGGATGGAAGACGGTCTACGTGGAGTTGCAGCATGAAGATGGCGCCATCCTCGCGGCGGCTGACGATATCTACCTGGCTAACCCTGAACCGCCGCCCTATCCCTGACCAGATCTCTGTCGAGCCGTAGTAGAATAGCCTCTGGCGTGGGGCGAAAGGTGGGATAACGAGGTGACTGTACTGGTCAAGTTGATTGTGGATTACGCGCCCTGGCTGTATGGCTTGTGCGCTGTAGGTTTCCTGATTTTCCTCAGAGCCATCTTTCAGGCCAGGCGGGAGCGGGCGCAGGCCCTCTTCACCCTGGAGAGGGAAGCTGCCTCCAGCCGAGCTAGCCGTGCTGTGCTAGGCATGTTTCTCTCCCTGCTGGCCGCCGGTGGCGTCTTCATGATCGAGAACTACCTGGCCCTCCAGATTGATTGGCCCAACCTGGAGGAGGCCTCTGTAAACCCTGTGCTCTTCCTCAGCCCCACGCCCCTGTCGTCCCCCACGCCAACGCCCCTGCCAACACCCACCTTCACGCCCCGCCCCACCTTCCGCCCTCTGCCGCCCCCCACCGCCACCCCTACCCCGACGCCCCCACCTCCTCCGCCTCCCCCCTGCCCCGACTCCATCGCCCAGATCACCTATCCTCCCCCGAACGCCACCATCAGTGGGACGGTGGAGATCCGGGGCTCAGCCGCGGCGCCCGATTTTCAGTTCTACAAGGTGGAGTATGGCGCCGGCGAGGAGCCGACGGCCTGGCACAGCATCAGCGAGGTGCACCGCACGCCGGTGCCTGAGGGGGTGTTGGACGTGTGGAACACCGATGTCCTGCCGGAGGGGGTCTATCGCCTGAAGCTGACCATCGTGGACATCACGGGCAACTACCCGCCCCACTACATCTGCGAGATCCGCGTGATCATCCAGCGCTGAGGGGAAGGTGGGGGTTTCTCATTTCATTACCAGGGGCAGATAGATCTGATGGGGCGGCGGCAGTTGACGGCAACTGTAGAAGATGTCCCCATTGCCCTCTTCTACCTCCTCGGCCCAGGTGGAGTGGATCACGCGATCCCCCTGGGGGAAAAGGGCGGGGTCAGACACACCCGAGGGGTTGTTGGCGATGCTGGCTGTGGCCGACCAAGAGGAGTTGGACACCTGCCACTCCCGATAGAGGATGCTGGAGGCCGGGCCGGCCTCATCCCAGGCCAGGTGGAGGTTGCCTCGATCATCTATGGCCAGGCTGGGCAGGTAGGAGTCGTCAGGGGTCTCCGACACGTTCTCCTGAAGTGACCAGAAGCCCACATGCCCGCTGCTGTAATAGACCTCGTAGTCGGACTCCGCCTCCTCCCAGGCCAGGTGCACAGTGTTGTCGTCAGCCACAGCCAGGGCCAGAAGGGTGGAGTCCTGCTCCGGGCTGTCAGAGATGTTCTCGGGCAGGGACCATGTGGAGCCATCCCATTGGCTATAGTAGACCTCATAGCGGTCCGTCACGCTGTCCAGATCCTGCCAGGCCACGTGCACTAGGCCGTCCCTTCCGACGGCGATGGCCGGAGCAGTGCCGTTGGCGCTGGGGATGGGGAAGTTGGACCACAGGACGCCGTCGCTGGACCAGCCGTGGTAGATGACAGGGGAACCCGGGGAGTTATCAGACCAGACCACATGGCGGGTGCCATCCGGGGCTACAGCTAGGGCGGGGGAGACGGAGACGCCGCTGGTGCTGGACACGTTGCGGGGCAGGGACCACTGGGTGCCCTGCCAGAAGCTGTAGTAGATCTCGAAGTTGCCGCCAAACTCGTTGCTCCATGCCAGGTGGACCGTGCCATCGAGCCCGACAGCCAAAGCGGGCTCCTCCCCGGTGGCGGCAAAACCCGGAGTTGACCAGGAGGTGCCGTCCCCGTAGCTGTGGTACAGGAAGGGCCCCTCCTCCCATACCAGGTGGATGGTGTCCTCACCGTCAACGGCCAGGGCTGGGGCGCGGGAGTCCTCGGCCGAGTGGGAGACGTTGACCTCAGAGGTCCAGGAAGGGGGGTCAAAGGGAGAGCCCCTTTCTTGGATCTCCGTCCCCCTCCAGCCGGAGACGACCAGAAGCAAAAGGATCAGGGCCAGTCCGACACCTCTTCTCCTCGGCCACCTCGCGCCTGCCATGGCAACCTCTTTCCCCATTCCTTACAAATTCCCTCGTTTCACCTCGATCCTCAGGGCCAGAAGGGGCCCCTCAACCGGGCCTTGGACATCTGCTTCCACCCTGGCCCCCACCTGGACCCGAGCCCGGCTCTGGTCTATAAAGGTCTTCTCGTCAACGATGATGGTCACTGGCTCTTCCCTGTCACCGCCGTCCTGGACGATGACCCATTGGCCCAGGAGCTGGGGGTCATCGGGCAGGAGCTGGATGAGGCCCTCGATTTTCCTCGTCGCCAGGGCCATGGTGGGCTCCGCGATCCTGATCTGCTTGGCCAGGAGGACGTAGCTGGACTGCAACAGGGCCCGCACCTCGGCCATGGCCCCCTGGCGGGGCGTGCCCTCAATGTACGTCTGAGGGTCCACCCGTACGGTGCGGCCACCGATGATCCAGTCGGCGGGCACGGTATAGGTGAAGGCCTCGATGGGCCCCTCAAACTCCGTGTAGGCGATGTTCACGGCCTGGGGTTCCACCACGATCTTCCTGGCCAGCACGGTGCCGTCAGCCCGCTGGTAGCCCTGCACCCGGACCGTGGAATCCACGGTGAGGGGGCAGGTGATCAGCGGGTCGGCGATGAGGGGGCAGGCGATCACCGTATCAATGTCGAGGGTCACGGTGATACCCCGCACGACGATGTAGCTGTTATCCTCGGCCTTCTCCTCGATGGTGCCCGCGAACTCGATGGGGCGCCCTTTGTGGTTCACGGGCTTGATGATGCCAATGTAGGTGGCCAGGAGGGGGGCGTTGGCCACGTCGGTGCTCTGCACCACCACGGCTTTCACCCTGGCCCAGTCGCCTACCTGGGGCCTTACGTTGACCGGCGCGATGATGGTGCGCTCGTTGACCCTCACCATGCGGCCGCCGATGACCCACTGGCCCAGGAACTCGGGGTCGTCGGGGAGGGCCTCGATGGGCCCCTCGAACTGGATACGGCGGGGCAGCTCCGGCTTTTCCTCGGTGGAGAAGAAGGCGCTGCAACCCTCGAAGAAGAAGACGGTGATGGTGTAGGGCGATTCGACCGCCCGCCGGGCGAAGGTGAGCTCCAGCTCGGCCGTGGCGCCCGGCGCCAGGCCGGGCACGGCCACGGCCATCAAGGGCACGATGGTAGCTGGCGAGGTGGCCTCCTCCCCTGCCCAGAGGTGCATCTCGTTGAATCTGACTTCCCTCAGGGCCCCATTCCTGTCCGCCGGCCAGGCGACCTCTATGGCCTGGAGGGTAACCCCTCTTCGCCCGCTGTTCTTGAGGGTCAGCACTGCTCTCCCGTCCCGCAGGGCGAAACCCTCCACCGAGACGTCGCACTGCAACGCCCTCGTTACCGGAACGGTGGGCGTCAGCGTGGGCAGGATGACGGTGGGTGTGATCGTCGTGGCCTGCAGGGATTGCTCCGCTTCCCTTTGGCCCTCGCTGGCGTGGTCGGCCATGGCCACCAAGGAGGTGACCAGGGCGAGGAGCATCAGGGCTGAGATGGCTCCCAGGGCTAACTTCTTCATCTGTCTCATCCCTCTTCCCGTTTCAAAGGTGTAGGTGTCCCCGTCCCCTCTGCGGTCGCTGTGGGCTCCGCAGAGGCCGGCTCCCCCGTCTCCATCGGGGTCTCGGTGGGCGCGGGCGTCAGCGTAGCGGTGGCGGTGGGTTGCGGGGTTTCCGTGGGTCCCACCTGGGTGGGCTCGGTGGTCTGGGTCGGAGTCTCGGTGGGCGCGGGCGTCAGCGTGGCGGTGGCCGTGGGTTGCGGGGTTTCCGTGGGTTCCTGGACCTCGATCCGCGTGGCCAGGAGGGTACCGTCAGCTCGCGCGATGGCCCGCACCTCGGCCATGGCGCCCACGCGGGGCGTGCCCACGATGACGGTGTTGGCATCCACCAGCACCGTGCGGCCCGCTACGACCCACGAATCCGGGCCTATGCTCTGGATGGGGCCCTCGAACTCCACTACCTGCTCCTCCAGGGGCTCGACCACGATGCGCAGGGCCAGCAAGGAGCCGTCGGGCTGGCGCACGGCCCGGACGTGGGCCACGGCCCCCACCTGGGGCGTTCCCTCGATGACGGTGTCCTCGTTGATCAGGATCGTCACCCCGCCCACGATCCACACCTTGTCGCTGAAGCTGTCTATGGTGCCCGTGAATTCGATGGGCTGCGGGGGTTTCTCGGCAGCGCGAGTGATGGTGATGCGCAGGGCCAGCAGGGAACCATCGGGCTGGCGCACGGCCTGGACCACGGCCCAAGCGCCCACCTCGGCCAGTTCCCCGTGCTCGATGATCGTCTCGTCGTTGATGAGCACCTTCTGCCCGGCGATGGTCCAGCCGTCCTCATCCATAGCCTCGATAAGCCCCTCGAACTTGACCTTGATGGCCCGAGGTGGCTGGGGCACCGCCGTGGGGGTGGACGTGGCCGTTGGCGTAGGTGTACTGCTGGGTGAGGGGGTCGCCGTGGGCGTGGGGCTGGGGGTGGGCGAGGGCGAGGGCATCAGCGTCAGCGTCGGCTCCTTCGTCGGTGTGTCGGTGGCGGTAGCCGTCGGCGTGGCGGTGGGCTTCGGCCTGAGCTCAGGCGTAGCGGTGGGCTGGGGTGGGACCCTGGGTGCCCGCCCTTCCACCGTGATGCGGCGGGCCAGGAGGGAGCCATCGGCCTGGGTCACGGCCTCCACATCCGCCCTGAGCCCCACGGCCGGCTCGCCCTCCACCACTGTGTCAGCCTGCAGGATGACTCTGTATCCCCCCACCCACCAGATGGTCTCACTCAGGCTCTGGATGGGGCCAGGCAGCTCCACCATCACCTGCCGGCCCTGGGCCACCACGGCCTGTACCTCCGCCCGGCGCCGTTCTTGGAACTGGCTTTGCAGGTCGGTCCTGGCTAGCGGATCGAAGGTGAGGAGCAGTTGGACCTGTTCCGTGGCCCGCTTGATGGGGTAGAGGGGATCGCCGGGCAGGCTGTGGGCGGAGACCGCTACCGTTCCGCCGCCCAGCAGGGCGAAGAGCAGGAGGGCGGTGAGGACGGCTGTGGCCAGGCGACCCAGGGCGGGTTGGCCTCTTATCCCCCTCTGCAGCAGGTCGCCGATCTGCTCCCCTAGTGCCCGCAGCCGCTCAGGCCAGGAAGGAACCTGGGCCTGTCGGCGCCGCGCTGCCTCCTCCAGAAAGCGTCGGCGCCCGGCGGCTAGCGCCACGGCCGAGGGTGGCGCGGTCTCCTTGAGGATTCTGACGGCCAGGGCCGTGTGCAGCAGGGGCGCTACCTCCGCCGCCTCCTGGGGGTACCGGGCCAGGCAGGACTCGAGGCTCTCTCCCCGGCTCAGGCGGGAGAGGCATTCGTCCAGGATGGACGCCACATCCCTTCTCATGTCGCCCCTCCCTCCCCCATGATGCGCCGCAACGCGGCCAGGGCCCGGTGCTGCAGGGCCTTGACGGCCCCCTCGGATTTACCCAGGATCTCCGCCACCTCGGCGTTGCTCATGTCCTCCACAAATTTGAGAATGATCACCTGTTGTTGGTCCTCGGTGAGGCGACTGATCGCCGCCCGGAGCCGTTGCTGAGCGAGCACGCTCTCCAGACCAATGGCCGGGCTGTTTTGGGCGGCAATCAGTCGCTCATCCAAGGGTAAGGCCTCTCGCCTGGGCTGGCGGCGGAAGTAATCAATGACCAGGTTGTGGGCGATGCGGTACAGCCAGCCCGAAAGGGAGATTTTCCACGCGGCGGAGGCCTTGACCGCTTCCAACATCTTGAGAAAGACATCAGCGGTGAGATCTTCGGCCAGGCGAGCATCGCCCAGCCGATAGTAGATGTAGTTGTAGATCTTGACGGAGTACTGATCGTAGATCTGGCCCAGGGCCACCGGATCGTACTCCCTTGCCCGCTCCAGCAGCCGTTTCTCATCGCCCACAGGGAAGGCTCCTAATCTTTCCGTCTACCCTCTATGACGTGGAAGCCCAGCAAAAGATACGGCCCTCAGTGAAACCCCCGGTGTGATGACAAGCGTGCACCGGGCCTTTCTCCCCCAGCCTGCCATTCGCTCATACGCAGGTGCACGCTTGTCAGAGCCGGGGGGAAAGGAGCGCGGGGCTGGAAGCCCCGCGCTGATGACAAGCGCTCGCAGGACAACCTATCGAGCCTGCGGTGATCTTGAGCCCTGACAAGCGGTCACGCTCGCCTTAGCTCATTTCAGCTCTTAGCTGTGAGCCGCGTGACCGCTTGTCACCCCTGCGAGCGCTTGTCAGAGAGAGCAAAGCCCCCTCCGACAATCCTTCGACAGAGCTCAGGACAAGGCTCAGGGCACCGCCTCGGGGGCTAATGATTGTAGCCCAGAGGGCTTCGCTCTTTCAGCCCGACGGCTTCAGCCTCGGGCCCTTTTTCTTACGCCTGTGTTGGTTTCAAGCCCGCTGCGAGCGCTTGCGAGGGGGAGCAGTCACAGCCTGCCTAGGTCAGCAGTGACACTCCCCCACCTGGCAGTGGGGGCTTCTACAGACTTCTGAGCCAAAGCTACGGAGCCTCCTGGGCCTCGGTTGTCGTTGGTGACGACGTGCCTGTCGGCGTGGCAATCTCCGTGGCCGTGGGTATGGCGGTGTTCGTGGGTGGTGGTGTGTGGGTTGGCGTGGGCGTCCCCGTGGGGATGCTGGTTGATGTGGCCGGGGCCGTGCCCTGCGGCGTGGGCGTGCACAGCTCGGGGTAGATGAGACAGAAGTCCTCGGGCGTGGGCGTGGTGGTTAGGGTTGGGGTGGCCGTCGGGGTGTGGGTCAGGGTCACCGTGGGAGTGGGCGTCACGGCCTCGTTGAAGATGGCCTCCAGTTTATAGGGCTGGGTCTGGCTGAAAGTGTTCCTGAAGCTCTGCACCAGGATGTAGTAGGTGCCCGTCACCGTAGGCAGGTAGTTGATGTCCTCCCTGTCAGTGTTGCTCTCCGAGCGGGCCACTTCCTTCTGGTCGGGATCGTAGAGGAAGAGGTCGTAGTCGGCCCCGGCCGGGATCTGGGTCAGGTGGACGACGATGGGCTCCGAAATCATGGTGACGCTGATCTTGTAGTAGTCTTTATCCGTCGCCGACCAGATATAGGCTTCGTAGGTCGTTCCGGACCTGAGGGGCCCGTAGGCTTCGGTGAAGCTGTCGTTGGGCTCCAGGAGGTCCTTCCCCGGCGTTGGTGTGGGGGTGATGGTGGGCGTGCTGGTGGGCGTGGGCGTATCCGTGGCCGTGGGCGTGGGGGTCGCCGTAGCCTCGATCACCCCGAAGGTGACCTTCAGCTTGTAGGCCGCGGCTCGGCTGTAGGTGCGGTTCTGGCTCTGCACCAGGACGTAGTACTTCCCGAGCACTGTGGGCTGGTAGGTGATTTTCTCGCTGCTGCCAGTGCCCTCCGATCGGGCCAGCTCCGTCTGGTTCGCGTCGTAGAAGAAGAGGTCGTAGTCGGTCCCGGAGGGGATATTGCTCAGCTTGATGGTGATCTCCTCCAGGGTGCTGATCTCGAACCAGTAGTAGTCCTTGTCCGTGGTGGCCCAGATGTAGGACCTGTAACTCTCCCCGGACTCTAGCGGCCCGTAGGCGGTGGAGAAGGTGTTGTTGGACTCATAAGTGTCCTTGCCCGGGGTGGGTGTCGGGGTGCGGGTGGGCGTCGTGGTGCGCGTCGGTGTGGTGGTGGGCGTGGTGGAGGGCGTAGGTGTGTTACTGGGGGTGGGGGTCGGCTCGACCTCCTCCAGGCTGAGGGTGTAGGTGTTGCCGGGAGGGGCAAACCCGAACTCGTTGACGTTGGTGATCTTGGCTATGGCTACGCCGTCCACGGGGGCGCGGAAGAGGATCTCCGACGGGTCGCGGGCCGTGGGATCGTCTTCGAAGACCTGATCACCCACCTCCACCTGGATACGGGTGTCCACCCGGGAGCCCAGGTCGTAGGTCTTGATGCGGTAGAGACGCCCCTTGATCACTGAGAAGGCTACCCAATCCACGTCGCCCGCGGGGTAGAAGGTACGCGCCTGGACCTCCCCCAGGCCTATGGAAGCGGGACTGACGTCGTCAGGCTCGTAGGCATCCAGAAGGGTGGGGGTGGGGGTCGCCGTGGTTGTGGCTGTCACCACGCCCGTGGGGGTCAGCACCGCCGTGGGGGTGAACTCGACCGTGGCCGTCACCGTACCTGTGGGCAAGGGCTTGACGTAGGGCGTCGCGGTGGGCGACACAGGGGGGGTCGAGATGGGCGGAGGGGTGGGGGTGGGCGACGGCGCAGTCACATCGGTGCAGCTCAGACAGATCTGATCCTCGCGATGGGTGGCCTGCAGGACGTCGCTCACCGAGATTTCATAGATCACGGGCCGCATCCGGCCCTCGATCTCCTGCGTCTGGTGGGGGTAGAAGACATAATACTTATCGTCACGGAAGGCCAGGAGGCGCAGGCAGTCGTAGCGCCAGGTCCCGGAGGCGGCGGCCACAGGAGCCGGCGAATCCCCCAGATCCAGCTCCTTGTTGGCGTAGAGGCTGATCTGGGGGAAGGACTCCCCATAGCACATATCCCCCTGGGCCTGCAGTCTCCCCGCTTGGGTGAGGAAGGTAGGGATGAGCAGGAGCAGGGCGATGGCCACCCCGCGCGCCAGGTTCCGCTCCCAGCGGGTCAGGGGACGCTCTGTGCCGAAGAGTTTGGAATGGCGCAGGATGGTGACGATCTGGCTGAGCTGCGGATAGCGGGAGACGTCAACGCGATGCAGGGCCTGGCAGAAGAGCTTGTAGCTGATCCACAGCGCCCCTAGGGCAAAGGCGAAGAAGATCAGGAGCAGGGCTCGTCCCAGAAGGGGAGAGGAACCCAGGGTCTCCTGAATGACCCTGAGCCCTCCCTTGGCCGGTATGCCTTTGGTCACCAGCCAGCTCCAGAGGGGGCTCAGGCGGGGGAAGAGCAACTGAAAGCTGAACAGGTAGGCCAGGAACAGGGTCAGGATCACGGCCCAGCGGGCCCGCGCATCCTCCACCAGGGCCAGGATGCGGTCACCCAGGTAGATGAAGCCGAAGGGTATGATGAGCAGGATGGCCAGCATCAGGGCGGCGTAAAGGAGGAGCAGGGGCAGCATCAGCAGGAAGCCCAGGCTGAGGGTGATGACCTGCCAGCCGCGGGCGAAGTACTCGGCCGACAGAAAGCCGGGGGCGGAGAGGACGGACCACCCGAACTCGTTCAGGTAGCTGATCTTGTACAGCCAGCCCCAGAAGTAGACCAGGGCGGCCAGGCCGCCACAGATGGCCAGGATGGCCTGGTTGGTGCGCAGGTCCTGCAACCCGATCCGCAGGAGGGGAGCGGCCAGGGGTGCCTTGGGGGTGACCTCCTCTTCCACGCCCAGGAGGCCTTCCTCGGCCATGTCCGCCCCCGTGAGGTCAGCTTCGGCCAGGTCGGCCCCGCTGAAGTCGGCCCACCACAGGTTGGCGCGGCGCAAGTCGGCCTTCTGGAGGTTGGCATGGTGCAGGTCGGCCCAGCGCAGGTCCGCCTTCTGCAGGACGGCCCATTGCAGGTCGGTGCCCCGCAGGTTGGCCCAGCGCAGGTCCGCCCCCTGGAGATTGGCCCGCCCCAGGATGGCCCCGTGGAGGTCAACCCGGCTGAGGTCCGCCTGCTCCAGATCCTGGCCAGACAGATCCAGGCCCTCGGGGCCGCCGTGCTCCTCGATGCGCTTCAGCACCTGCTCTCGATCCAGTCCCATCCTCGTTTCCTTTCACCAGGGCCAGAAGGCCGGTAGTCTCCCTCTC
>JBHIEC010000004.1:0-29456 GCA_046760425.1 Anaerolineae bacterium
CAGCCGACGTTGCTCCGCTGCGCTCCGCAACGCGGCTGAACCCAACCGTTAGCCGGCCACTCGACAACGAAGGGCTCGTTACAGTAGAGTATTTGTGGTGAATTGTCCTGTTTTGAAGGAATAGACAACCAATGGCAACAGTTAAAGTCACATCTGAGATCAATATTGAACTCGACGAGGTGCTGGATGGCGTCGCTAAGCTTGATACACCTGAGTTGGAGCGTTTTCTCTCTCAGGTGAGCATCCTACTTGCCCGACGGAAGGCACCCAGTCTTCCGGAGCGGGAAGCAGAATTGCTTCAAAAGATCAATCAGGGTCTGCCAACTGCTCTTCAGCAACGCTATGATGAGCTTAGCGCTAAACTTCAAGCCAACACCATCACTTCTGCGGAGCATCAAGAACTACTGCAGTTGATTGACCAGATCGAACTCGCTGATGCTGAACGAATGCAGCACTTGATTGAACTGGCTCAGTTGCGCAGCCTGTCTCTCGATGAGTTGATGAACCAGCTGGGCATCCACCATCCGCCGGCTCATGCCTAGACGTTACATCACAGCTCAAGAGCAAAGCGCGATCATCGAACGCGCTCAAGGTCGCTGTGAGTACTGCCAGAGCTGGATGATCTATGCCACACAGTCATTCGTGTTTGAGCATGTCATTCCGGTCAGTCGTGACGGCGAGACGAAGCTTGAGAATCTAGCGTTGGCCTGTGGCGGTTGCAACGGACACAAGTACAGTATGGTGGAAGCGCCCGACCCTGTCGATGGGAAGCTGGTCCCACTATACAATCTGAGACGACAACGATGGCAGGACCACTTTGGCTGGGATGAGGATTACACACGTTGTCGGCTTGACACCAACAGGTCGAGCCACGGTAGAAGCGCTCAAGATGAATCGGCCAGGTGTTGTGAACATGCGTAAGTTGCTTCGCACAGTCAGCAAGCATCCGCCGAGCTTCGAAGACAAGTAACCCGGCAAAAAACTGCCCCTGTCGAACCTCAGCAGCGGGGTGCTCTGCATGGGGAGGGGGCCGGCTAACCCACGTTGGAGCTGACCGTGTGCGTCGCACGCAGACAGGCTATTGAAGTCCACCGAGTCCAGACGCTCCGTGAAGGGCTTGCCGCAACGCTCGCAGTCGAAGCGCCTAATCTTGAACTCCAGGCAGCAGGTCAAACCGAAAACCGACAGGTCGCGAACGCGGCGCGGGTGGTACTGGTGGACATCTTGGGAGACTTGTAAGCATTCCGGGCAGATGGCCACCGGATGGGCCGGCTCGCAAAACAAGATCAATCGGCCAGCTTTTCATCGACCTCGTAGCCGACGACGAGAAGTCCGACAGGCCCAACAGATGGAGTGAGGTGACCGTCAAGCGCAAGATCCAGGACATCCTCACCAAGCTGGAGGCGGCCAATCGGACCCAGGCGGTGGCAGAAGCGATCCGGCGGGGATTGATCTAGTGTGCCTCCGCCAGGTACCATTTGGACGGAAAGTTGATACCTTTTACCCTTGCCGGTTCCAGAGAATCGTGATATGATATATGATATAATAACGAACGAAAGTATTGCCCGACAAAGCTCAGTACGATTCTCGTCTGTCTTCTGACGTGGCAGCCGACAGGAGGGGCCCATGCCACGCGAGAACGATCTTGCCTATCGTGTTCTGCGTCTAGAACAGCAACTGGAATCATATCAGAAGCTCCATGCGGAGGAGCTGGATGAGATCCGCAGGACCCTGGCCGAGCTGAAGAGGCAGATCCTGTCGGACGAAGCCAGCGCTGGGGGCGGTTTCAAGGGGTTTCGTGAACCGCTCCTGGAAGGGAGGGAGGCCAACAAGGGGGGAAAGTGAAAGGGGGTGAGGCCTGGAAACGACTCTGGCACGAGATAGATGGAAGGTGGCGGACAAAGGGGTTGGTGCTCACCACCAATCTGAGCTCCGCCAGCTTCCTGATCGAAGGAGGTGACCTAGTCCAATGAGTGCCATGAAAATTTCGCGGAGGGATTTCCTGAAACTCTCTGGGGCTGCGACGGGTTCACTCCTTCTGCCCGGCGGGGCCGTGCTGGCGGCCAGAGGGGCAACCTTTGAGCTGCACAAGCCCGTGGGCGAGACGCCTACCATCTGCTGCTTCTGCGCCACGGGCTGCGGGGCCATCGTGGCCTCAGCCAAGGGCGCCGATGGCAAGCGCAAGGTGGTCAACTGCGAGGGGGACCCCGATCATCCCATCAACCGGGGGACTTTGTGCAGCAAGGGTATGGCCCTGGCCCAGATCAACCAGGACCCGGCCGGGCGACGCCTGAAGAAGCCACTCTACCGTGCCCCTAACAGCGATAAGTGGGAGGAGAAAGACTGGGACTGGATGCTCGATACCATCGCCCGCCGCATCAAGGACACCCGCGACGCCAACTTCATCACGGTGGACGCCGAAGGCCGCACGGTCAACCGCCTGGAGGCCATCGCCTCCGTGGGTGGGGCAGCCAACGACAACGAGGAGTGCGCTCTGCTGGTCAAGGCCTTCCGGGCCCTGGGGATGGTGTACATCGAGCACCAGGCGCGCATATGACACAGCTCTACTGTTGCGGCTCTGGCAGAGTCGTTCGGTAGAGGCGCCATGACCAATCACTGGGTTGATATCAAGAACAGTGATTGCATCATCATCATCGGCAGCAATGCGGCCGAGAACCATCCCATCTCCTTCAAGTGGGTCAACGAAGCCCGCAAGAAGGGCGCCACCCTCATCAGTGTTGATCCCCGCTTCACCCGCTCCTCGGCCACAGCGGACATCTATGCCCGTATGCGCAGCGGCTGCGACATCGCCTTCATCGGCGGGATGATCAAGTACGTCCTCGACGACATGGAGGCTAATCCCGGCAACTACAACATGACCTACGTCAAAGAATACACCAACGCTTCCTTCCTGATCAACCCCGAGTTCAAGACGGCGGCCGATCTGGATGGGCTTTTCTCGGGCTACAACCCGGATAAGCGGAAGTACGATAAGTCCACCTGGGCCTTCCAGAAGGACGAGAACGGCATCGTCAAGAAGGACAAGACCCTGAAGGACCCCAACTGCGTCTTCCAACTGCTCAAGAAGCAGTTCGCCCGCTACGACCCCGACACGGTGTGCAGTATCACCGGCACCGACAAGGACACCTACCTCCGGATCTGCAAGGAGTTCGCCAAGACCGGCGCGGTGGGCAAGGCGGGCACCATCATGTACGCCATGGGCACCACTCAGCACACCCACGGCACGCAGAACATCCGGGCCTACGCCATCCTGCAGCTCCTGTTGGGCAACATGGGCGTGGCCGGCGGGGGCATCAACGCCCTGCGCGGCGAGTCCAATGTGCAGGGCTCCACGGATCACTGCCTGCTGTGGCACATCCTGCCCGGCTACCTCAAGGTCCCCAGGGCCTCGCAGCAGACCCTGCAGCAGCACCTGGACAAGTACACGCCCAAGTCGGCCGACCCCAAGAGCGCCAACTGGTGGCAGAACTATCCCAAGTACTTTGTCAGCCTCTTGAAGTCCTGGTACGGGGAGTCCGCCACCCCCGACAATGAGTTTGGCTACCAGTGGCTGCCCAAGGTGGACGACGCGGTGGCGGGGACTAAGTCCTACTCCTGGATCGCCCTCTTCGAGGCCATGGAGCGCGGCGAGGTCAAGGGGCTCTTCGCCTGGGGGCAGAACCCGGCTGTGGGTGGCCCTAATGCTCATCGGGAGCGCAACGCCATGCGGGGCCTGGACTGGATGGTGGCCGTTGACCTGTGGGAGACGGAGACGGCTGCCATCTGGAAGGAACCCGGGGTCGATCCGGCTACCGTCAAGACCGAGGTCTTCCTCCTGCCGGCTGCCGCCTTCTACGAGAAGGAAGGCAGCATCACCAACAGCGGCCGCTGGAGCCAGTGGCGCTGGAAGGGTGCCGACCCGCCAGGCGAGGCCAGAGAGGATCTCGAAATCATCAACGACCTGATGCTCAGGGTCATTGACTTGTACGAGACCGAGGGCGGCATCCTACCTGAGCCCATCACCAAGCTGCGCTGGAAGGGCTGGTACGACAGTCCCAAGGGCAAGTTCGGAGCCGAGAGCCTGGTTGACCTGGTGTCCCGTGAGATCAACGGCTTCGCCGAGACCGACATCTATGACGAGGAGGGCAAGATCGTCTTCAAGAAAGGTGAGCTTCTGCCCAGCTTCGGCAAATTGCGGGCCGACGGCAGCACCTCGTCCTCCAACTGGCTCTACACCCAGAGTTACAACCAGAAGGATGGCAATCGGCAGAAGTGGCGGGATAACAAAGACTACCATCCGGCGGGCATCGGCCTTTACTCCAAGTGGTCCTGGTGCTGGCCCGTCAACCGGCGCATCATCTACAACCGCGCTTCGGTGGACCTGGACGGCAAGCCGTGGGATCCCGATCGCTTCGTCATCCGCTGGGTTGGCCCGCCCAAGAAGTGGGAGGGGGACGTGCCTGATGGCGGCTGGCCGCCCATGAGCATGGAGGGCACCCGCTACGCCTTCATCATGAAGCCCGAGGGCCATGCCCACATCTTCGGGCCAGGTCGCGCCGATGGGCCCTTCCCTGAGCACTACGAACCGCTGGAGAGCCCCATCAAGAACCCGCTGTCGGGGACGCAGAACACCCCCACCATCTATATCTGGCGGCCCGAGGAGATCGGCACGCCTGACGAATACCCCGTGGTATGCACCACCTATCGCCTGACGGAGCACTGGCAGGCCGGTCAGATGACCCGCAACCTGCCCTGGCTGGTGGAGATGATGCCCAACGTGTTCGTTGAGATCAGCGAGGAACTGGCAGACGAACTGGGGATCAAGAGCGGCGAATCCATCACTGTCGAGTCCAAGCGTGGTTCCCTCACCGGCGTGGCCATCGTCACCAAGCGCTTCAAGCCCATGACCATCATGGGCAAGACCGTCCACCAGATCGGCCTGCCCTGGCACTGGGGCTTCATAGGCATCGCTACCGGGGACAGCGGCAACGTGCTGACCCCCTATGTGGGCGATGCCAACACCATGATCCCTGAGTACAAGGCTTTCCTGGTGAGGGTCAAGAAGGGAGGTGCATGAGATGGCTAAGGCAATGCTGATTGATGTCTCCAAGTGCACGGGCTGTCGCGCCTGCCAGGTGGCCTGCAAACAGTGGAACGACCTGCCGGGCGAGGAAACCGTGTGCTGGGGGTCCTATGAGAACCCGCCTGATCTCTCCCCCATCACCTGGAACCGGGTCGCGTTCTACGAGTTCGACAGCGAGAGGCCAAACGTTGATGGGATAGCCTGGGCTTTCCGCCCGGTGCGCTGCATGCATTGCCTCAACGCACCCTGTGTGGAGGTGTGCCCCACGGCGGCCCTCAAGTTTAACCCCCTGGGGTTTGTCAGCTACGAACGGGACCTGTGCAACGGCTGCGGCTACTGCGTCCAGTTCTGCCCCTTCAACATCCCGCGCCTGGAGGTGACCAACATCCTCACCGGGGCGGCCAAGGCCACCAAGTGCCACTTCTGCCAGGATCGGGCGGTGAGCGGGGAGGTGCCAGCCTGCCCCAAGACCTGTGCCCCCGGCGCTATCCAGTACGGTGAGCGATCTGAGCTGATGGCTGAGGGGCAGGCCCGGGTAGAAGTTCTGAAGGGCAAGGGCTTCGCTGACGCCAATTTCTACAGCCCCGCTGGCGTAGGAGGCACGGCTATGATGTACGTCCTGCCCTACAAGCCCAGTGTGCTCGGCCTGCCCGAGGCACCGTCGGTCGGGCTGGCTCCTATCTGGCAGGGGGTCCTGCAACCCCTGGGCTACGCTGCCGTAGGGCTGACGGCTGTGGGGCTGGCGGTCAACTGGTTCGTGGCCAGGACGAGGATCAAAACGGAGGAGGCTTGACATGATAGCTGGAATGGGTGTCACGCGCTTCAAGGCGGCTGAGCGCTTCGTTCACTGGCTGCACTTCCTGGCCTATGCGGTGTTGCTGGTGACGGGGATTGTCCTCTATGTGCCCTGGCTCTCCGCCTTCACCGTCGGCGCTGCTGGTCTGGCCAGTCGCCTCCTCCACCGCATCTTCGCCGTGATCTTCATGGTGACCCCGGTGATATACCTTATCTTCTCCCCCAGCGAGTTCTTCGAGAACTTGAGGCTGGCCTTCTCCTGGGGAGCGGATGACTGGGCCTGGTTCAGGGCGGCGTGGGGCTACTACGCCAGGGGCGAAAAGGGCATTATGCCTGAACAAGGCAAGTTCAACACCGGCCAGAAGCTGAACGGCGTGGTGCAGGTGGTGGGCTTCTTCGTCTTCGCGATCACTGGCCTGATCATGTGGTTTGGCAAAGGGGCTGTACCCCCTGGCCTGTACCAGTGGAGTGTATTCTTCCATGATCTGGCCGTCATCGCCACCGTCTGCTTGTTCACCGTGCATCTGTACCTTGTGGCCATCCATCCGGTGGCGAGGGAGTCCATCACGGCCATGGTTACAGGCACGGTGTCGGACGAGTACGCCAAGGAGCACCACGGCAAGTGGTACGAGGAAGTGAAGAGGGCCTAGGCTGGATGTGCAGCGCTCCGGCAGCAAGGCCAAGAGAGACGGGCCTGGGGGCCACCCAGGCCCGTCTCCTGCTAAGCAGGTGGGCCATTCTTTTCGCTTTTCCCCTGCTATGAAGGGGCGTCCTCGCCCCGTGGAATACCTATTCCACAGGGCCCGCCCCGTCCAAGGACGTCTGACTACGAGAATCGGGGCGAGGTTTCGCCCTGAGGCTTGTCCTGAGCGCAGCCGAAGGGCTCAGCCCGAAGGGACGCCCCTTAGTAGCTTTTTTAGGGCGCAAACAAAGTGCAAAGAATGGCACAGTTACTTAGAGGGCGAGAACGAAATCTCCATCCCCAGGGAGGCGGCAAATGGCCACACTGGTTCCCATACAGGATATTCTGGCGCAGTTAGAGCAGGAGCAGGAGAGGAGGCCTGAGCTGGCGGAGGCCATCGCTCTCCACCAGGCTCTGCTCAGTGCCCAGGCCAAGGTGGAGGTATCCGCACCCTCACTGGAACGCGGTGTGGAGGAAGTGAAAGACCTCCTCCGACAGGGGACCCCGCTCCTTGGCGCTGAAGAGCTGGAGATAGATTGGCAGACCTTCGCCTGGCTCTACGAGCGGACCTGTCACATCGCTGCCCGGCACCAGCCCGAGCTGGCAGAGGCGTTCGCAGGGCTCCAGGCGCTTCCCCATGACGACCCCCAGAGCCTGAAATCGCTGGTAGCCGACTATCTCCGGAATGGTCAGTTGGAGGAAGCCGAGGGGTTAGGGCTCCCCGGCGATCTTCTGGCCTTCGCCCTTAACAACGCCTTGCACCCCTTCCTGCGGGCCTACGCCGCGCATCTCACGCCCCTCGTTGATGACAGCCTGTGGCTTTATGGCCGCTGTCCCGTCTGTGGCGGCCAGCCTGACTTCGCCTTCCTCGACGAGCAATCGGGTACCCGCCACCTCCTGTGCTCCCGCTGCGACAGCCAGTGGCTCTACCGGCGGCTGCAATGCCCCTTCTGCGACAACACGGATCACACCAAGTTATTCTATTATCCCAGCGAAGACGGAGTTTACCGCCTCTATGTCTGCCAGGTCTGCAACCGTTACCTTAAAGCCATTGACCTGCGCAAGGTGGACAGGAAGGTAGTCATGCCCGTGGAGCGCATCATCACCGTGGCCATGGATGTGGCAGCCCGCGAGGCAGGCTACAAATGAGAGTCCTAACTAGCTCGACAATGTCACGTTAACATAACAACAACTTCTTGGATCGCCGAAGGTCTCCTGATCGAGGCGAAAAGGGCTCGGTCAGGAGACCTTCGCCCATCGCAGAACCCCACCTACTGCTCCTCAGCCGCTATCGCTGAGCAGGCATTGTTATGTCCCCCCCTTTTGTGCTCTCCTCTGGACAATTGGCCCGATTCGGAGTATACTTAGAGCGTGGCGGCCCGCTGCTCTAAGTACGAGGTGAAGGTTGGCGAAGATGGAGAAGGTGCCGGCCATCAGCGGTATCGTCCTGGCCGGGGGGGAGAGCCGGCGCATGGGCACCGATAAGGCCCTCCTCAAGCTGGGGGGCTACACTCTGATCGAGAATGTCATCGCCAGGGTCTCCCGGGTGAGCCAGGAGGTCATCGTCGTGGCCAACGCCCTGGAGAACTACCGGAACCTGGGGGTCAAGCTGGTGAGGGACGTCTTCCCCGGCAAAGGCTCCCTGGGGGGCATCTACTCGGGCCTGCTAGCAGCCAACCACTTCCACAGCTTGGTGGTAGCCTGCGATATGCCCTTTCTGAACCTTGACTTGCTGCGCTACATGATTGTTCTAGCCCCCAACTACGACGTCGTTATCCCCTGCCTGGATAGAGGCTATAAGGAAGCCCTCCATGCGATTTACTCCAAGAACTGCCTGGTGCCTATCGAGAATCAACTACGGCGAAATCACCTGAAAATAATTGATTTTCTTGATCACGTGAGTGTGTATTACGTGGAGCAGGAGGAAATAGACCTCTTCGACCCCCAACACCTCTCCTTCTTTAACATCAACACTCCGGCTGACATGGAGAGGGCGAAGGATGTGATGAAGGGCGCAGATTTCGATGAAGGAGGCTAGCATGCGTGGCGCGAGGAGCGGCCTGCTATGCACCCGCTATACCGAGCAGGGCTCCCAGCCCGTCAACAGGTCGGTGATCAGGGAGACCAGTTGGGTGCTGTACGTCAACGGTCAGGAGTTAGTCACCCTGCTCTGTACCCCGATCAACATGCAATCCCTGGTGCTGGGCTTTCTCCTCTCCGAGGACATCATCCAGGGCCTGGACGACGTGCTGCTCCTGCGGGTCTGCGACGAGGAGGAGGGCATGATTGACGTCCGCCTGAGGGAGGAGGTTCCGCTGCCCACCAGGCGCGTCCTCACCTCCGGCTGTGGGGCTGGCATCACCTTCGACGACCTCTCCCAGGACCACCTCCGGCTCGATTCGCCCCTCACCATCACTCCGCCCCAGGTTTTCCAGTTGATGGCCCAGCTCAATCGCCAGGCCGAGCTATACCGCACCGCCGGCGGTACTCACACCTCCGCTCTGAGCGATGGTCGGGAGTTGCTGGTCGTCGCTGAGGATGTGGGGCGACATAATACCCTGGACAAGATCCGCGGTGAGTGCCTCCTGCGCGGCATCCCCACCGCTGACCGCATCATCCTGACCACGGGGCGTCTATCCTCGGAGATGATGACCAAGACGGTCAAGATGGGCGTGCCCATCGTCATCTCCCGCACCGCGCCCACGGACCTGGCCATCCAGTTGGCCCAGGCGTGGGGCATTACCCTCATCGGCTACGTGCGGGGACGCCGCATGGACGTCTACACCGGCCAGCAGCGGGTCCGCCCTCCCCAAAAGGCGGGCTAGAAGCATGAGCTTCTCTAACCTCCTCTTCTTCGCCAGCCTGGCCAGCCTGGCCTTCGTGGCCGGAGGTGCCCTGCCCCTGTATCGCTCGGCCTGGGGCCGTCATGCTCTGCATCGGCTGATGGCCTTCGGCGCCGGTGTCCTGCTGGGCGCTGCCTTCCTGCACCTCATCCCCGAGGCTGTGGAGATGGGGGGTGGGCTGACCAGTTGGGGCCTTATGAGCGCCTTCTTCATCATCTTCACCGTCGAGCAGGCCAGCTTGACACACTATCTCCCCGAGCACCACGCGGACCCCTGTTCGGACGACCCGGAGGTGGATAGGCCCATACGGGCCGTGGGGATGGTGACCTTCTTCGCCATGGCCATCCATGGCCTCATTGATGGCCTGATCCTGACCACGGCCTTCGACGTGTCCCTCTCCCTGGGCCTGGTGGCGGCCTTCGCCATCATCGTCCACAAGCTGCCGGCCGGGCTATCCCTGTCCTCGGTTCTCCTGTCCTCTGAATACCCCCGCTACCGCATCCTTCTCCTCTCCACTCTGGTGGCCCTGGCCACCCTGGTGGGGGCTATGGCCGCCTACCTGTGGCTCATGGGCGTCCCTGAGCCCCTCCTGGCCCTGCTTCTGGGCTTCTCGGCCGGCTCCTTCATCTATGTAGGTGCGGTGGAGATCCTGTCCCGCCTGCACGAGGAGCGGGACCTGCTCCTGCTGGCCTTCTTCGCCCTGGGCCTGGCCTCCATGATCCTGTCCAGCCTGTATGAGATCGGCTAGCACGGGAAGCGGGGCTGGAAGCGTTCGGCTGAGTGCTCACGCCCTGAGCCTGCCGAAGGGCTCACCGTCGAAGCCTCAGCCGAAGTCCTCACGGCGAAACCAGCCCGAAGGGCTTTGCTCTTTCAGCCCGATGGCTTCAGCCTCGGGCTTCCAGCGGGCGCGACGCTCTGCCCCTTGACAAAACAGCCCGTTGATGGTAATTTATCCTCGTAGCGATCTCATCAGCGGGAGGACCCTTATGCGAGTAGTCGGACAGCGGGTCAAGCGCGTTGATGCCCTGGATAAGGTCACGGGCAGGACCCAGTACCCGGGCGACATCTACATGGAGGGCATGCTCTACGGCAAGGTGCTGTGGAGCGAGCGGGCCCACGCCAGAATCCTGGCCATAGACACCAGCGCGGCCGAGGCATACCCCGGCGTGGTGGATGTCTTCACGGCGGCCGACGTGCCCGTCAACGAGATGGGCCTCATGATGAACGACGAGCCCGTCCTGGCCGAGGGCAAGGTGCGCTGCGTGGGCGATCCCCTGGCTGTGGTCGTGGCCGAGACGGAGGAGGCAGCCCAGGCAGCCCTGGACCTCATCCGGGTGGAGTATGAGGATCTGCCCGTGGTCAGCGACCCCCGCGAGGCCATGAAGCCCGATGCCTCCCTGGTGCACGAGGAGAAGGGGAGCAACATCCTGCACCACTACTACATTTACAAGGGGGACGTGGAGGCGGGCTTCGCCCAGGCCGACGTCATCGTCGAGGGCTACTACCACACCCCCCACAACGAGCACGCTTTCCTCCAGCCTGAGGCGGGGCTGGGCTATTTAGAGGAGGGCAAGATCATCGTTTTGACGGCCGCCCAGTGGGCCCATGACGACCGCCGCCAGATCGCCCATGCCCTGCAGCTACCCGAGGAGCAGGTGCGGGTGATCTACACCCCCGTGGGCGGGGCCTTCGGCGGGCGGGAGGACATCTCCCTCCAGATCTTCCTGGCCATGGCCGCCCAACGGACGGGCCGCCCGGTCAAGATGGTTTGGAGCCGGCAGGAGTCCATCCGCGGGCACCACAAGCGGCATCCATACTACATGCGCTGTAAGACGGGGGCCACGCGGGATGGCAAGCTGGTGGCCCTTGAGGCTGAGGTGGTGGCCGACATCGGGGCCTACTGCTCCTCCAGTGGGCCCGTCTTGGGCGGCGTGGTCACCCTGATCACGGGCCCCTACGAGATCCCCAACGTTAAGATAGACGGGTACAATGTCTACACCAACAACCTGCCGGCTGGCGCCATGCGGGCCTTCGGTGCTCCCCAGGCCAACTTCGCCGCCGAGGGGCAGATGGCTCGCCTGGCCGAGGCCCTGGGGATGGATCCCGTCGAGTTCCGGCTGCGGAATGTCCTGCGTGAGGGCTCCAGAGTGGGTTCCAACACCGTTGTACCCGGCGGCGTGGGCATCGGGGAGACGCTGGAGAGGGCAGCCAGAGCCGCCGGCTGGCGAGAGGTGAATGGACATTGGGTGAGGCCCCGCAGGGAGATGAAGGGGACATGGCGGAAGGGGACGGGTGTGGCTGCCGGGTGGAAGAACGTGGGCTACAGCTTCGGCTGGCGCGACCGGACCACAGCCGTGGTCGAGATCTACGGTGGGGAGGAGATGGAACGGGCCGTGGTCAAGTGCGGCGTGGCTGAGGTGGGGCAGGGGGTGATGACCACCCTGGTCCAGATCGCCGCCGAGGTGCTGGGCCTGCCCCTGGAGCGGGTGGAGCTGATTACCGCCGACACCGACGTCGCTCCTAACGCCGGCAGTTCCTCGGCTTCGCGCCAGGCCTACGTCTCCGGCAACGCGGTCAAGTACGCCTGCCTGGAGGCCAGGGAGCGCTGGGCGGCGGGCGAGCGACCGGCCATCGCCTGGTACGAGTATCTTGCCCCCCAGACCACACCCTTTGATCCCGTGACGGGGCAGGGCCGCCCCCACTTCAGCTATGCCTACGGCACCCACGTGGTGGAACTGGAGGTGGACACGGAGACAGGCCAGATCCATCTGGGCCGGGTCTGGGCCGCCCACGATGTGGGCAAGGCCATCAACCCCCTGGGCGTGGAGGGGCAGATCGAGGGCGGGGCCATCATGGCCCAGGGCTATGCCTTGATGGAGGAGTTCATCCAGGAGGAGGGCCTGATCAAGACCCCCACCCTGGCCGAGTATCTGATCCCCACGTCCATGGACATCCCCCGGGGGATCGAATCCATCATCGTCGAGGACGCCGACCCCGATGGGCCCTATGGGGCCACGGGGGTGGGGGAGATGGCCAACATGCTCCTGGCCCCGGCCATCGTAGACGCCATCCACGACGCCACAGGCATCTGGTTCGACGACATCCCCATCACCTCGGAGAAGATGCTCATGGCTCTGAAAGAGAAGGAGGAAGCCGTGAAGGAGCTGGAGAGGGTGTGAACTGCGCTGCTCTTGTCAGCCGTGGGCCTGCTCCTGGCCGTTCGCGATAAGGGATAGGCGGCGGTTCAAAAGATTAAGCCCCCTCGCCCGATTGAGGCTGAGGGGGCTCGATTTAGTCCAAGGCCAAGCTGAACTACAGTATCGCCGGGGGACGGAGCAGCACGGCTATGCCTGGTCTCGGTCAGGAGGCAGGCAACAACCTCACCTCCCAGCAGATCAACAACCTGGTAGCTCTGGTCCGGAGCTGGCAGTAGCCTTTCAGGGGGTTCCAGGCCCTATATGCCCAGGGCCATGCTCATCGCGGTGTTCAGGGCGATGAACAAAGCGACGAGCAGGGTGAGCATGAAACCCATGCCCACGGTGAGGATGGGAAGATAGATTCGGTAGAACATCTTGACCTCCTTTGTGATACTGCTTGACGTGTTTTCCACCAGCAGTATACCACATGGCCGTCAGCGAAGCGTCAAGAAAACGTCAAAAATCTTTTGAGCTCTCCCTTCACTCTAATAAACGTGTGAAGGCCCCCGTAGATACGGGTTGGATGGGGGAATGTCCCCAGTCTCCACGATTTGTTAGCGCGTATAAGTGCCGGGTCAACTACTGGAGTGCGGTCGCAAGCCTGCTCACAGGCAGCCTTGCGGCTGCACTCCGTACAACTTGAACAGAGGGGCGCTCAACGCCGCACCGACCAGTTGTCGAAGATCAGGGGCAGATAAAGGGTTGGGAACCTCTCCGCCAGGTGTCTGATCAGGAACAGCCCTGCATTGGTGGCCAGCCAGGGGCCGGTCTCATCGTCAAAGGCGAAGTTGGCCACCACATCGCCCGGGATGTGGGAATTGGCCGTGGTCAGGCTGAGCCAGCCCCTTTCCCCGATGACGCTCACCCCCTCTGTGGTGGCGATCCAAACCCCATCGTCGGGGCCAAAGGCCACCTGAACGACCTCCTGGCCGACCAGGGGCGAGTTCTCGGTGGTAAAGCTCTCCCATTCCTGGCCGTCGAACACGTGAACGCCCTCGTCGGTCCCGACCCAGATGTCGCTTGTGGACGGCTGCGTCGCCAGGGCGACCACCCGATGCTCGAAGAAGGGGTACTCGGGGCCATCCAGGAATGTCCAATCGCCATCGGCGTAGATGGCGATTCCCCGCGCGATGTCCAGGCCCACGTCCCAGGTCTGGGTCACACCCATCCAGACGCGCCCCTGGCGATCCACCGTGAAGGCCCAGACGTTATCCCCGGGCAGTTCGGAGCGGAAGTTCCTCCAGATCTCCCCCTCGACCAGAAAAGCCCCTGACCAGCGGGTCCCAACCCACATTCGCCCCGCCGGGTCCTGGAACAGGCGGGTAACGTAGGTTCCCAGCGGGTGGCCCTGCCAGGTCTGTCCATCGTAGATGGCCACGCCGCCCGCCGTGCCGACCCACAGCCGGCCATCTCGGGCCATCAGCAGATCGGACACAGCGGTGGGCTCCGGGAGCGGATCCACGACGTGGGTCCAGGCCCTCCCCTCGTACATGCTCAGCCCCACGCCGGTGCCCACGTACAGGCGCCCGTCTGGCCCGATCGCCACGTCGCTGGTGATCGAGGAGCTGGGGCCCAGATGGGCCAAGCGCGGTTCCTCGTCTCGGATGGGAAGGGGCGCTTCAGGGTCAAACTCCAGGGGCACGCTCTCCAGGTGTTCCTCCGAGGCCATCCATGCCCGTCCTCCGCCGAAAGCCACCCAGAACGCTTCCCACCCCGGGCGGACCACCGGGATCCACTTGCCGTCTGCGTAGATGCTGAAGCCCCCGCCGCCGATCAACCAGGTGCGCCCCAGGGGGTCGATCCCAATTTCACGCGGGTAGAGGGTTGGCCCGAAATCCGCTCGGGTGAAGTGCATCCAGGTCAGGTCGGCCAGCCGATGCCCAACCAGGTGCTCGCCCTCCTGATCCCGGCCCAGGGCCCAGACCGTGCCATCCGGTGCCACGGCCACCCGCTCGCTGCGGGCCCCGGCAAAATCCGTCGGGGTCAGAGCCGTCCGGGTCAGGGTCCACAATTGACGGGGGCCGGCGACCCAGAGGCGCCCCTCCCCATCAACGGCCAGATCCTCGATGTTCAGGAGGGGGTTCATCGGGTCGTCGAAGCGGACCCACTCCCCTTGCGAGGTGTGGCCCCACAGGCCGCTCTCGTGGGTGCCGATGTACAGGGTCCCATCTGGCCCTCTGGCCAGCGCTGTGGGGCGGTCGCGGTGCCAGCGGGGGCCGGCCGGCAGAGGGATGGGAGAGCCCCTCCCGTTCTCCCACGCCGCCAAGCTCGATGCCCTTCGATCGACAGGATACCCGCTCAGAACCAGGCCGCGCTCGTCCGCCAGTATGGCCCCCAGGAAGTTGGAGGGCAGGTGATCCTGGGGGAATCCCCACAAGCGGCGAGGCTCATCGCCCCGCAGGTCCCATTCGACGAGCCCACCCAGTTTGGTGGCTATCCACAAGGTATCACCCCACACGGCCAGGTCGCTGAACTGGGTGGGGCTGCCCCATCCCTCCCCCGTGGCCACGGGGGGCGCGGTTGGCCGGTAAGCAGCGACCACCGGTTTGACCGCTGAGGCCCGCAGGCTGGCGAACCACCCAGCTCCAGCCAGCGCCACCAGGATCAGGACGCCCCATGCATAGCTGTGCCAGCGCAAAGTTCTCATGGTTGTCTCTCCACTGTGTCCCCATAAAAGCCCGACCACACGCCTTACGGGTAGGTTTGCGGGGTGATGGTGTAGCCTTCTGCTATCCAGTAGGACCCGATCAGCGTCAACAGGTGGCCGATCCACTTCATGTCCGTGTTCCGCCATCCAGGGTTCCATGAGCAGGTCGCCCAATCCGGATCCATGGGCCTGATCTTCATCGCATCCACCAGCAGCTTGGCCCGTCCCAGCATCATGTCTCGGAGGTGGGGCTGCTGGAGCTGATCCCCGTACCAGGCGGCCCAGAGGAGGCCGGGCAGCAGGTGATACCCCGTCTTCCCCTGCTCGTTGATGACGACGCAGCCGTCGCCTGAGCAGCCGCTGGGGTAGGTCACATACTGGGAGACCTGCTGGCAAGCCTTAATCCAGTCGCTGGGGACTGTGTACTCCGCGAAGTTGTCGGGATCGTACCAGTCCACCAGGGCCCGCATGTGATCGCCGCCCAGGTAGAGGGTCGCCTCTGAGCCGCGCCACAGGTCGCGGAAGGCCGTCAGGTTGTTGAGATGGGATGGGATCCCGGAGCCGGCCGTGGCCCAACGCCCCCAGGCGCTGAGGGTCAGGGATGCGTCGAGGTAAGGGACGCTCGCGGTGTCGTTGCCCTTATCCCCGGAGCTGTGGTTCTCGATCCAGTACTTGTTCTCGACGCCCAGGATATCCCCGTCATTGAGGGTCCGCACGGGGGTGGTCGTGCCCGGGTAGAAGCGGCCGTCGGAGAAGGTCACGCTGCCCAGGGCATGCCCGCGATCGTAGACTTGCCACATGAAGACGTCCACGCCGTTGATGCTCAAGCGGCGGATGATCTCGGCGTACCCCAGGCGAGCGGCCATCATCCACCCGTAGCCCAGCCAGGCGATCTCCTCGGCGGGGGTGTTGGCGCGCACAGCGTCGGTCCGCCATCCGGCTGAGTCGGGGAGGAGGTGGGTATTGGCGCTGGTGCCCCAGTTATTGACCCGATAGGGCGGCCCCGGGAAGCCATAGGCCGTCCCCACCGAATCGATGGTGACGGAGATGCCCGCCCGGGGGATCAGGTTGTACCAGTCCTCGTACCCCTTGGCGGCGACGTAGCTGGCGATGTCGAGCATGGACTGGATCTCGCTGGTCGAGAGGCGTCCCCGCTGGTTCAGCCGATCCGAGGCCAGGATGTAGCCCCCGGTGTAGAGGCTCTGCTGCCAGGCGCTCAGAGAGGTGTTGAGGTAGACACCCGTGTTGTCCGATCCGCTGTAGGTCTCGTACAATTCGTGCCAGCGGCTATCGGCTTCGGACCAATACAGGTAGGCGGCCGTCTCTTCGGCTGGTGCGCCGCCACGGTCGGCGTTGTACAAGTGGTACAGAGCCAGAGAGGCGGCCTGCGTGGCCCGACACAGCTTATCACCCCAGCTCGACCCGGTCCCGCACAGGCGCTCCATGTTGGAGGCGACCTGGCCGCTTGTGGTGGGCAACGGGTAGTTGAGATGGTTCGAGGCAGGGTATGAGCTCAGGTACTGGGTATAGGCAGCATGGATGGCGGCCTGGAGCTGGCTCCAGGTGGGCACCTCAGGCTCGTCGTAGCCGCCGGCGTAGACGATGGGGGCCAGCCCGGTGTAGCTCTCCTCGGGGCCCAGCGCGCCGCCCCGTCGCGTCAACCCCTCGAGGGAGAAGGCGCTGGAGTCAGCTCCATCCAGCCACATCCAGAGGTTGTTCATCACCGGGGCGGCGTCATAAGCGGTGTAGATGCCGGTGGCCCCCATCAGCGTGTTCGTCACGCCAGCCTCGCTGTTGGGGAAGTTGTACTGGTTGCCCGGGCTGAGCGAGCCGCTCTGCACGGGGATCGCCGGGCCGCTGCTGGGGCGGTAGGCGATGCGGGCCGTTTTGTCACTGGTGGCAGTGTTGATGAAGGGCGTGTAGCCCTGCCAGCAGATCTGGGGAGGCGTGGCCGTGCAGGCGTAATCCCAGGCGTTGGCCACCGCGTAGGCGATGTTGGCGCCGGAGACCGGGTCAAAGGTCAAGGCGTGGGCTGCATCGAGGTTGAGGCTGGCGTTGACGATGTTCACCACGGCTGCCCCCTCACCCGTGATGAACTCAACGATGGCGGCCCCCTGTTTATGGGAGGTGTTGTTGTATGTGATGTGAACGCCATGGGGAGGCAGGTTGATCGGGCCATCCACCCACTGGGGCGTGGGGTCGTTATCCGCGTAGAAGGAGACCTTAACCTGGGCAGCGCTCCCTGTGGTGTTCATGACCGCCAGGCCGGTGGTCCAGGTCCCGGCGATGCCGGGTAGCTGGGCACCATCCAGAACCCAGGGAGCATAGCCTGTGACGCCCGGCTCGGCTGTTCCCTGGTAGGCAAAGGCCCACTGGCCTTCAGCGCCCCGAGCCGTTTCAACCACCACAGCCAGGGGGAGGGAGGCCGATAGCCGTGCGCTGTAGAGGCCGGCCCCCAGGCTATCCGGCAGAGAGAGGGTGTTCACGGCGTGGGGCATGATGTAGTAGGTCCGGGTCAGGGCCACAGCGCCATTGCTCCCGGCCGTCACATGGTAGTAGGTCACCGTGGTGGGAACCACGTTGTCGCCATCAACTGTTACCTGCAGTCGGCTCTGGTGGTCATAGTGCTGGTGGAAGAGCAGCGGGGCCCAGACGGTGGTCCCCATGCCGCGGTCGAAGGACAGGGTTGAGGGCACCTCGTAGCCCTCGCTGACCGCGTTGCCCTCGGCGACGCTGGCCGCGATGGCGTGGAGCGGACGGGAGGCCATCACCTTCAGGGTGCCCCGGAAGGGGTAGGTCACCCCGTTCCCGTCGCGCAGTTCCTCGTTGAGGGAGATGCGGGTGGTCAGCTTGGCGGTGACAGTCGCCGTGATCTCCTTGACGGGGACACCGCCCTCGTTGTAGAAAGTGATCGTAGCGTCCGTCGTCCGGTCCGCCGCCGAGGCCGGCTCCCAGGCGCCTTGCATGTAGAGCACGCTCCCCCAGTCGTTGAACCGGGGGAACTGGATTGGTCCTGCGGCGCTGCCCACCCTGGGCTGGGGTGGGGAGACGAGCGTGCCCATGAGAATGCCCAGGGCCACCAGTGCATGTAACCCCCGCAGGGTCTTTCGTGGAGCCATGGTTATCCGCCCCCTTCGGTTTTACCGTGAGAGGAGTGCAGGCGCGAGCCTGCCTGCGCCCTTCACATAGATGACGCACGTGGGCCCCATTTGGATACGAGGTCCATCTACCTCATTTTGCCTACAGCCCACTAGAGGGGAGCGAGCAGATGCGTCAGGGCTGCGAGCGCTTGCGACCCCGGCGCTCCGCCCATCGTCTGGAGCAGGAAGGCGGCCAAAAGCGCCAGGGTGTTCATGATTCCGTGCATGATCACGCTGGGCCACAGGGAGCCGGTCTGGCTGTAGAGCAGGCAGAAGAAGATGCCCAGGGCGAAGACGGGGATTAAAGCCCCGGGCATGAAGTGCACCAGGGCAAAGAAGGAGGCGCTGACCACCGTCGCCCAGCGGAATCCGAAGCGCCCCCACAGCCCGGCGAAGAGAAAGCCCCGAAAGAAGAGTTCCTCCACCAGGGGTGCCACAACCCCTCCCGCCAGCAAAGCGATTGCCAACCCCCCGACCCCTCCCCCGAAGAAGGGTAGCACGTTGGGCTGCACCTGCCAGTCGAGGAGGCTGGCTATGGCCGCCCAGGTCCCATTGATGAGAAAGGCCAGAGCGAAGTAGCCGGCCATCAAGCCGAAGGCACGGCCTCGCTGAAAGGGCCTGAGCCCTAGATCTGCCCACCCACAGCGGTACTTGCGCAGGGTGAAGAGCCAGACGGGGATGATCATGGCCGCCTCCAGAACCAGCAGGAACAGCCCGCCCAGATACGGCGATGGTGGGGAGGTCGCACGGGTGCGATAGAGTTGGAGGAGGATAGCGACAATGATCGCCGTCATCAGGAGCAGGCCGAAAAGCAGAATGGCCCTGAGCATGTCGCCCAGGGTCCAGGGCACAGACGTGGCTGAGTTGTCGGCTGCGACAGCCTGCTCACTGTCCATCGGTCATCTACCCTATCCAGAAACGCTCACATCTATCTCAACTCTCTTCTCACCCAATCACCCTCAGCCTTCTAGGCAGCACCTCCAGCTCCAGGTGTCGGGCCTCGGTGTAGATGATCTCGCCGTCGGCGTGGACGGGCAAAGGCTCGGCCAGATGGATCACCACCCGCCTGGCCCGGGCCATGGTCACCGGCTCCTTGTCGGTGTGGGTGCCCCGCATCACCTCGGGCAGGAGGCGCAGGATACCGGGACGGCTCAGCCCCCGGGCGATGGCCAGATCGAACAGGCCGTCGTCGTTCTCCGCGTCAGGGGTGATCCAGAACCCTCCGCCGTAGCAACGCCCGTTCATTATGGCGATCATGGTGATAGTCTGGGATATGGTCTCCCCGTCCAGCTCGATGGTGGCCTGGGGCGTGCGATAGGTCAGGGCCAGGGTGCGAAACACGGCCAATAGATAGAGAGGCAGGCCCGTCAGCCACCTGATCTTCTGGGCCTCGATGGCCACCAGGGCGTCGAAGCCTGTACCCACCGAGTTGGCGAAGTAGCGGTCGTTGATGCGCCCAGCATCCACCAGCCGCGTCTTGCCCTGGACGATGTTGTAGCAGGCGGCCACCAGATCGGTGGGGATGTCCAGCATCTTGATGAAATCGTTCCCCGAGCCGATGGGGATGATCCCCAGGGTGCCGGCCACCTCGCCCCCCGTCTCCATGAACAGGCCATTGACCATCTCGTGCACCAGGCCATCGCCGCCCACGGCCACGATGGTCTCGTAACCCGCAGCCAGCGCCCGGCGGGTCAGGTCCGTGGCCTCGGTGGGCCGCGTCGTGCGGTCCACATCGAAGTCCACCTCCAGACGGCGCAGGGTGTCCTCGATGGTGGGCAGGAGCTTCTCCCCGGCTCCGCGTCCTGCCCAGGGATTGACGATGATCTTGTATGGTGCCACCCGGTCCCCCCCTTGTTGGGATCAGTCGTGAGTTCTATACTTGGGGTTGAGGTGATAGTAGCCATGGGTGCCCCGCGTGGTGCGGATGAGCATCCTCTTGTTGATGGCCTGCTTGATCATGCCCTTGAGCTGCCTGTTGGACAGATCCAGCACCTCTTTGTTCCGCAGGCCGCGCAGGGTGTCGTAGATCTGGATGAACAGCACCGGCTCGCCGAATTGCCCCATGGCCTCCTGGAAGATCTGCCACTCTTTAGAGCCGATGCCCTCAGGAGAAATCTCCTCCTCGACCTCTTCCTCCCTCTCCGCCGAGGGCCGTTCGGGGGCGAACTGGCTCAGCTCGTAGGGGTCTTCGTTGGGGAAGAAGACCTCGTTGACAGTGCCGCTGGTAAAGATCTTCACCAGGCCCCGGCGCTCCGCCTCGCGGACGAAGTCCTTGAATTTGATGAAGGGCTTGCCCTGGGAATCCTTGTACTTCGTCTGGTCGAAGTCGCCCAGGATCTCCATCATCAGCAGCTTCAGCGTAGCCAGGGTGCACACATTGCCCCGCTTGCGGGCCAGGTGGATGGCCTCCACCAGGGCGTCGTAGGCGTCCTTGGGCTTCTCCTGGGGCTGCTCCTCCACGTCCATCAACTGGCGATAGAAGACGAACTCATCGGCGCTCTGGGCCAGGTGGGAGGAGGCGGCTTCGGCCACGCCGATGACCACAGCTCGTTTGCCGTGCTGGCGGATGGCGTTGATAGCAGGGATGAAATCCCGGTCGCCGGTAACCAGGACATAGGTCTCGATGTTGGGGTGGTTGTACAACGTCTTCATGATATCAATGACCAGGTGGATGTCCACGCTGTTCTTGATGGCCCGGCCAGTGCGGCCCTCCTCTCGGTCGTAGTAGTAGGTGGGCACGTACATGGGCTCGATGCTGTTGGCGTACAGGGCGTTGGTCACCCGGGGGTAGCGGTACCAATCGGCGTAGGCGCGGGCGATGGTCACCCGGCCATACTCATGGCTCTTGTCCATGATGGACTCGAAGTTGGGGTTGACATCATAGCGGTTGCGGACTGAGATGTAGATATTCTCAAAATCTACAAACACCGCTACGTCGTTCTGGTTCCGTTCTGGCATATGAACACTTCCTTTCCGTTAGATTGAGATGCCTGTGTTACAATTATATCACTACTGAGCGTGGAGCGCAAACCGCATGTTACGCGGCGGAGTGCGGACGCAAGTCCGTTTCAGCGAAGCCCTGGCAGGCTTGCGCCTGCACTCCATATCCCCAACGTGTTACGCTCTCGATTACGACCAAACCACGACCGGATTTGGACCAGATTTTGACCTGCACCTGATAAAATCGGAGTAGCGGGCTTCTAGAGGCCAGATATCTTCTGGTGGGTTGATGTGCTCGAGCGAGAGGGGAAATGCTGAAGCCTTCGCGTTTTGCTGCGACCGCAATGGCGGCCCTGGCGTGCCTTCTGCTCCTCAGCGGGTGTGGTCAGAGACCTCAATACAAGAAGGTGAGCCTGTCCGCGGTGAGTGAGACCGCCACGGAAGCCGCCCGTGAGTGGGAGAAGGAACCCCTGCGGGTAGCCGTGGGGGCCATGATCTCGCCCAAAAGCACCTTCGAAAGCTACAACAATCTTCTAAACTACCTGGGCGAGCGCCTTGGCCGACCAGTGGAATTGGTTCAGCGAGCCACCTACGCCGAGGTCAACGACTTGCTCAAGTGGGGCAAGGTTGATATGGCTTTTGTCTGCAGCGGACCCTACGTGGAGGGGCACAGGGAGTTCGGCATGGAACTCCTGGTCGCCCCCCAGGTGCGAGGCCAAACCTTCTACTACTCCTACATCATCGTGCCCCATGACAGCCAGGCCCAGAGCCTCGAAGACCTACGGGGCAAGATTTTCGCCTTCACCGATCCCCTGTCCAACTCCGGTCATCTGGCCCCCACCTACATGCTGTGGCAGATGAGGGAGAGGCCGGAGACCTTCTTCCAGAAGACCATCTTCACCTACAGCCATGATAACTCTATCAAAGCTGTGGCCGAAGGATTAGTGGATGGGGCGGCCGTGGATAGTCTGGTATATGACTACATCGTGGGCCGCGACCCTCAATACGGCGCCAAGACCAGGATCATCAAAAAGTCGCCGCCCTACGGCATACCCCCCGTCGTTGTTCATCCCGCCCTCGATCCCCAGCTTAAGGCCCAATTCAGAGATCTCTTTCTCCATATACACGAGGACGAGCGGGGCAGGGAGATCCTCCAGGAGTTGATGATTGATCGCTTCGTGATCATCGAGGACCAGGCCTACGGGTCGGTGCGCCATATGATGGAGGTGCTGAGGTGGCAGCATTGAAGGTCAGGGAGCTTCTTCGCCGCTTCTGGGTGTTTTTCAGCGGGCTCGGCGTCCAGATAAAGATCATGGGCATCGTCCTGGGCCTGGTGCTCCTCTTCGGCCTGGGGGTCACCCTTCAGGTGCGGGCGGCTCTGACTCGAAGCTCCATCCATGAACTGGAGATCCGTGGCGTCTCCATCGCCAGGGACATGTCTGCTCGCAGTACCGATCTGATCCTCACCAACAACATCTTCGCCCTGTACGAGCTCCTGCGGGATACCGTGGAGAACAACGAGGACGTGCGCTATGCTTTCATCCTGGACCCTGGTGGTGATGTCCTGGTTCATTCTTTCGGCTCCGGTTTCCCTCAGGGCCTGGTCGAAGCCAACTCCGTGCGCTCAGATGAAAGGTTCCGCCTGGAGGTGCTGGACACGGAGGAGGGGTTGATCCGCGATGTGGCCGTTCCCATCTTCGGCGGTCGGGCGGGGACCGCCCGCCTCGGCATGTCCGAACATCGCTTGCGGGAGGTGGTGGCCGCCACCACACGGCAGCTCTTGCTCACCACCGCCCTGGTCTCCCTCATTGGGGTCGCGGCGGCCTACTTGCTGACCAGGGTGTTCACCACCCCCATCCTGGCTTTGGTGGAAGCGACGCAGGCTGTTGCCCGGGGGGATTTCAATACCCGGGCCCCCCGGTGGTTCCCGGATGAAATCGGCAAACTGAGCGCGGCCTTCAACGCCATGACCGAGGATCTGGCAAGGTCACATCGGGAGAGGGAGGAGTTCAACCGGGAGCTGCTGCGGCGCAATCGGGAGCTTTCGGCCCTGAACACTGTCGCCACGGCCATGAGCGGGCTGTTGGAACCTGAGGAGGCTCTGGAGCGAGCCCTGGGTCAGGTGTTGGAAGCCCTGGAATTGCAGGCCGGCTGGATCTTCCTGTTGAGGGGTGACGGACAGCGTCCCATCCTGGCCAGTTGGATCGGCCTGCCGGCCGAGATCGGCCAGCGGGAAGTGACTGCTGGTTTCCCCGACTGTCCCTGCAGAAAGGTGCTTCAGGATAGGCGCCCTTTAATTGTCAATCCTTTGCCTGTTGAGTGTCCAGTGCGTGGGGCAGACCTGGGGGATGGCAAGCAGGTCATTTGCCACGCCACGGTCCCCCTGATGGCCAAATCCCAGATCCTGGGGGTGCTGAGTGTGGTCGGCCACGAGGCCAGTCAATTCAGCCCCGAGGATCTGCAGCTTTTGGAAGCCGTCGGCCACCAGATGGGGGTAGCGATTGAGAACGCTCGGCTATGGGAGGAGCTGAAGCGCAAGGAGGAACTGCGCCGTCGTCTCTTGGAGAAGGTGATCACGGCCCAGGAGGAGGAGCGCCAGCGCATCGCCCGGGAGCTCCACGACGAGACCAGCCAGGCCCTGACCTCCCTCATGGTGGGGCTGAAGGTTCTGGAGGGAGCCAGCACGCTGGAGGAGGTAAGGGAAGGGACTGCCGAGCTACGAGCCATCGCCGCCCAGACCCTGAAGGAGGTGCATGAGCTGGCTCTAGAGCTTCGCCCCAGCGTGTTGGACGACCTGGGGCTAGTGGCCGCCCTGCAGCGCTATGCGAAGGGGTGCACCGCGAAATTCGGGCTCGACGTGGATCTCCAAACCATCGGACTGGGGGAGAAGCGTCTGCCACCGGAGGTAGAGACGACCCTATATCGCATCGTGCAGGAGGCCCTCACCAATGCCGCCAAGCACGCTCAGGCAAGGAATGTGAGTGTGCTGTTGGAGCGCCGAGGAGAGTCCGTGGTGGCCATCGTGGAGGACGACGGCCAGGGCTTCGACGTCCAGCAGGTCTTGGCCTCCAGGGACATGGCCAAGAAGCTGGGGCTGTACGGGATCCAGGAGCGGGCCTCCTTGATCGGAGGGAAGCTGACCATCGAGTCAGAGCCAGGGATGGGGACGACGGTGTTTGTGGAGATACCCTTAGAGAAAGTAAGCGGTTGGGAGGAGCCATGAGCAAAACTTGTACTGAGCCCTGTCCTGAGCGAAGCCGAAGTATTCGAGTGCTGGTGGCCGACGACCACGCCGTGCTGCGGGCTGGGTTGCGCCTGCTCCTCAACGCTGAGCCTGACATGGAGGTGGTGGGCGAGGCGGCCGACGGTGCCGAGGCTGTGGCCCAGGCCGTGGCCCTGAAACCCGACGTCGTCCTCATGGACATCACCATGCCGGGGATGAGCGGGCTGGAGGCCACGCGTCGCATCAAGGCTGCCCGTCCGGAGGCCAAGGTCCTGGCTCTGACGATGCACGACGACCAGGGCTATCTGCGCAGCTTGCTGGAGGCCGGCGGCTCCGGCTACGTCCTGAAGAAGTCGGCTGACGAGGAACTGCTGTCGGCGATTCGGATCGTGCACCAGGGCGGCGTCTACCTGCACCCCAGCCACACGCGCATCCTGCTGGAAGACATGCTCCAGCGCGGTGAGCCCGGCCTGCTCCCGACTGAGGACGGCTACGAGCGGCTCAGCCCCCGCGAGCGCGAGGTGCTGCGCCTGGTGGCCCTGGGCTACACCAACCAGCAGATCGCCGATCAACTCTACGTCAGTATAAAGACCGTCGAGACCTACCGCGCCCGGGTGATGAAGAAGCTGGGCCTGCGGGGCCGCGCTGCCCTGGTGCGCTACGCCCTGCGCAAAGGGTTGCTGACCGAGGCGAAATAGCCTCTCTTGAAGTGAAGGCCCGACAAAACATGGTCGGGTCTTTTGCTTTTCTCTCTGACAATCCTCAAAAGTTTAGGGTTTTCCCTGACAAGGCGAGGGTAAATTCAGGGATTTCCCCGATAGACAACCCATTCCACCCCTCCTATAATTGCTTTTAGCAGAAGCGCGCCGCATCGGCGACCAGCGTGTTATGCGGAGTGCGGACGCGAGTCCGCTTCAGCGAAGCAGGCTTGTGCCTGCATTCCATATCCCTAACGCGTTATGCTCACGGTTCGCCGTGGCGATCCCCCATTTGAAGGCCAGGAAAGAGGCCATGCCGGCCTGATCCCCAATTCAAGGCCCTGTTCGAGGCGGACCCTTCTGCAGGAGAAAGGGTTCTTTCTTTTGGTTTGCAAGGAGGCAGAGATGGACAGAAAACCGCTCAAAATCCTGCTGATCCTGGGCACCATCCTGATGGTTATCCTGCTGGTGGCTAGCCCGCTGCTGCACAGCGTCTTTGGACCGGCAGTTCGGGCCATCCAGGCGGCCTCGGCGGCCACAGGGGGGTCTTCGTCGCTGGCCCAGTTCAGGGCCTTCCTGCCCTTCATCGCCAAGTCCTACCCCACGGTGCTGAATTTTGAGGCCCTGCACCGGCAGGCCCTCACCGTCCCCGTCGAGCAGTGCATCGCCTGCCACGGGGACAGGGCGGAAGAGAGGTCGCTGAGCCCGGATTATCCCACCCCCCACCGCATTCACCTCACCGATGCCTTGCTCAAATTCCAGTGCACCTCCTGCCACCGGAGCGTGGATCTGAGGGAGGGTTCGGCGGCCAGCCTGCGCCGACAGGTGGACGTGGAGCTGTGCGTCAAGTGCCACTCGCCCTTCCCCAGCGTGATGCAGCCCGAGTGGCAAAACCTGGACTGCACCACCTGCCATGCTGATTGGCAGGACAGGATGGTGGGCGTGACCTACATCAACATGGATGCCATCACCGCCCAGGACTGTCTGAAGTGCCACGGTGGACACCCGTGGTACCAGGAGAGGAGGTAAGGAGCCCATGACCGCCAAAGACAGAGGTTTTTTGTTAAGCACTAAGATCAGCCGACGGGCCTTCCTCCAGGCCGCCAGTGCCCTGGGGGCTGTGGCCGCTGCCCCGCGCTTCCTGCGGGTGGGTGCGACCATGCCAGATTTGATCCCGCAGCCCCAGAAGCTGACCACCAGCATCCCGGGCCCGGACCCTGTGGAGACGACACCGGGGGTGGACGTGCGTTACACCGCCTGCCTCCAGTGCCACAACTCCTGTACCATCTCCGCCAAGATCGTCAATGGCAAGGTGGAGAAGATAGACGGCAACCCTTACAGCCCCATGAACCGATCGTTGGAGAACATGCTGCCCTATGACACCAACCCTGAGACTGCCAAGATAGAGCGGGGTCGCATCTGCCCCAAGGGTCAGGCTCTGATCCAGACGACCTACGACCCCTACCGGGTCAAGCAGCCGCTGAAGCGCGTCGGCCCCCGGGGCTCGGGTCAGTGGCAGGCCATCAGTTGGGAGGTGGCCATCTCCGAGATCGTCAACGGCGCCAGCTTCCCGGATAGCGGCCCCTTCGAGGGCCTGAAGCACATCCGCAGCTTCGATCCCATTGACCCCAACATCCCCGAATTGGGCCCTAAGGCCAACCAGTTCGTGATGATGATCGGCCGGGCGGAGCACGGCCGCAAGGACATCATCGGCAAATGGATGAAGGACGTCTTCGGCTCGGTCAACGCCAAGATCGAGCACACCACCATCTGTGAGCAGAGCCACCACATTGGGCTCAAGCACTCCCTGGACTACAAGGCCCACCACGTGCAGCCGGACATCGAGAACTGCGAGTACATCATGGCCTTCGGGGCCAACATGGTGGAGGCCGGCTTTGGTCCCCCTCACTTCGCCCGCAAGCTGATGAGGGCCAAGGTGGAGAAGGGGATGAAGTTGGTGGTCGTTGACCCCCGTCTTTCCAAGACCGCGGCCAAGGCCGACGAGTGGGTGCCCATCAAGCCAGGCACAGACGGTGCCCTGGCCATGGCTATGATCCGCTGGATCATCGAGAACGGGCGCTACGACGCCACTTTCCTCACCAACCCCAACAAGGACGCGGCCACAGCCGACGGCGAGACGAGCTGGAGCGACGCCACCTACCTGGTCAAGATGGGGGACATCGAACCGGGCGAGCCGGGCAAATTCCTGAGAGCCGACGAGATCGGCATCGGGACGGCGGAGCAGTTCGTGGTGCTGAGCGACAGCGTGCCCACGCCGGCCGATACGGCGCCCAGTGGCGATCTGGAGGTTGATACCACCCTCAACGGCATCCCGGTCAAGTCAGCCTTCACCTTGCTCAAAGAGGAAGCCCAGAGCTACACCCTGGACGAGTACGCCGAAATCACCGGCGTGCCCAAGGCAACCATCGAGCGGCTGGCCGACGAGTTCACCAGCCACGGCAAGAAGGCCCAGGCGACCTTCTATCGCGGCCCGGTGCAGCACACCAATGGCTTCTACAACGCCCGCGCCCTGGCCGTGCTCAACTTCATGGTTGGCAACCTGGACTGGAAGGGTGGCTGGCAGAAGGGTGGTGGCCACTACCACGAGCTGGGCGGCAAGCCGGGCAATCCCTACACCATGGACGATATCGTGCCCCAGGCCCCAGATGCCGCACCGGGAGGCATCCTCATCACCCGCGAGAAGAAGAAATACGAGGATGCGACGAATCTCTTCGCCCGGGATGGCTATCCGGCTAGGCGACCCTGGTTCCCTTTCTCCTCAAACGTTTACCAGGAGGTTCTGCCCAGCGCCGCCGACGGCTACCCCTACCCCATCAAGGCTCTCTTCCTGCTCAAGGGGACGCCGGCCCTGTCGTGCCCGGCCAGTGAGGAACAGAAGAAGATCCTGCTGGACACCAGGGCGGTGCCGCTGCTCATCGCCTGTGATATCGTCATCGGCGAGTCGTCCATGTACGCCGACTACATCCTGCCCGACGTGACCATCCTGGAGCGCTGGGGGTTCCCCCACACACCGCCCGACATCCGCATCACCCTGAGCAAGGTGCGCCAGCCGGTCATCGAGAAAATCTATCACCAGACCAAGCCGGTGGAGGAGGTGCTCATTGACATCGCCGAGGCTCTGGGGGTGCCGGGTTACGGCCAGGGCCAAGCAGTCAGCGCCGCCGAGTCCTTCTATCTCAAGATGGCGGCCAACGTGGCCTCGGAGAGCCCCGCCGTGCCGGACGCCACGCCGGAGCAGATGGCTCGCTTCCAGTGGCTGCGCGATCGGGACCCGGATGCCGTCACCGACGACGAGTGGAAGAAGGTGGCCTACATCCTGGCTCGGGGCTGCCGCGTGGCCGATCCGGCCATGGCCTACGATGGCGACTACATGGGCAAGAAGTACGCCAACATCACCCGCATCTACGACGAGAAGACGGGGACGACGCGGGACAGCATCACCGGCCGCAAGTGGCACGGCCTGCCAAAATACGAGCCGGTGAAGGACCTGGCCGGCAATGAGATTGTTGATGCCGATTTCCCGCTGATCCTCATCACCTACAAGGACGTCCTGGGCGGGCAGTCCCGCACTATCAGCAACGAGTGGCTGCGCGAGATCTGGCCGGAGAACTACATCTGGATGAACCCCGTTGATGCCACTGCCAGGGGCCTTACCAGCGGCGACATAGCCAGGATGACTTCCGCCACCCATCAAGAGGGGGTGAGCGGCAAGGTCTGGGTTACGGAAAGGATCATGCCTGGCGTGGTGGCCGTCTCCTGGCACTTCGGCCACTGGGCCTATGGCGCGCGCTCCTTCCTAGTGGATGGTCAGCAGACGGGCTTCGAGCCAGGCCGGGGGGCGGGGCTGGTGCCCAACCCGGTGATGCGGGTGGATGAATCGGTGGGCAAGGTCTGTCTCCAGGACCCCATTGGCGGCAGCACCTCGTTCTACGACACCCGGGTCGAGGTGGAGAAGGTGTAAGGGAGGGGTGGGAAAAATGGCAATGCAACTCGGTTGGTCCATTGACCTTCGCAAATGTGTGGGCTGCCACGCCTGTGCCGTGGCCTGCAAGGCGGAGAACAACACTCCGCCGGGGATGGCCTGGCGGCGGGTCATCACCCAGAACGGTGGCCAGTACCCCAACGTCACGGCTCGCTTCGTGACCATGGCCTGTTTCCACTGCGCCGAGCCGGCCTGCATAGCCGCC
>JBHIEC010000005.1:0-28784 GCA_046760425.1 Anaerolineae bacterium
CTGGCCTGGTGGCTGGACTACTGGCTCTCTCAGTGACAGGGTTCACAAATTTATACACTTGACAAAGGGGTGAAAATGTGGTATCATGGCTTCTGCAGGACCGGGCAAGTGTACCTTTGGCAGTCGATCGCAAGATCTGTACGCGAAGGCTAAGCACTACGGCCTTCGCGGTTTTTTATCTAGAACATGCACGAAAGGAGGTGCTTGGCGCGTGGCCGTAGAGAGAGTTACCGGCAAAGTGAAGTGGTTTAGCGCCATCAAGGGCTACGGCTTCATTCAGCCGGACACGGAGGGCAGCGAGGATGTCTTCGTCCACTTCTCCGCTATCCAGGAGCAGGGATTTCGCACCCTGCACGAGGGTGAGGCGGTGGAGTTCACCATCGAGGACAGCCCCAAGGGCCCGCAGGCGGCCAACGTGGTGAGGCTCAGCCCCAGGGGCCGCAGCTTCACGCCCGAGGAGTAGGCCCCATAGCGAGGAAACGACTATGACCTACCGCCCCGACGAGGGGATAACCTTCGTCGGGGCCTGCTTATTTTGGGCCACGTTTTGAACGCAGAGGGGAAGTGTGGTATAATTGCTGCACCCGGGCAGAGCCGTCGGTGGCTCTCCGAGGGTGATCAAAGGGAAGGAGTGGGATAACCTGGAACCTGCGCAACTCGCCCGAACGGTCGTGGAGGCCATCGCCGACAAAAAGGGGGCCGATATCATCATGCTGGACATCCGTCCCGTGTCCCTCCTGGCTGATTACTTCATCATCGCCAGCGGCGAAACGGAGCGGCAGATCCAGGCTATCATTGACGCCGTCATAGACAGGTTGAGCGAGGCCAAAGTTGCGCCCCTGCATATCGAGGGCCTCCCCGACTCGGGCTGGGTGATCCTGGACTACGGCAGCGTGGTTGTCCATATCTTCGCCCCCACCGAGCGCAGCTACTATCAACTGGAGCGGCTGTGGAGCGAGGCCACCCTGGTGGTCAGGATCCAGTAACCAAAGGAAAGCGGGGCGTCCAGCCCGGCCAGCCGGCTGGACGCTCTGCTATTCCCCACACTCAAGGAGGGAAGAGACGATGAAAAAACTGTCCATCGCCCTAGCCATGGTCCTGCTGAGCGGCCTGGAGACGGGTCGCAGCCAGGCTTGGGAGACCCAGGTGAACATCACGGTCGAGGCTTTTGTTGACGTGAATTGCAACAACAACTTCGATTCGATGGATTATAGTGCGATGGATTGCTACAACATCGCCTATTTTGCAGTGACGGACGAACAAGGTAATATCTTGGCCCGTCGATCTACCCTCCACTCGGACAACGGCCGCATGTGGGCCTATTTCTTTCTCAATGAATGCTCCCTTGGCTACCCTATGCCCAAGAAAGTCTACCTGGTGCTGGAGCAACGTCCGCCGGGCTATGGCGATTGCGCCAACTCCCCGCCCTGGCGGGAGATCCCGGTCAGGAGTGGCGACAATACAAGTTGGCATGAGAAGTTCGGATTTAACAGCCGGGCAGCTACGGAGACGCCCACGCCTACGGTGACCCCTACTGAGACGTCAACACCCACGATGACCCCCACTGGGACGTCAACACCCACGATGACCCCCACTGCCGCGCCGACCTCCACCCCGACGTCCACGTCCACGACAGTCCCTACCACGACGTCAACATCCACGCCAACAGCCACTGCCACCCTAACGGTTACGGCCACCCCCACGAAGCCCCCGCCATCTCTAATCTACCTGCCTCTTGTCCTGAGGGACAAGACCGAGGGTCTGCTCAGCGGGGATGGGCATACCCTCCCGCCTCTGCCCTTCAGGCTGAAGAACCCCTATCACATCCCACGGCCCGCCCACCCTTGCAGGACACCCACGCCAGGGCCGACGCCCACGCCCTTGCCCAACTGGTGCACACTGACCCCGGCACCTTCGCCGACGCCAGGGGGCACCCCAAAGGCGAAGGTTCTGTCTTTGTGGTAGATCAGGTCACTCGAGGTCCTTGGATCCAAAAAGGGCGCGAATCTCCTTCGCGCCCTTTTCCTGCCTGGCGGATGGGCGCCGCCCCAAGCCAGGGATCCCCTCAGCCGGCTTGGCCCAGGGTCACCATGTCGGTCAGGACGGCGACCGATTCGATACGACCCCTGGCCCTCACTCGAAGATCCAGCGGTCTGTGTCACGCTGGTAGGAGAGGATCTCGTCCTCGTTGAAGAAGAGGGGGATCTCGAAGGCGGCCGTCTCGGGCGAATCGGAGCCATGTACCAGGTTCCGCCCGATCTCCAGGCCGAAGTCGCCACGGATGGTGCCGGGTGCCGCTTCAGCGGGGGCCGTGGCGCCCATGGTGCGGCGCACGATCTCAATGGCATCCTTCCCCTTCACCACCATGACCACTACGGGGCTGGAGGTGATGTACTTGATCAACCCCTCGAAGAAGGGCTTGCCCCTGTGAACGGCGTAGAGCCTGTGGGCCAGATCGGTGTCCATCCACAGCATCTTCAGGGCCACGATCTTCAGTCCCCGCCGCTCCAGGCGGCTGATCGTCTCGCCGATCAGCCCCCGTTGCACCCCATCGGGCTTGACGATGACCAGCGTCCTCTCCATCTGTCCTCCTCGCCATAAGGGTCAGGAATCAGGGACTAGGGACCAGGGATTAGGAATTGTCCGCTCGCGGAGAATAGGTTTAGCCCCCGATTAACCTGCGCCAGGTCCTGTGCCATAAGGATTTCGTCGGCCTCCTCTCGGGCCGGGCTACAGCCGTTTCCTCGAGCTCTTCAGCGGGGGGCATAGGCTCCTCCGGGGGGATTGTGACCGTCCTGGGCGGCAGGGGCGAGTCAGGGCCCAGGAGCATCTGGGCGAGGCGATTCTCAGGGTCGAGGGCCTGGGCGACCTCCAGGAAGGTCTCCCCTCCCTCCTCGCCGGCCCCCTCGCGCCAGATGGCGCCCAGGATCAGGTTGGCCTTGAGACAATAGGGAAGCTTGCCCAGGATGTCCTGGCACACCTCGGCCGCCGCCTCCCGCTGCCCCTCCCGCCACAGGAGTTCGGCCAGGGCCACCTGGATGTCCACCCGCTCCGGATCCTCCGCCAGGAGCGCGCTGTACTCGTCCATGGCCCGCTGACGGAGCCCCTCCCGGGTGTAGAGGCGGCCCAGGCCCCCTCGGGTGAGCCTGACTCGTGAGCTCTCACCCTTCTGATGCCGGGCGCGGAGTCGCCCCAGCTCCGCCCGGATCTCCTCCTGGTCGGGGGCCAGTTCGAAGGCTCGCTCCCAGTGCCAAAGGGCCTCCTCCAGGCGGCCGTCTTCCTCATAGATCATGGCCAGCCCGGCGTAGGCCACCACTTCCTCGGGATCGGCGCTCAGGACGCGGCGGAACATGTCAGCCGCGCCCTCATAGTCCCCCACGGCCAGGCAGGCCTCACCCAGCAGGCGATAGGTCTCCAGGTGCTGGGGAAAGTAGTACAGCACCTCCTCGCAGAGGGCGATGGCCTCCTGTGGGAGCTCCGCCTCCAAGAGGTCTCTCGCTTTCTGGCTATAGTCACGCAAGGTACGATTCGCCATGATCCTCTCTCCCTCGGAACGACGACACCGAACAGAAGCCCGCCATATTATGCAATTTCCTGGCCCAAAAGTCAATCGCTCCAGCTTCCCTCCTGTCCGCTCTTTCCTGATCCGTATTTTACACCACCTGGGCTCTGGGGGCAAGGGGAGAGCGTAACACGTTGGGGACAAGGAGTGCAGGCTTCGGGGTGAGCTCAGCCGAACCGCGCAAGCCTGCCGAGGCGCCGTAATAGCAAGCTTGCTGCGCATACAGTGGCTTGGCTTAACTAGGGATTCATGGTATACTAAGCTCCAGAGGAGGGGAGATGGGTCAAACGATCCTGCTGACGGGCCCGCCCCGGGTGGGCAAGACGACGATCATCCAGCGGGTGGTGGAGCGGCTGCCGGGTCGGGTGGGGGGCTTCTACACGGCTGAGATCCGGGAGCGGGGTCGTCGCCAGGGGTTCAAAATCGTCACCCTGGACGGTCAGGAGGGCATCCTGGCCCACGTGGACATCAAGGGTCCCCACCGGGTGAGCAAGTACGGCGTGGACGTGGCCGGCTTCGAGGCGGTGGGCGTGGCCGCCCTGCAGCGGGCCATCGCCGGGGCGGACTACATCGTCATTGACGAAATCGGCAAGATGGAGCTCTTCTCAGCGACCTTCAAGGCAGCGGTGCGAGAGGCCATCGAGAGCCAGGCCACCGTCCTGGGCACTATCATGTTGCGTTCCCACCCCTGGGCCGATGACATCAAGCGTCACCCCCATGTCACCCTTCTTCACGTCACGCCGGCCAATCGCGACACCCTGGCCGAGGAGATCCTGGCCCGTCTCCGCCAGACATAAAGAAAGCTTGACAGAATAGCATATTTGTGGTATGATATGCACAGTTATTGATCCTTCCTCTGGCCTAAATTCCCCATGCTGAGGTGTCTTTCGCCGTAATCGTCAGGATGGCCTCAGGGTCGGAGGTCTCGACAAGGCCTTTCAAGCAAAGGAGGTCGCATCAATGAAAGGGAACTCATCCACTGCTGTAAAATTGGGGCTGCTCGTTCTTCTTCTTGCCTTGGCCGTGATGGGCTGCACCCGTTCCCTTCCCCAAGGAGAGGGGATCGCTCCTGTGGCTGCTGCGGCTCGAGAGGAGGCTGTGAAGGAGGCAGCCAGTGAGGCCGGGACCGAGGCCCAGGCCACCACCAGGGTGCTTATCTCCCCCGCCAGCCAGGACATCGTGGTGGGGGGGACGGGCACCGTGGACATCCGCATCGAAAATGTGACGGGCCTCTTCGGGGCCGATGTGCGCCTCAACTTCGATCCCACCCGGCTGGAGGTGCAGGATGCCAACTCCGCCGTGCCCGGCGTCCAGATCGAAGTGGGCACCTTCCCTGACCCCAGCTCAGGCAAGGGTATGGTGGCTACGAACTCGGCCGATAACACTGCCGGCACCATCAGCTACGCCGTGACCCTGCTCAGCCCGGCCCCGCCGGTCGATGGCAGTGGGGTCCTGGCCCGGGTGACCTTCAAGGGCAAGAGCGTGAGCACCAGTGCTGTGGCTTTCACCAGCGCCCTGCTCTCGGACCAGAGGGCCAATCGGATCCCGGCTGACACGGTTGATGGCTCCATCACCGTGAAGGCCCCCACCCCTACACCCACAGCGACGCCGGTCACACCCACCCCCACGCCGACGCCCACAGCCACCCCTGTGCCGGGCAAGGAGTGCGAGTACATCGTCCGTTGGGGTGACACCCTCTACTCCATCGCCCGCCGCTTCGGAACGACCGTTGACGCCATCGTCCAGCGCAACAACATCGCCGACCCCAACAAGATCCGGGTGGGGCAGAAGCTGATCATCCCCAACTGTGTCCCGCCTGCGCCGCCCCCACCGCCGCCGGCCTGCATCACCTACATCGTCCAGCCGGGAGACACCCTGTACTCCATCGCCCGGAAGTACAACACCACGGTAGAGACTATCGCCCGGGACAACCATATCGTCAACCCCTGGCTCATCTTCGTGGGCCAGAAGCTGAAGATCTGTCCTCCTGAGGGGCCGCCGCCCTGTCCGCCTGGCGTGCTGCCCTGTCCACCTTGCTCCCGCGTCTATACCGTCAACCCCGGGGATACCCTCTTCTCCATCGCCGTGCGCTTCGGCAGCAGCGTGTGGGCCATCGCCCACGCCAACAACATCCCTAATCCTCACCTGATCTTCGTAGGCCAGGTGCTGTGCATTCCCTAGCCGGATCCCTGGGAGCGTTACAAGGGGCTATTAGGCTGCGTGCCTAATAGCCCTTTTGTGCCAGAACGATCGAGGAGACAGGGCATGGGCAGGGAGATCACCCTCTCCAGCCGACGGGTCTACGAGGGACGGGTCGTCCACCTGCGGGTGGACACTGTGAGGCTGGAGGGCGGGTACGTCACCCAGCGGGAGATCGTGGAGCACCCGGGGGCTGTGGCCATTGTGGCCCTGGACGGGGAGGGGAACGTGCTCCTGGTGCGCCAGTTCCGTCAGGCCGCCGGGGAGGTGCTGTGGGAGATCCCCGCCGGCACACGGGAGGCTGGCGAGGATGCCGAAGCCTGCGCACGGCGGGAGCTGCAGGAGGAGACGGGCTATCAGGCCAGCCACATGGAGCGGCTCCTCAGCTTCTACACCAGCCCCGGTTTCTGCACCGAGCAGATTGACCTCTACCTGGCCACGGGCCTCAGCCCTGTCCCCCACGCCCTCGAAGCGGACGAAGCCATCGAAGTCGAAGCTGTCCCCCTGACGGAGGCGTTGGAGATGATCCGGCGGGGCGAGATCCGCGATGCCAAAACGATCGTTGGCCTCCTGGCCCTGGAGGCGTGGCCAGGGAGGCCGACCTCCCCTGAGGTCAAAGGAGTGGAGCAATCTTTACCCTATTGATTTTTTTCCCATTTTATGGCATAATGTAAGGGGAGGCTACCCAGTCATCAGTAGCACTAAAATTCTTCAAAATTCACGTAAAATTAACGCTAATTTCATTGACGAGTTTGTCAAATAATGTTATACTAGGGGAACGGAGGGTTGATCACTTTACAGAGCCAGGATGGGAGAACCTTGCTGTAGTGAGGTGAGATAGCGAAATCGCCAGGAACCGTCCGCATCGCCTCATAACGATACAGGACCATAACCGTTCTTCATAAAGAATCTGATTTCTGCCTGAATGGGGACCTGCTGAGCCGACGATATTGCAGGGGCCATTGCTGAGCGAGCATCTACCACAGTAAGGAGGAAGCCCCATGTCTCTTTTGAGACTTAACAACACGCCAAGCAGGGAGGGGGGAAAAGCCATGTTAAAGGCACTTTTGCGGAAAGGTTCGATGGCGCAAGCTATCCTGCTGGGCCTGATCCTGGCCATGGTCACTCTGCTCTTTATGGGAACCGGAAACATCCCCGGGGTCACGGCTCACCCCGCGCTTCAAGAGCCCATCATCTACAATACCCTCCGCGTCTACGGGAGAGCCAACGAAGGTGCAGGGATCCTTGTCACGGACCCCGTCACGGGCCTGCCGGCTGAGGATCGGCCCTATACGGATACCTTGTCCATCTTCAACCCTCAGCTCCCCCAAGCCCCCCACAAAGATTCCATCACCTGGAACCCTCTCTTCATGTCCGAGTTAGAAACCCAGGACGAGAACCAGGTCCAGGGGCTGTACAGCAAACTATTTACCAATGGCCTCAACGCCTCGGAGAAGGTCTGGTTCCGCCTGTGGTACGAACCGGAGCACTGGGACAAGGACCTGAACGCCAACGGGGAGATGGACCGGGATGCAGATGGCAACCCCATCATTGACGAATGGTACCCGGCCATAATGCAGGAGTTCACCTACCTGCTTATGGAACTGGACTTCCTGGCCAACAAACCGGAGCCGACCTATGGACGGGCGAGCGCTACCAGCTTTGTCTTCCCCATAGGCATGAGGGAGGAGGATCTCTTTGACCCCTTCGGCTATGGCCTGACCAGCCTGGACGCCAACTTCGATGGGGTTCCAGATATCGTCCACGTGGAGAGCGAGCTCACCCTTTTCGACAGAACCGACATCGCCGCCGACTTCGACGGGGACGGAACCATAGACACCTTGGACGGAGATGCCACCGCCCTGAACGGGAATGAGCTGGCCGTGTTCCGCCTGGATAGCCTGGAGGTGCCCATAGGGGGGTACGTCCAGTTCCTGGATCACCTGGTGAGCCTGAACGCCGTGTTCGATGACATGGTCCTGGTTGATGTGTGGTACACTGGTGACCTGGTGCCCAGGTCGCTGGGGTCGGTCAACCTGCGCCTACGGGACATGGCCCTAGCTGGGACTCAGGGCCCTCCCCAGCCCATCGTGGCGGTGCACAACGGCGGGTCGGGGACTAACATGTGCAACTTCCCCACCGGCCCCTTCTTCGTCTACCTCACGAGTGTGGATCCCTTGGACGAGACCGCCCGTCTCATGGTGGGCCGAGCCCTGGGTGCCACCTGGAGCGCTATGGAAGACCCCATAGGCAACATCGAGGATCGGCGCCCAGGAGACCCCTGGTTCCTGAAGCGCTTCTACGTGGACGGCCACGAGTACAACGTGGTGGCCATCAAGACCAGAAACGGTATCCCTTCTACCTACCCCTATGACTGCGACCTCGACGATGACAATGACGGCACGGTTGATCTGCGCCCCTCGGCAGACCCCACGGAATTCCAGTTCATCACCATCAGGACCCCGGTGCCCAAGATCCCTGTCACCATTGAGCAGCACTCGGTGCGGCTGCAGGATTACCCGGTCGCAGAGCCCCTGTCGGTGATGCCGCCCTATAACCACGAGCATTACATCCTGAAAGATGTCCAGGCCATCATAGCTTTCACTGGGGATGAAAATGGGGATGGCGTTCCCGACGAGGAGGCGGTGGATTATATAGGCAACCTGGTGGGCCCGGTGTCCCCTATCCTGCAACGGAATGGCCCGTTCCCCTACTACGGCGTGGGGCCCTACAGCCCCTACACCGACTTCCGAGAATGGCTGCTCTTCTACGTAGAGGAGGGGAAGAACCCCGAGTTCCTCGGCGAACTCAAAGAGAAATATGGCGAAGTGCTGGTCCCCGATGGGCCGCCAGAGGAGTTCTGGTACGTGGAGCAGTGGTGGACCTTGCCCTGGGAGTACACCGAGTTCGTGTTGCCGGACATCCGAGATGACATCACCGGGCTTGACAATCCCGACCTGTACCTCCTGACCAGTGCCTTCACCGCATCCCAGTCTGAGTACCTGCAGTGGATTCAGGATGTGATCGCTCCCCTAAGGTACAATTTGAGCTGGGATGGCACGGCCTGGGTTCACGATCCAGGGGAAAACACCATGCCAACGGGGTGGAGGCCCAGGGTCAAATTCTGGTTCGACCCCGCTGTGGGGGGCAAGAAATACAAGGATGCGGAGGGGGTGCGCCTCTATGGCGGCAGCGGCGGGGAGCTCTTCGCTGCTTTTGCCGGGGCTGGCGACCCCCTGGCGACTGATACCCTCCAGGCCACCTACCCTGTGGAGGTCCCACCCTACACCGATCCCTGGGATCCCTTCAACCCCCAGTTGCCCCAGGCGCCTCGCAAGGACTCCCTGACCTTCAACCCGGCCTACATGGATGAGTTCCGCCATGGCGATGAGCCCCTGCGCGATCTGTACGCCCAGATTTCCGTCGAGGAGCGGAACGCCCGGGAGAAGGTCTTTTTCCGCCTGTGGTACGAGCCGGAATACCTGGACAAGATCCTGGAGGCCGAGACAGGGCCTGGCGGCGTTATCACGCCCACCCAGGTCTACACCTTCCCCGCCCTGATGCAGGAGTTCACCTACATGTACCTGGACACCCAGGACCAGCCATCCCATGGGCAACCGCGCAGCAGCCGCTTCGCTTTCCCCATCGGCACAGCCTCCGACGAACTGCCGGCGCCGGACCCGACTACCGGGGAGCTGCCTTCCATGGCCCTCGATGACCCGGCCCGGTTCGGCTACGGGTTGACCACCTTCGATGCCGACTTCGACGGCTTCTACGACGTCGTCACCGTGCACAGCGAGCAGTCTATCTCCCAGACCATGGGCATCCAGGTTGACTTTGACGGTGATGGGGTCATTGATCAACTGGACACGGATGGGTTGGAGCTGAGCGGGGATGAGTTAGTTGTCTTTGTTGTAGAGAACATCATCCTGGGTCGGGGTGAGAGCGCCATGTTCCTGGATCACATGGTCACCCTGGATAACGTGACACTGGATGGTGCAGATCTCCAATTCTGGTACACGGGTGGGGGGCTGCACCCCTTTGGCTCTCTATACCCGGACAAGATCGGCACGCCGGGCCTCTATGCTGTAGGGGACATGGCCGTGGTTAGCAGGACTTCTATCAGGAGGATCTCGGCTGGCGGGAACAACCTGGGCCAGACCGATGGAGCCTGGTTCGCCTACCTGAATGCCGTGAACACCTTCAACGAGACGATCAATGTCACCATCGGCAGGGCCCTGGGCGCCACCCATTCGGCCATTGACAATGGGGCCGGAGGCCACGACATGACCCCTGGCGACCCCTGGTATCTGAAGCGCTTCTTCGTGGACGGGCATGAGTACAACGTGGTGGCCATCAAGACAGTACTTGCTGACAGTCCCACGAGTCCAGGGGATGAGTCCTTCGAGTTCAAGTACATCACCATTCGCACGCCGGTGCCCAAGGTCAACTTCACTAACAGCCAGGACTCCCAGAAGCTGGAGGGGTACAATCAAGGCACCATCTTTGGCGTGGATACGAGCTTCATCTCGGTCATGCCGCCCTTCAACTTCCGCCACACACGGGCGGATAACATCCAGTCTCTCCCTGAGCGGGATGTGCCCCCCGGTGGGACTGTGGAGGAGCCGGTGTTCGCCAATCCGGATTTCTACGACGAGGACTGCACAGGCACCTCTGCAGCGCAACTGGTGCCCAACGTACCGGCCCTTCAGATCCGAATCGTGGACGAGGATACCGAGCCCCAGTTCTTCGGGGAGCTAAAGGAGAAGTTCTGGGACGCTCCGCAACCCGACCGCTGGAGCACGGAACAGTTCCACATCCTGCCCCATCAGTTCACCGAATTGGCCCTACCGGCTGGCCAGTTGTACTTGTTGACCAGCGATTGGGAGTCGGATCAAAGTTGGGCTCACTACTTTAGCTGCCACGCCGTCTATGACACCCAGGATGAGCTCAATCTCTTGAACCCCAACATCCCTGCCCCCAACACTGCACTTCCCGGCCGCAATCCTTTCTTCGCTGCCAACGCATTGAGCCCGCTCAGGGTCAAATTCTGGTATGACCCGGTGGACTCTGATGACATCTACATTAACACCTGGGAGATTGCACCGCCGCCGACGGCCACACCTACAACCACACATACCCCCACGCCGACGCTGACGGCCACCCCTACGACTACGGTCACGGCAACGGCCACACCGACCCATACGCCGACGGCCACAGTGACCGGCACGCCGCCAGCGACATCAACCCCCACTTCCACACCGACGAACACGCTCACCCCCACAAACACACCCACGCCTACCGACACATCCACCCCCACAAATACGCCCACGCCGACCAACACACCGACCTCTACAAATACGCCTACCCCGACCAACACACCCACCCCCACGCCGACCCCCACAAACACGCCTACTCTGACCCCTACGCCCACCACAGCCCCCGGGATGGGTAACATCGAGGGCAATGTCTTCCTGCAAGGGCGGAGCAACCATAGTGGAGCCACCATCCTTGTTGATGGCACACCGGAGACGACCACGGGCAGCGACGGCCGTTTCGTGGTGGTCAATGTGCCAGCGGGGGTTCATGTCGTCGCAGCCAGCATGCCCGGCTATCTGACCTCTCAGGACAGCGCTGTCTTGGTGACGGCGGGGGCTACCATCACCCTGCCCGAGACCACCCTGATCGGGGGCGATGCCAACAACGACAAGGCCATCAACCTCTTCGACCTGGTGATCGTAGGGGCTGCCTACGGCACCACACCCCCCAGCGATCCCCGGGCCGACATCAACGGGGATGGCACGGTTAACATCTTCGACCTGGTGCTGGTGGGAGGCAACTATGGTCGGACAGGGCCCACAGGCTGGCCAAGCTCCGCACCCATGGGGCGGGCAGCTCTGGCCTCAGCTCCGGCGGCCAGGGTGTTCCTCTCTCCCCTCACGCAGGAGATAGCGCTGGGGCTGACGACGACGGTGGACATCAGGATCGAGGACGTGGTTGACCTCTACGGGGCGGAGGTCCGGCTGAGTTTTGACCCAGCCAAGTTGGAGGTGCAAGACGCCGATCCCTCCAGGCCCGGGGTTCAGATCGAGGTGGGCACCTTCCCCGATGCTAGCCAGGGCGGCGTCAAAGTGGCTCTGAACTCGGCCGATAATGCCACCGGTACTATCAGCTACGCCATGACCCTGCTCAATCCCGCCCCGCCCGTCAGCGGCAACGGGGTCCTGGCCCGGATCACCTTCAAAGCCATCGGCGGTGGAGAGAGCCCCCTGACCTTCACCAGCGTGCTGCTGTCCGACCAAGGGGCGAATCCCATCCCCGCCGAGAGCCAGGATGGCGCGATTATAGTATGGGGCAAGATTTACCTCCCGCTCATCATGAAGGACCACTCCAGAAGCCTCCACTGAGAGCCAAGGCAAACCCCCTATCGTCAGGGGTTTCTGGCTCCATCAGGCGTCGGTGTCTGGCGGCACCGACGCCTTTTTTGCCACTATGGCAAGAGTGACACGTGGGGCAGCTTTCGAGCCTGCCAAGCAGCCTGGAAAGGCTGCTCCACGTGCGACTTTTCCAATGTCTTTTTTGACTTTTGTGCGCAGTCGGGGTACAATATGGGCGAGTAGCACGCTGGTTGCGGGAGAGACCGGTTGAGCGGCGCCGAAGGGGCAAGGGGCTCTCCAGAGGGCGAGCTCCGAAACTCTCAGGCAAAAGGACCGCAATCGTGAACTCCCCCTGGAGAGATTTTCAGGGCCATAAGAAGCCCTCGAAAACACCGAAGGGGTAAGCTAAGAGGTAGCGAATCTCTCAGGTACAAGGGACAGGGGAGGCGGCTACAAGCCGTTTGTGCCTGTCTTTTTTGGTCTCAGTAATAGGCCGAGGGAACCACTGATTCCCTCCCGCGCCGCTTGAAATAAGCGAGGGCGGAGTATAAGCGCGGCGAAGTGGATACTCTGGAAGACCCTTATGGAAGGTGAAAGTTATGGGGAAAATAAGCCCGCATGAGCCGAAGGCGGAATTGCTCTCGCCAGAGGATGTGGATAAGGATGTGGCTTCCTTGTCGGAGGCACTTATGGAAAAGCGAGCGGAGCGAATAGCCCGTAATGTCCTGGCACATCCTGATGTCAGCAAAATACTCCGTGAACTGGTGGAAATGGGCATTTGTGCGGATGAAGAGGAAGCTATCACCAGAGCGCTTAAGGCTTTCTTCGTGGCCGTGTCGCCGACGACTGAGGGCGCCTAAGCCTTGGGCGGCCTTTACGCCCTGGTGGAGGCGGCCTGGGCCAGGGGTGAGGATCTGCCGAGGCATGTGAGGTCAGGCAATGGAGCTGCCCGGCTGAGGTCGAAGGGAGGTAAAGGATGGCTAAGCCTATCGGCAAACTTGAGCGAGTGCCTCTGCGCGAGATTTGGCCCAATGAGGCTTTTGATTTCACAGCTTGGCTTTCTGAGAATTTAGATGTTCTCGGCGAAGCGTTGGAAATCTCGCTCACGTTGGTGCAACGTGAAGCGGCGGTTGGTCCTTTCTCGATTGACATCCTGGCTGAGGACCCAAATGGGAATCAGGTCATCGTCGAGAATCAGATTGGGCGCACCGACCACGACCATCTTGGTAAGCTGATCACTTACCTGAGCAATCTGGATGCCAAGGCGGCTATTTGGATTTCAAGCAACCCTCGGCCGGAGCATATCAGGAGCATAACCTGGCTGAATGAGACAACCCCTGCGGATGTAGCATTTTATCTGGTGCGTATCGAAGCCTATCGCATCGGTGAGTCTCCACCTGCCCCTATGTTTAGCATCGTAGCAGGCCCCAGTGCGGAGATGAAACAAATCGGCACACAGAAGAAAGAATTGGCCGAGCGTCATTTGCTTCGCATGGAGTTCTGGAAACAACTTCTGGAGCGAGCCAAAGGCCGTCCTCATCCTCACGCCCGCCGTGTCTCACCCGGCAAAGATCACTGGCTTGGCGCTGGGGCAGGGAGAAGTGGGCTTGCTTACAATTACGTCGTGCTTATGGACAATGCCTCGGTTGAGCTATACATTGATCGAGGAAATGCTGAAGACAACAAGCGCATCTTCGATAAGCTCCATGAGCACAAAGAGGAGATGGAAGCAACCTTTGGCGCGCCCTTGGAGTGGCAGCGGATGGATGACCGTCGGTATAGCCGCATCCGCTATACTTTAAATATTGGAGGCTTGAGAGATCAGGAGAAGTGGCCAGAGATACAGGAAGCGATGATTGATGCGATGATCAGGCTCTCCAAAGCGCTGGGGCCAAAGATCAAACGGCTCAGGATATAGTTTTCAAGCGGAGGAGTGGGAAATGAAAGAAAGAGAATACTGGAACCTCGTCTTCGGCAAGGACCTGGACGAAATAGACCCCGATGTGGCGCGCTTGATCGAGTTCGAAGAGGAGAGACAGGCCCGCAAGATCATCCTCATCCCCTCCGAAAGCTACTGCCCTAAACCGGTGCGAGAAGCTATGGGAAGCGTTTTCGTGAGCGTCTACGCCGAGGGCTACCCCCGCCTGCAGATGACCAGGGACGAGATAGAACTGCTCCTCGACTTCGACCACGAACTCTCCTACTATCGGCGCTACGGGGACAGGCGGTTCTACAAGGGGGTTGACTACGTGGACCTCATCGAGTGCCTGGCCCAGAGGCGGATAGCCGAATGCTTCGCCAACGAGAGGGTGGGGGCCGACGATATCTACGTGAACGTCCAACCCCTCTCGGGAACGCCCGCCAACCTCTCCGTCTACGAGGCCCTCATGGAGCCCGGCGACACCCTCATGGGCATGGCCCTCCCCCAGGGCGGCCACCTCACCCACGGCAGCCCCTTCAACATCTCAGGCCGCCGCTATAACGTCGTCTCCTATGCCGTCAGCCGGGCCACGGAGAGGCTCGACTACGACGAGATCATGGAGCTGGCCCTCAAATACAGGCCCAAGATCATCGTCGCCGGCTACACCTCCTACTCCTGGGCGCCCGACTGGGAGAAGTTCAGGGAAATCGCCGATGCCTGCGGCGCCCTCCTCATGGCCGACATCGCCCACACGGCAGGGATGGCCATCGCCGGGGCCTATCCCAACCCCGTGGGCATCGCCGACATCACCACCTTCACCACCCACAAGACCATCTTTGGCCCCCGCGGGGCGGTCATCCTGACCACCGACCCCGCCATGGCCGAGCTGATTGACAACGCCGTCTTCCCCGGCGAACAGGGCGGACCCCACATCAACAAGTTCGCCGCCATAGCCGTGGCCTTCAAGATCGCCCAGACGGAGGAGTACAAGCGCCTGCAGCACAAAATCGTGGAAAACGCCGTGGCCCTGGCCGAGGGGCTCCAAAAGCGCGGCCTGAAGCTCTCGTACGGCGGGACGAACACGCATCTTTTGGTCATTGACCTTAACCCCCTCAAGTCCGCTGAGGGCTTCCCCCTCAAGGGCGAGATCGCGGCACGCATCCTAGACCTGGCCGGCATCGTCACCAACAAGAACACCATCCCCGGCGACGCCGACGCCTCCGAGGCCAGCGGCATCCGCATCGGCACCCCCTGGGTCACCCAGCGCGGGATGGGCAAAGCGGAGATGGACAAGATCGCCGAACTCATCCACCGCATCATCGTCAACATCAAGCCCTTCACCTACATCGGCCTGACGGGACCCCTCTGGAGGGGGAAGATAGAGCTGGATATCCTGGAGGATGTGAAGCGCGATGCCGCCGAGCTGGTGGCCGACGCGGAGGTGGAGATACCGCCGAGGGGGCTCGGCTACCCCCACTACTGGTTCCTCCTGGAGAAGCCGCCCGCCAGGGAGACCGTGCTGCTCGCCGAGCACCGCAAGCTCGACGCCGAGCTCGCCGAGAACGCCGGCTGGACGGTCCCCCTCCACTACCACGACCCCAAAGAGGAGCTCGAAACTGCCAGGAACGGCGCTGCCCTCTTCGACCTGGGCGACATGGGCCTCCTGGCCATAAGCGGCGAGAGGGCTACGCCCTTCCTGCAGCAGACCTGCACCAACAACGTCTCCAGGCTTCGCCCGGGGGAGGTCACGCGCTCCTTCCTCCTCGATAGGGATGGCCAGCTCTTGGACGACGTCTCCCTCCTCCGCCTGGAGTCGGACCGGTGGGGCCGCGACCGCTACATCCTGATGGCCAACCCGGAGAACGCCGAACGGGTCAAGGCCTGGCTGAGGGGCCTGGCCGACGGCTACGTCCTCTTCGACGAGGAGGACATCTTCCGCAAAGTGGAGGGCCCGGTGGTGGTGGAGGACCTGATGGAGGATGCCGACGGGGACGCGCGTAGGGTGGCGCTCGCTCTGCACGGACCTAAATCGTCGGAGGTGCTCCGCAGGCTGAACGCCGACCTGGAGCCCACCCGGCTGAAGCCGGGTGCTGGGTGGGAGGGGAAGCTGGGCGGGGTGGAGGCCGTCGTCCTGCGCAACGGCTACAGAGATGGCGACGCCAGGTTCGAGCTGCTCGTTCATCCAGACGAGACCGCCGAGCTATGGAACACGCTCCTGGAGGCGGGGGCGGAACCGGCGGGGCTGGAGGCCAGGAACGCCCTCAGGTCAGAGGCCGGCCTGCCTCTGTACCGGGAGGGCGAGCCCAGGCCCGATGGGCTGGCCCTCTACAAGGCCGGGTGGGCTTCCCTCTTCCGTGTATCCAAGCCCTACTTCGTCGGCCAGAGGAATTTGGAGAGCGTGCGGCCTAGGGTGGAGAAGAAGGAGTGGCGGTGGGAGGAGAGGGAGGGCGCGCTCAGGCGGACCGCCCTCTACGAGGAGCATCTGAAGCTGGGGGCCAGGATGGTGCCCTTCGCCGGGTGGGAGATGCCCGTCCAGTACACCAGCATCATCGAGGAGCACCGAGCGGTAAGGGAGGCGGCGGGGCTCTTCGACGTGGCCCACATGGGCGTGATCGAGGTGGCAGGCGAATACGCTACCGACTTCCTAGATATGGTCACCTCCAACTACGTGCGCTGGATAAAGGACGGCCAGTCCCAATATTCCTACCTCCTCGACCCCGAGGGCAACGTGATTGACGACCTCTTCCTCTATCGCCGGGCGGCAGACCGCTACATGCTGGTGGTAAACGCCGCCAATGCCGAGAAGGACTTCGCTTGGCTCCAGGCGGTCAACTCGGGGGAATATCTCATAGACCGGGAGCATCCCGACCTGGAGGTTGAAGGGCCGGCCATCATCAGGGACCTCAAGGCCCCCTCCTCGGGGGACGACCGGAGGGTTGACATAGCCCTCCAGGGCCCCGCCTCCCTGGCCATCCTCCAGAGCCTGGCCGACGATCCCAGGCTCAAGGAGCGATTGAGCCGCCTCCAGCGCACCGAGTTCATCGAAACCGAGTTGGCGGGTATGTCACTCATTCTCGCCCGCACGGGCTACACCGGCGAGGAGGTGGGTTACGAACTCTACGTCCACCCCGACGATGCCCCCAGGCTCTGGAACCTGCTCTTAGAGAAGGGTGAGCCCTTCGGCATAAAGCCAACGGGATTGGGCGCGAGGGATTCCACGAGGACCGAGGCCGGCTTGCCGCTGCACGGGCATGACCTGGCAGGCCCCTACAACATCTCCCCCATCGAGGCCGGCTTCGGCTCCTACGTCAAGTTCCATAAGCCCTTCTTCATCGGGAGGAAGGCCCTTCTGGAGAAGGAGGCCACCAGGAGGATGGAGCTCCTCCGCTTCCGGATGAACGAGCGGGGTGTGAGGATGGCCAGGCTCGGCGACCCTGTGGTGGACAAGAGGGGGAAGTACATCGGCCGCGTCACGAGCTGCGCCCTGGGCACCGACGGCTTCCAAGTGGGCTTGGCCTATGTGGAGAGGAAGTACAACCGGGAGGGGGCGCAGATAGGGATCATCCCCCTGCCCGCCCGCATCCCGCCGGCCAAACCCGTGGAGGAACTCGCCCTGGGCGACAAACTACTCCTCCATCAGTGGGCCACCGTCCTCACCCGCTTTCCTATAGAGGAGGGGAAGGTGCGGGAGGGGCCACCCCAGGAGTAGCTCCGAGTACACCAAGTTTCCGCGAGGTAACTATCTCGACAATGTCACATTCGATGCGACAGGGAAATCAGCCGCCTGTGACAATCTGTCACCCTGAGTGGAGCAAGGCGGAGCGAAGGGTCTCCACGCGGGGGGAGATTCTTCGCTGCGCTCAGAATGACAGATTAAATGTGACATTGTCAAGCTATTCACCTTGTCACTCTGAGGCGGAGCGCAGCAGAGCCGAAGAGTCTCTCTGCCGTCAAAACCAGAGATTCCCTTCGGCCTGGCTCAGGACAGGTCTGAGGAGCGAAGCAACGAAGTCTGCCCTGAGCCAGGCCGAAGGAATGACAAGCAGGTGACCAGTTACTCCGCGGGAGAAGGGCGGGGGAAAGCAATAGCAGGGGGCAAATCATGCACAAAGACAAGTTGGTGCGGAGCTACAGAGAGTTCTCCGGGCCCATCTTCGCTGATGGGGCTTTAAGACGGAAGGATAAGGAGTTGATTGCCATGGCCGTGGCCCTGGTCACGGCCAGCAAGGGCTGCTACGAGGAGCACCGCGCCTACGCCGTGCGGGAGGGAGCCACTGAGGAGGAGATCACCGAGACCATCGGGGTGGTGATGTCCATGCTGGCCTGTAGTGCGGTGGCCAGCACGACCGACCTCTTTGGATAAGCAGGGAATCGAAGACCGAACTATGTTACGGGGACGCAAGGTCATCCTCCGCCCCTACGAGGAGGGGTTCAGCGACGAGGAGATGGCCCAACTGTACCGCTGGAGCCGGGACCAGGAGGTCCTGCGTTGGAGCGGGGGCTCGCCCGTGGGCCTGTCCCTGGAGGAATTCAAGCGGGAGTTTGAGCAGCAGCAGGCCAGGCCCCGAACCGATCGGCAGGTCTTCGCCATCCTCACCGCCGACGGCGAACTCATCGGTCGCATAGGCTACTTCGACATCAACCCCTGGAAGAAGCAGGCCGAGCTGGGCATCGTCATCGGGGCCAGAGAGTACTGGAACCAGGGATACGGCAGCGATGCCGTTACCACCCTGCTGCGGCACATCTTCACGACCACGGACCTGGAGCGCATCTACCTATTCACCTACGCCGAGAACCTGCGGGCCCAGCGCTCTTTCGCCAAGTGCGGCTTCCGACCGGTCGGCAAGGCCTGGAAGTTCTCCCTGCAGCGGGGGTCCCATGAGGAGGTGGAGATGGAGATATGGCGGTGGGATTTCGAGCCGCTGCTGGCAAAGTTAAAGGAGGGCGCAAATGAGCTACATCCCCAACACCGACGCTGATCGGGCCAGGATGCTGGAGGCTCTCGGCCTCACGTCCATGGAGGACCTTTTCGCCGACATCCCTCAGGAGGTGCGCTTCCCGGCCCTCGACCTGCCGGCGCCCCTCTCCGAGATGGAGGTGGTGCGCCTGCTGGGAGAGCTAGCCGAGAGGAATGCCGACCTGGACCACTACGCCTGCTTCCTGGGCGCGGGGGCCTATCGCCACTTCGTGCCCGCTGTGGTGGACCATGTCCTGCGCCGTGGCGAGTTCTATACCTGCTATACCCCCTACCAGCCTGAGGTCAGCCAGGGGACCCTGACGGCCATCTATGAGTACCAGACGATGGTCTGCCAGTTGACGGGCATGGAGGTGGCCAACGCCTCCATGTATGACGGCGCCAGCGCCCTAGCCGAGGCGGCCCTCATGGCCGCCCGGGTCACCCGTCGGGACAAGGTGGTGCTCTCAGCGGCCATTCATCCCGAATACCGCCAGGTGGTGTGGACCTACAGTCAGGGGATGGAACTTGGGATTCGGGATTCGGGATTCGGGGTTCGGGATGGCAGAACCGACCTCGAAGAGTTAGAGAGCGCGGTAGATGAGGAGACGGCCTGTGTCATTGTGCAATACCCCAACTTTTTCGGAGTCATCGAAGACCTCGCAGCCCTGGGGGAGATTGCCCACGAGCGGGGGGCCCTGTTCGTCGTGTGCGCCGATCCCATCGCTCTGGGGCTACTCAAGCCCCCTGGCGACTACGGCGCCGACATCGTGGTGGGCGAGGGGCAGCCCCTGGGCTCACCCCCCAGCTTCGGCGGCCCCTACCTGGGGCTCTTCGCCACCCGCATGAAGTACGTGCGCCAGATGCCGGGGCGGGTCATTGGCCAGACCACGGACACCCAGGGGCGACGGGGTTTCGTCCTGACCCTGCAGGCCCGGGAGCAGCACATCCGCCGCGAGAAGGCCACGAGTAACATCTGCACCAACGAGGCCCTCATGGCCCTGGCGGCCACCGTCTACCTGGCGGCCATGGGCAAGGGGGGCCTGCGGAGGGCGGCCGAGCTCTGCTACCATAAGGCTCACTATGCGGCGTCTCGGATAGCTGAGTTGCCGAGCTACAGGGTTCTGAATGAAGAGTTCTTCAAGGAATTCATGGTCCAGATGCCGCTCCCACCCGCCCAGGTTAACGCCCGGCTGCTGGAGCTGGGCATCATTGGCGGCTACGACCTGGGCCGCGCCTATCCAGAGCTGGCCGGCAGCATGCTCCTCTGCGTCACGGAGATGAACACGAGGGAGGAGATAGACCGACTGGTGGAAGTGTTAGGCGAGATTTAGCATGGAGTTGTCGCCATGCCGATGGTGGCCCGAGGCTAAAGCCGTCGGGCTGATGACAAGCGGTCACGCGGCTTACAGCTAAGAGCAGAGATGGGTCAGGGCGAGCGTGACCGCTTGTCAGAAAGAGCAAAGCACCCTGAAGGGCGCTTGGATCAGGGCGCTTCTAGCGCCCTTTGCCCTTTCAGCCTGGGGGTTTAGCAACCCGGCGACGGTTCAGCAACACCCAGGCGGGAGACCATCGGGGATTAGGAAATCAGGGGATCAAGTCGCGGCACCGTCGGCTAGCAGCCTGACTCCCTGACCCCTGATTTCCTCAACACTCAGGAGGACAACATGAACGAGCGCAAGCTTTTGATGATCCCTGGCCCCATCGAGTTCGAGCCGGCCGTGCTGCGAGCCATGGCCGTCAAGACCCCCAGCCACCTGGCCCCCGACTTCATCGAGGTCTTCGGCCAGGCCCTGGAGATGCTGCGGCAGGTCTTCCTGGCTCAGGAGGGCCAACCCTTCGTCGTGGCCGGCTCGGGGACGCTGGCCATGGACATGGCCGCAGCCAACCTCATCGAGCCCGGTGACCACGCCCTGGTGGTCAACTGCGGCTACTTCGGCGACCGCTTCGCCGCCATGTGCGGGCGCTATGGCGCCCAGGTAACCCAGGTTAAGGCTGCGTGGGGTGACGTACCCTCCCCCGAAGAGGTGAAGGCGGCGCTGAGCGGCCGAAAGTACAAGCTGATGACCATCACCCATGTGGACACCTCCACCGGCGTGCGGTGCGACGTGCCAACTCTGGGGCGTCTGGCCCGTGAGCATGGCGCCCTGAGCGTGGTGGATGGGGTGTGTGCCACGGCGGGTGAGGAGTTCCGCCAGGAGGAGTGGGGCATTGATGTCTACCTGACCGCCTCCCAGAAAGCCCTGGGTGTGCCGCCGGGCCTTGCTCTGTTGGTGGTCAGCCCCCAGGCTTTGGAGGCCTTCGAGGCACGGCGCTCCCCCGTGGGCAACTACTACGCCGACTGGGCCAACTGGCGGCCCATCATGGAGGCCTATGAGGCGCGACGGGGGAGCTACTTCGCCACGCCGCCGGTGAACCTCATTTATGCCCTCCACCAGAGCCTGCAGCAGATCCTGGCCGAGGGGATGGAAGCTCGCTTCCGTCGGCACAAAATCATCAGTGAGGCCTTTAAGGCAGCTATCGCCGCTATGGGCCTGAAGCAGGTCCCCGTCCGTCCCGAGGTTGCGGCCCACACCCTGACGGCGATCTACTACCCTGAGGGGGTGGACAGCAGCCTCCTGGGCAGGATCAAGGAGAACGGCGTCGTTGTGGCCGGCGGCCTCGATCCCCAGCGGGGAGGGCAGTACTTCCGGGTGGGGCACATGGGCGTCGTCTCGGCCAGCGACATCCTGGCCACCGTGGGCGCCATCGAGCGGGCGCTGGCCGCCTCGGGCTTCGAGTTTGAGCTGGGGACGGGGGTGGCAGCAGCCCAGGAGGCGCTGGCACAGTTGTGATTGGCTGAGAGCCTTAGTTTTTTGGTGGCACTACACCATGAAATGGTGTAGCGTGACGAAGCGATCTGGTAGCTGAGGCAAGCTATAGCTTTCCAAGCTGCGGTGCCTCTAACTGAGGGGTATGGAAAATGGGCGGGATGCCTCGGCGAGGATCCAAAATCGCTCCCAAACTGCCCTGGAATTATAGTGGGGGTGCAGGCGCAAGCCTGAGGGGGCGGACTTGCGGCTGTAGACTCGCAATACAAACTCCCCCGTGATTACTTCATTAGTCGTCTATGACGGGAGAGAAGCGACTTATAGCGGTCGGCGGCGGATGAAATCACGCCGCCTGGGATGAGAAACGACCCAGGCACCGTCATTCATGCGGTGCCGCTATGTGCAAGCTGAACGCTTACCAAATCTCGACGATAAGGAGTAATTCGTATGAATATCTACCATGAGACCGAACCCTTGATCTTCGAACTCAGCTCCCCCGGCCGGGTGGGGGTCAGCCTGCCGGAGCTGGACGTACCCCAGGCCCCCCTGCCCACAGAGCATCTGCGGGAGGACCTGCCCCTGCCTGAGGTCAGCGAGGTGGATGTGGTACGCCACTTCACCCGCCTGTCTCAGCTCAACTACAGTGTGGACACGGCCTTCTACCCCCTGGGCTCCTGTACCATGAAGTACAATCCCAAGGTCAACGAGGCTGTGGCGCGCCTGGCCGGTTTCACCCAGATCCACCCCTATCAGGACGAGGCCACGGTTCAGGGGGCGCTGCAGCTCATGTACGAGTTGCAGGAGTACCTGGCCGAGATCGCGGGGTTGCCGGCCGTCAGCCTGCAGCCGGCGGCGGGGGCCCATGGGGAGCTGACGGGCATGCTCATCATCTGGGCCTATCATCACCACCATGGCGACACGGGCCGGGCCAGGGTTCTCGTCCCCGACTCGGCCCACGGCACCAACCCGGCCACGGCCGCCATGTGCGGCTACTCCGTTGTCCCCGTCCCCTCCGACGAGCGGGGCAACCTGGCCGTGAGGGAGCTGGACCGCCTCATGGACGACAGCGTGGCGGGCCTGATGCTGACCAACCCCAACACCCTGGGCCTCTTCGAGGAGCACATCCTCCAAGTATCTGAGATCGTCCACCAGCGCGGGGGGTTGATCTACTGCGACGGGGCCAACATGAACGCCCTTCTGGGCACGGCCAAGCCTGGCGAACTGGGCATGGACGTCCTGCACTATAATCTCCATAAGACCTTCTCCACCCCCCACGGCGGGGGCGGCCCGGGTGCTGGTGCCACGGCGGTGACGAAGGAATTGGAGCCTTTCCTTCCGGTGCCAATGGTGGCCAAGGAGGGGGATCGCTACTTCTTGGACTACGACCGCCCCCTCTCCATCGGCCGCGTGCGGGCCTTCTACGGCAACTTTAACATTATGGTGCGGGCCTACGCCTACATCCGCTCCCTGGGTGCCCGAGGGCTGAGGGAGGTGGCCGATAACGCCGTCCTCAACGCCAACTACCTGCTCCATCGCCTCAAGGGAGCCTACGACCTGCCCTACGACCGCCCTTGCATGCACGAGTGCGTCTTCGCCGGGACGCGCCAGGCCAGATTGGGCGTGCGCACCCTGGACATTGCCAAACGCCTCACCGACTACGGTTTCCACCCGCCGACGATTTACTTCCCCCTCATCGTCAAGGAGGCCCTCATGATCGAGCCCACGGAGACGGAGAGCCGGGAGACCCTGGATGCCTTCGCCGAGGCCATGCTGGCCATCGCCCAGGAGGCGGAGACCGAACCCCAGATGGTGCAGAGCGCGCCCCACAGGGCCCCCGTCACCCGCCTGGACGAGGTAACGGCGGCCCGCAAGCCAAACCTGTGCTGGAAGGGCTTTTCAGTGCTTTGACCTATAAGACCTCCGAGGTCTCGGAAGCGGCTTTCCAGGGCAGGATGGCAACCTTCTGACGCACGCAGCAGGGCAAAACGGTCTCCTGGAGACCTCGGAGGCCTGTCTTCGTTAGAGAACCGGAAAGCCCTATATGCTGGAAGGGAGCTTGACATTTCGGCCCTTTAATACTAAAATAATGATGCACTTTGGAGGATAAATGAACCTTCTAACCCTCTTTTTAGTCCTGTGAGGAGAGGGGCCCGAGAGGGGCGCTATGTCCGTGAGCGAGGACGCTCAACTGATCGCTCAGATCAAAGAGGGGGACCTTAAGGCCTTCGAGGCTCTGTATCACAAGTACAAGGGCCCCGTCTTTCGCACGGCCCTGGCCATCACCCGCGATCGAGGAGCAGCGGAGGAGATCCTGCAGGACTGTTTTCTTAGAGCCTACATGCACATTCACAAGGTGGATGGCTCCTCTCCCCTGCCGCCCTGGCTGCACCGCATCGCCGTCAACCTCAGCTACAACTGGGCGGCCAAGCAGCGCCTGCGCCTGATCCCCTTGGAGGGGGTACTCGATGGCCTGATAGCCAGCTCCCTCACCTCTCCCGAAGGGGGCGCTGAGAGGGCAGAGTTGCAACAGATGGTGCAGGAGGCGATACATGCCCTGGAGTTCAAGCAGCGAACGGTGCTAATCCTCTTCTATCTTCAGGGCTTCAGCCTGGCCGAGATAGCCTATATCCTGGACTGCCCCATCGGCACCGTCAAGTCCCGTCTGCACTACGGACGGGAGAACCTGCGGCGCAAGCTGCAAGGGGACAAGCGACTGCCAAGGGAGGGGCTGGCTTATGAGTTCACATAGCCACGAGAGAACAGTTCATCTCGGCTAGTGGAGGGAAAAGCCGCATGGGGCCCCAGGTGCTAGGCCTTGGAACCTCGTGCGTTTTTTGTAGTGCCGCGTCTTGACAAGGGACAGGGTCTGTGCTAGTATAACAGCGGAGTAGCGAAAGAGAGGCGAGAGAGAAAGATGACCAGAAATCAATGGTTACTGACCATCGTGATTGTGATCGTGGTTTGTGCTCTGGGCGCGGCCGTGGTCGGCGTCCTGGGCTATGGGATATTGACCAGCGGCCGACAGGTTGTCAGCCCCCCGGGCGTCCCCGAAGAAGCCACCCCCCAGCCCACCCCCCTCCCCACCAGCCCACCTCCCCACCGAGAGGGCGCCGTCCTCAACTTGCCGGGCGCGGATCCTCCCACGTTGGATCCGGCTCTGGTGGGGGACGAAACCTCAGCCCGCTACGTCCTGGAGATTTTCAGCGGCCTGATGACTATAGACAAGGACCTGCAGATCGTGCCTGACATCGCCGAGAGCTGGGAGGTTAGCGACGATGGGACGAGCTACACCTTCCACCTGCGCCAGGACGTCAAGTTCCACAACGGCCGGCCCCTGACGGCTCAGGACGTCAAGTACTCCCTCGAGCGCGCCTGTGACCCCGATACCGGCTCCGTGACGGCCGATACCTTCCTGGGCGACATCGTGGGCGCCAAGGAGAAGCTCCGGGGCCAAGCCGATGAGGTCAGCGGGGTCAAAGTCATAGACGACTACACCCTGGAGATCACCCTCAAGGCTCCCAGGGCCTATTTCCTGGCCGAACTGACCCACCCCGTGGCCTTCGTCGTAGACCGGGAGAACATTGAGCGCATGGGGCGCCTGTGGACCGATGAGCCCAATGGCACCGGCCCCTTCAAGCTAAAGGAATACCGCTTAGCAGAGCGCATCGTCCTGGAGCGGAACGAATTCTACTATGGCACTCCTAAGCCGGCCCTGGAGCGGGTGAATTTCTTCCTGGCCGGCGGCTCAGCCATGATCATGTACGAGAACGGCGAACTAGATGCCACACCCGTGGGTCTGGCTGACATTGATCGCGTCCTCGACCCCACCAACCCCCTGAACAAGGAGCTGACCATTGCCCCTCAGTGGAGCACCGTGTACATCGGCTTCAACGTCAACGAACCCCCCTTCGATGACGTCAAGGTCCGCCAGGCCTTCAACTACGCCCTGGATCGGGACAAGATCAACAAAGTTGTGATGAAGAATATGGAGAGGACAGCCAAAGGTATCCTCCCCCCGGGGATGCCCGGCTACAACGAAGACCTCCAGGGCTTCCCCTACGATCCGGAGAAGGCCCGGCAGCTCATCGCGGAGTCTAAATACGGGAGCGTGGAGAACTTTCCCGACATCATCCTCAACGTCACCGGAGGGGGTGGAGCTCCTTTCAGGAGCGTGGCAGCCATCGTGGAGATGTACAAGGAGAACTTGGGCGTGGACATCACTATCGAACAGACGGAGTGGGCCATCTATCTGACCGATCTGAAAACCCATCGCTATCAGATGTTCGGCGTGGCCAGTGGCTGGATCGCGGACTACCCTGATCCCCAGGATTTCCTGGACGTCCTGTTCCACAGCCAGAGCCTGGACAACGACACCGAGTATAGTAACCCCGAGGTTGACAGGCTGCTGGAGGAGGCTCGCGCCGAGCAGGATCCTGAGAAGCGGATGCAGATCTACCGGCGGGTGGAGGAGATCATCGTTAACGATGCCCCCTGGGTGCCCCTCTCCCACGGCGTGGACTACTGGTTGACCAAGCCCTATGTCAAGGGCATGGTCTACCCGCCCATGACCATCTCCAAGCTGAAATACGTGTCAATTAGCAAATAGGGAGACCGGCCGACGGCAGATAGTCCCAGCGAGGAGGCGGATTGTGGCAGAAGAGGTGACCGTGGCTCAACTGGTGGAGAGGATGGCTACCAAGGAGGAGCTACGGGCTCTCACCGAGAGGGTGGCAAAGGTTGAAGGCATCATAGAGCAGATGAACGAGAGGCTGAATCACATCGAGACCAGGCTCACCTGGATGTTAGGCGTCATGATCACCCTGTGGGTGACTATGATCACTATGTGGGTGACTATCATCTTGACCATCCTCAAGCGGTAATAAGTCGCCGATGATTGTTTACGTTGTCCGTCGTTTGTTGTGGCTGCCTGTTTTGTTAATCGCCATCTCCATCATCACCTACGCCCTGGGCCTGTACGGGCCCGGCGACCCGGTGCAGGTGATGCTGGGGCAACGCTCCAACCCCGAGGTCGTCGCTCGCCTGCGGCACGAGCTGGGGCTGGACCGCCCATTCCTCGTCCAGTACGCCGACTATCTGCGGAAGGCGCTCCGGGGCGATCTGGGCGAGTCCTTTCAGTACCGTGGGCAGCCCGTGGGACGGCTCCTGGCCTCGCGTCTGTGGGTCTCCGTGCAGTTGAACGCCGTCGTCCTGGTTCTGGGCGCCCTCATCGGCGTCCCCCTGGGGGTGATCGCTGCCCTGAAGCGGAATAGCTGGTTGGATTATGTCATCGTGTCCGGGACCGTGGCCGGCATCTCCCTGCCCACCTTCGTCATCGCGCCTATGGTGATGTGGCTTTTGGCCTATCGCTTCCGCTTGCTGCCTTCAGGGGGTTGGGAGGGCCTTTTCAGCCGCCGCATCATCATGCCGGCCATCGTGCTGAGCACCGGCTACATCGCCGTGTTTGTCCGTCAGACCCGGGCCCAGATGCTGGAGGTGATAGGGCAGGATTATGTGCGTACGGCCCGGGCCAAGGGGCTCACAGAGCAGATGGTCATCATCGGCCACGCCCTGCGCAACGCCCTCATCCCCCTCTTCACCATCTTCGGCCTGATGGTGGGGGGGCTGGTAGAGGGCACCTTCGTCACCGAAACCATCTTCGGCATCCCCGGCATCGGCCGGCTGGGCTTTGAGTCCTTCTTCGCGCGGGACTATCCGGTGATTATGGCCCTGACTTTGCTGGTGGCCCTCTCCTTCACCCTGGCCAATCTCCTGGTTGATGTGGGCTATGGCTTCCTTGACCCGCGAATCCGCTACGGCGAATAGCCGGCGATCCGCAAGGCGCAGTATGGAACGAGCGATTGAACGGAGCACAGCACTCGGCGAACTTGAAGCCAGGGGGCGAAGTCGCTGGCTGGATTTCTGGCGCCGCTTCAGCCGCAACAAGCTGGCTGTAGTAGGCCTGTTCTTGGTAAGCCTGATGTTCTTCACGGGCATCTTCGCTCCCTGGCTGGCACCTTATTCTTATACCGAGCAAAACCTGGACGCCGTGGAGCAGATGCCCAGTCTGGCCCACCCGCTGGGCACCGATGAGCTGGGGCGGGACCAGTTGAGCCGCATCATCTGGGGCGCGCGAACGGCCGTCATCGTCGCCCCCTCGGCTACCTTCGTCAGCGTGCTCCTGGGCCTGATCATGGGCGCCCTGGCCGGCTACCTCGGCGGCAGGGTGGAGACTCTGATCATGCGCCTGTCCGATATCCTGTTCGCCTTCCCGGGCCTGCTCTTCGCCCTCCTGGTGGCCGCGACTATGCAGCCCGGGATCGAGGCCTGGCTGAAGGGCATCGAGCCCCTCAAGGGGTTCGTCAAGGCCGGTTACGCCGAGTTCCTGGTGGTTATCATCGCCCTGAGCCTGGTGGGCTGGCCGGGCATGGCCCGCCTGGTACGGGGCCAGGTGCTGGCCCTAAAGGAGGCGCAGTTCGTCGAGGCGGCGCGCGCCGTGGGGGCCTCTCCGGGGCGCATCCTGTGGCATCACATCCTGCCCAACGCCATGGCCCCTGTCATCGTCTCCATCTCCATGCGCATGGGTGGAGCCATCCTGGCCGAATCAACCCTCAGCTTCCTGGGTATTGGCATCCGGCCACCCACGGCCAGTTGGGGGGCCATGATCTACGATAACTACACCTTCTGGCGCAGCCCGGCAGCTCCCATCCTGCTGTGGTTGCCAGGTCTGATCGTGGGCTCTCTGGTCTCTGCCTTTAACTTCCTGGGCGACGGCCTGAACGAGGCCCTCAACCCGCATCTGGACTGACATAAGTTAACGGCACTCAAAAGAGCAAGGAGGAGTCTATGGCCACTTTGCTGGAGGTGAAAAACCTCAAGACCCAATTCTTCACCCAGGACGGGGTCGTCCACGCCGTCAACGGCATCTCCTTCCACGTGGATGAGGGGGAAACCCTGGGCATCG
>JBHIEC010000006.1:0-27666 GCA_046760425.1 Anaerolineae bacterium
CCCGCCCGCCCCCCGCGGGGGGGGGGGGGGGGGGGGGGGGGGGGCCCCGAAACCCCTTTACCAACAGTGGGTTGAACCACAAGCTATCTGGCTCGTTTTCCCGAGACCCACCCTCCCCGGCCCTCCCTCACAGGGGAGGAAGGAACGCTTACGAGAAGCGAGATGTTCTGTGAGGGAGATCAAGTCTATGAAAAGGAGCTTCCCTTGTCCTGATTTCATGGCCAAACTGCCTTGGGGCGGGGCGAGGACGCCCCTTGGAGCGGTTTTGGCGCGCAAAGTGTGAGGAACCTGCACACGGTTACTTTTCCGTAGGAGGACCCCGAGTATGAAAAGGATCTGCATCATCGGCACAGGATACGTGGGGCTCGTCGTGGGCACCTGCCTGGCCGACCTGGGCAACCAGGTCACCTGCGTGGACATTGACGAGGAGAAGATCGAGACCCTCAAGGCCGGGGGGATGCCCATCTACGAGCCGGGCCTGGAGGAGATGGTGAAGCGCAACGCCCAGGCGGGGCGGCTCCGCTTCACCACCTCCTACGCCGAGGGGGTCCAAGGGGCCGACTTCGTCTTCATCGCCGTGGACACCCCCTCCGGCCCCGAGGGGGAAGCCGACCTCAAGTACGTCCGCGAGGCTGCCCAGGGCATCGCCGAGGTGATGACCCACCCCCTGATCATCGTCAACAAGAGCACCGTGCCCATCGGCACGGGCGACATCGTGGCCGAGATCGTGCGCAAACACCTGAAGGACGAGATCCCCTTCGCCGTGGTCTCCAACCCCGAGTTCCTGCGGGAGGGGTCGGCCGTCCATGACTTCCTCCACCCCGACCGCATCGTCCTGGGCTCCACAAACCCGGAGGCGGCGGAGCGGGTGGCCCAGCTCTATCTTCCCCTGCGGGCGCCCATCATCATCACCGACCTGCGCACGGCGGAGATGATCAAGTACGCCTCCAACGCCTATCTCGCCAACCGCATCTCCTTCATCAACGAGATCGCCTCCATCTGCGAGCGGCTGGGCGCTGACGTCAAGGAGGTGGCGGCGGGCATGGGCTATGACCAGCGGATCGGCCACGCCTTCCTGGATGCGGGCGTCGGCTGGGGCGGGAGTTGCTTCCCCAAGGACGTCAAGGCCCTGGAGTACATGGCCTCCGTCCACGGCTGCCACCCCCAGCTCCTGCGGGCGGTGATGGAGATCAACCGCGACCAGCGCCGCCAGGTGGTCCAGAAGCTGCGGGACCTTCTGGGGAGCCTGCGAGAGAAGACCATCGGCATCCTGGGCCTCTCCTTCAAGCCCAACACCGACGACATGCGGGATGCGCCCGCCGTGGAGATCATCCACCTGCTCCAGAACGAGGGGGCCCGGATCCGGGCCTACGACCCGGCAGCCATGGGGAACGCGCGGCGGATCCTGAAGGAGGTGACCCTCTGCCAGGACCCCTATCAGGTGGCCGAGGGGTGCGATGCCCTGGTGGTGGTCACCGAGTGGAACGAGTTCAAGCACCTGGACATGGCGCGGATCAAGGAGCTCATGCGTCAGCCGGTCCTCCTCGACGGGCGCAACATCTACGAGCCCCAGCAGATGCGGGCCCTGGGCTTCACCTATCGGGGCATGGGACGGGGCTACAACGAGGTGGGGCAGGGGTGAAGGGGAAGGGAAGTAGTAAGGAAACAAGTAGACGAGTAAACAAGGAGGATAGGACCCCCTCTGCTTCCTTGTCTACTTGTCTACCTGTTCCTTTGTCTGTCGGCGTGGACATCGTCGAGATCGCCCGCATCGAGCGGGCCCTCCAGCGCTGGGGGGAGCGCTTTCTGGAGCGGGTCTATACGCCGGCCGAGGTGGCCTACTGCCGGGGCCGGGTCTCGGAGCTGGCGGCCCGCTTCGCCGCCAAGGAGGCGATCTCCAAGGCCCTGGGCACGGGCCTGCGGGGCATTGACTGGCGGGAGATGGAGATCCTGCCCGACGAGCGGGGCAAGCCCCTGGTGACCCTCCACGGGCGGGCGCGCCAGCGGGCCGAGGCCCTGGGGCTGACCCACTTTGCCGTCAGCCTCTCCCACTCCCGGGAGTACGCCATCGCCCTCGTCGTGGCCTCATAGCCATCGGGCCCTTCGCAAAAAAGCCCCATACCCGTGTCAGGCGTGGGGCTTCTGGCTGCCAGGGATGGCTCACTCCTCGTACTGGATCAGGGAAAAGACCTCGTAGTCCTGCAGCTTGTCGCGACCGTGCAGGAAATTAAGCTCGATGAGGAAAGCGATCCCTACTACCTGGCCCCCCAATCGCTCCACCAGTTCAGCCGTGGCCTTGGCCGAGCCCCCGGTGGCGATCAGATCGTCAACGATGAGGACCTTCTGGCCCGGCTGGATGGCGTCCACGTGCATCTCCAGGGTCTCGGCGCCGTACTCCAGGGTGTAGGAGGCGTTGATCTTCTCCGCCGGGAGTTTGCCCAGCTTGCGCACCGGGATGAAGCCAGCCCCCAGTTCATAGGCCACGGGGGCACCGAAGATGAATCCCCTGGATTCGATGGCCGCCACCAGGTCTATCTTTCGATTCCGATAGGGTTCGATCAGGGCGTCAACGGCCTCCCGAAAGGCCTGAGGGTCCTTGACCAGGGTGGTGATGTCCTTGAAGAGGACGCCTTTCACCGGGAAATCGGGCACGTCGCGGATGAGTTTAGACAGGTCCATATCCCTTGCCTCCTTCACCTGTAGGATGGTATGTCTGGGTCCTGATGGCCTAGCAGATTGTAGCAAAAAAGCGGACAAATTGCAAGCCCGTTGATCCGCCCTTTACAATCTGTGGTATAATATATTAAACCGCCATGGCGGAAGAGAGCCTCGCCCTCCGATGGGCGATCCTGGGAAGGAGGCGCTGACGCTGAGGTCCCCTGTTCGATACTTTCAATGGTTGGCCTGCCCCTTCAGCAGGGGGGCGGGCGTGGTGTCCTTCTGGGCAGTCGTCCTGCTGCTGAGCCTGGCCCTGAGCGGCTGCCGGGCCCTGGAACTGTTGATCACCCCTACCCCACCGCCTCGCCAGGCCAGCCCTACTCCCACGGCGACTTCAGCGGCCCTCCTCACGCCAACCTCTATCCCGGCTACCCCTTTGCCTGTCTCTCCGGTCATCACCCTGACCCTGTGGACGGCGGAGGACCTCTCCCCGGCCCAGGAGGGCCCCGGCGGCCAGGTCCTGAGCCAGCAGTATCAGGAGTTCATGGCCGCCAATCCCGACATCGCCGTCGAGTACGTGCTCAGGAAGCCCTACGGCAAAGGGGGACTGCTCCACCTGTTGCGCACCACTGAGGTGGTGCTCCCTGAGGCCCTGCCGGACATCGTGGCTCTTGATGCCTTCGAGCTGGGTGAGGCAGCCAGGGCCGGCCTGATCCAGCCCTGGGACGACCTGATAGCCGCCGACGTGGTCGAGGACCTCTTCCCCTTCGCTCAGGAGGCAGGCCGTATCAACGGTCAACTGGTAGGTCTGCCCTTCGAGGCCGACATCGAGCACATCGTGTACAACACCAGCAAGCTGGAGGCGGCACCGCTGCGGTGGACTGATGTGCTGACGGGGGAGGTCAGCTACATCTTCCCGGCTGGTGGGGAGGAGGGGGCCGTCAACGACGCCTTCCTGATTCAGTACCTGGCTCTGGGTGGCCGTCTGGTAGACGAGACCGGCGCCCCGGCCCTGGACGAGCGGAAGCTAGCCCAGGTGCTGCAGTTCTACCGCGAGGGCCGCGACAAGGACGTCATCCCGGAGTCGGTCCTGGAGTTCCACACCCTGGATGACTGCTGGCCCATCTACCTCTCGGCCGAGGTGGCCATGTCCCACGTCAGTTCCCACCGCTACCTGGCCGACAGGGGGCTGCTCAAGAGCACGGCCTTCGCCGCCGTTCCCACCCGGCAGGGCGTCATCGCCACCATGGCCCGGGGTTGGGCCTACACCCTCGTGGCCCGGGATCCGGCCCGACAGGTGGCGGCGGCCAGGTTCGTCTCCTGGCTCATGGCCGCAGAGAACCTGGCCACCTGGAGCCAAGCGGCCCACCATCTGCCCACCCGCCGCTCAGCTCTGGCCGCCATGGAGAGGGACGAATATACCGCCTTCGTGGAGAAACAATTGGAAAAAGCCCACTTTCGGCCCCCGGTGCCGGCCTACAACGAGATGGCCCGCGCCCTGCAGGAGGCCGTGCAGGACGTCCTGACCGGGGCTGCCACCCCTCGGGATGCGGCGGCGCGGGCCGTGGCTCAGTTGAAGTAGAGGAAGGGAAAATAGCAGAGGTTATTATCCCCTTACTAGCTGTTATCCAAAGGAGAGCACCATGTATGTGGAGACAGCCTTGCGCCCTGATGCCCGGAGACGCATCAGAGAGATCAGAGAAGCGGACATCGTAATAGGCATCCCCAGCTATAAAAACGCCAAGACCATCAAGCAGGTGATGCACGTCGCTGCCGAGGGGGCGCTCCACTATTTCCCCTCACTGAAGCCCGTCCTGGTCGTGGCCGATGGCATGTCTACTGACGACACGGTCCAGGTGGCGACCGAGACAACTCTCCCCGCTCAGAAGATCGTGACCAGCTATCAGGGGCTGATGGGCAAGGGCAGCGCCCTGCGGGCCATCCTCGAAGTCGCCAGGGACCTGAAAGCCAGGGCCTGTCTGGTCATGGATGCCGACCTGAGGAGTATCACCCCCCAATGGGTCCAACAACTGGCGACGCCCATTCTGGACGGAGATTACGACTTCGTCACCCCCTACTACAGCCGCCACCAGCACGAGGTGGCCATCAACGACCTCATAGCCTACCCGCTGACCCGCGCCCTCTACGGGGTAGACCTGCGCCAGCCCCTGGGGGGCGAGGTGGCGCTCTCCAGGGAGTTGGTGGAGTTCTTCTTGGAGCGGGACGTGTGGGAGACCGACGTGGCCCGCTTCGGGATCCACATCTGGATGACCACCCTGGCCATCAACGAGGGCTGGCGCCTGTGCCAGACCACCCTGGGCACCAAGACCCATGACTTCAAGGATCCCACTGTGGGCTTCGAGCCCAAGTTCCTGCAGGTGGTGGGCACCCTCTTCCGCATGTTGAGCATCTACCGTCGGCGGTGGCCGAAAATCACGGGTAGCAAGCCGGTCCCTCTGCGGGGTGGGCTGGAGCCCGTCGAGCCGGAGCCCATCCCCGCCATGCGGGATGCCCTGTGGGAAGCCTGTCAGAAGGGGGTTAAGCGGTTCAAGCGGAGCTGGAGAGCTATCCTCACCCCGGACAACCTGGCCGCCGTGAGCCACATCGTGGCCCAGGAGGAACCCCCCTTCGACAGGGCTCAGGACAAGTCCTTCCCTCCTGACCTGTGGGCCAAGGTCGTCTTCGATTTCGCCGTCGTCTACAACAAGGGCGAGGGGGACCCGGACAAGGTGGTCCTGGCCCTGCTGCCCCTCTACTACGCCCGCAAGGTCAGCCTGTTCGCTGAGACGGAGGGGATGACCTATGAAGAGGTAGAGCAGTTGATCCAGGCCCAGGCCAGAGCCTTTCTGGACCTCAAGCCCTATCTGATGGAGCGGTGGGACACCTATCTGCCGTGGGAGGGCCTACCGCCTAGATGATCGCCTCTGCGGGCCATCCCCGTTAACATCTCCCGACGCCACGGCGAGACCGATGTGCTCGGCGGTATGGCCGTACACTGTCAGGTCTGCGGCCCCGGTGCTGAGGTCAATGATCCAGCCTAGCCCGACCAAGATGGGCCTAGCCAACAGCAGGCCGGTGATAAACAAGCCGAGCAGAAGGCCGAACACACCGCTCAGTAGACGCTTCAACAGTCGCTCCCTTCCGGCAGCCATACCGTGAAGGTGCTCCCCTTCCCCACCTCGCTCTCCACCTCGATGCGGCCGCCGTGGGCCTGGGCGATCCACTGGGCGATGGACAGCCCCAACCCCGTGCCCCCCCTCTCCCGCGAGCGGGCCTTGTCCACCCGATAGAAGCGCTCGAAGATGTGGGGCAGGTCCTGGGCCGGGATGCCGACCCCTGTGTCGGCCACGGCCACTCGCACCCAGCCGTCCCCCCGGTGCAGGGACAGGGTGACCTCGCCGCCCGGCGGGGTGTACTTCAAGGCGTTCTCCACCAGGTTGAGCAACAACTGCTTCAGGCGATCGGCGTCGCCCAGAACCACAGCCTGATCCTCGTGGCCCAGGGTGACCCGTACCTCATCGGCCAGGAGGCGCGCCTGGCGGTACACCTCCAGCAGGAGGGTGTCCAGTTCCACGGGCTTCTTCTCCAGCTTGACCCCGGCGTCGGCCTGGGCCAGGAGCAGCAGGTCGGCGACCAGGCGGGCCATGCGGTCTGCCTCGTCTTCGATGGCTGCCAGAGAGTCCTGGTCAATGCGGTTGAGGCGGCGCAGCAGGTCCACATTGCCGCGGATGGTGGTCAGGGGAGTGCGGAGCTCGTGGGAGACGTCGGCGATGAAGCGCTGCTGGGTGTGGAAGAGGTTCTCGATGCGGGCCAGCATCTCGTTGAAGGTGGCCGCCAGTCGCCCCACCTCGTCCTGGGGCCAGACGCGCTCCAGGCGCCGGCTGAGGTCATCGGTGCGGGTGATGCGCAGGGCGGTGCGGGTGATGTCATCTATAGGCTGCAGGGCAGCACGGGCCAGGAAAGCACCGATGATCGCCGCCACCAGCAGGGCCAGCCCGATGCCCCCCGCCAGGACGTAGGCCAGGCGCTGCAGGGTGGCGTCCATCTCATAGAGGGAGGCAGCCACCTGGATCACCCCCACGATCTGAGGGCCGACCGGCAGGGGGGCCGTGAAGACCCGCAACCTGCTCTCCCCCGCCTGGAGGATATAGACCTCCGCCTGCCCCCGCAAAATGCGCTCCCGCCTGGAGGCCTCCAGAGGCAGGAAGCGGTTGACCAGGTTCTCGGAGCGGTCAATGATCTTGCCCTCGCGGTCTGAGACCTGGACGAAGACGCCGGGGGAGGAGAAGGGGTCCACGGGGGGCAGGATCGCCACCCCGCGCAGGGAAAGCAGGACCGGATCAACCTCGATGGAGCTGGCCACCTGCTGGGCCCGGGTCTGGATGGTGCGATCCACCTCGTTCATCATGCTGCGGGCCAGCACGGAGTAGAGCACCAGCCCGAAGAGGATCAGGACCGCCCCCAGCAGGCCGACGTACCACAAAGTCAAGCGCAGACGGATGGACATGGCGACCTCAAGTAGCAAGTAGACAAGTAGCAAGTAAACAAGTAGACAAGAGAGTACTTGCTACTTGTGTACTTGTTTACTTATCTACTTCCCTCAAAGCGTAGCCGACGCCGCGCACGGTTTGAATCAACCGCGGCTCGCCCTCTGCCTCCAGCTTGGCGCGCAGGTAGCGTACGTAGACCTCGATGATATTGGACTCGCCGCCAAAGTCGTAGCCCCACACCTGGTCGTAGATGATGTCGCGGGTCAGCACCTGGCGGGGATGGCGCATGAAGAGCTCCAAGAGATCGTACTCCTTGGCCGTGAGCTCGATCTCCCGCCTGCCCCGCCAGACCTGTCGGGTGGCCGGGTTGAGGGTCAGGTCGGCGAAGCGCAGCACCTCCCGCTCCGCCGGCCGATGGCGCCGCAGGAGGGCACGGATGCGGGCCAGGAGCTCATCAAAGGCGAAAGGCTTGACCAGGTAGTCGTCGGCCCCGGCATCCAGCCCGGCTACCCGGTCGGGCACGGCGTCCTTGGCCGTGAGCATGAGGATGGGCACATCGCTTCCGGCCCGCAGGCGGCGGCAGACCTCCACGCCGTCCAGGCCGGGCAGCATCACGTCCAGGATGACGAGATCTGGCGGGATGTCCCGAGCCTTGGCCAGCCCCTGGGGGCCATCATAAGCCACGTCCACGCTGTAGCCTTCGAAGGCCAGGCCCCGTCGGATGAAATCAACGATCTTGGGTTCGTCGTCAATGACCAGGATTCGCTCTGCCATCTGAATAGCCTCACGGTTATTATAGCCCTTTTTCCCCGTCTAGACAAGCTCACCTTGTTTACACACTCCCCCCTGAAAGCCTTGCGAAGGTTTGGAACCTTCGCAAGGCTAACGGAGAGCTGTACAAGTGGGGCTTTTTGTGGTAAAATTAAGACAGCGAGTCGGACCTCAGCAGGCAACTGGAAAGGTGGTGAAGGAGATGGCAGAGGAGAGAGAGGAGCGCCCCAAGGGCTTACTCCAGGTGTGCCGCAATGTGAAGGCCAGGTTCAAGGGCCTCTTCCCGGAGGATTTCTGGAAGCATCAACGGGCGGCGCGGCGGGAGATGCTCCTGTCCGTTCGCAGCCTGATTGACGCCGCCATCGAGAGCCTGGAGGAGAAGCCCCCCAAGAAGGCCACGAAGATCAAAGTCGAGTGACAACCTGGCAATCGAGGCGCTGATCACAGACACGGCCCCAGAATCAAGAAGGGCATGGGTTCAATGCGGACCCATGCCCTCGACTTTTTCATAGAGCCCTACCAGCTTCTCCGCCGCCGCCCGCCAGGTGAACTTCCCGGCCTGAGCTAACCCCCGTTGGACGGCCTCCTCCCGCCAGGTACGATCCCCCAGGGCCCGCTCCATGGCCTCGGCCAACCCCTCCACGTCTGTGGCTTCCACCATCAGCCCGGCCTCGCCCTGACGAGCGCTCACGCTCGCCTGTCTTTGAGCCCGACCATACTCAGGACCCGCATGAGCGCTCGTCACCACCACCTCAGGTAAGGAGGAGACGTTGGAGGTCACCACCGGCGTGCCACAGGCCATAGCCTCCAGGGGCGGCAGGCCGAAGCCCTCATAGAGGGAGGGGAAGACAAAGAGGTCGGCCAGGTTGTAGAGGGCGGGCAGATCCTCGTCGGGGACGAAGCCCAGGAAGCGAACATCGTCCTCCAGCCCCAACTCTTCCACTCGGGCGAAGATGCCCTCGTAGAGCCAACCTTTCCCTCCGGCGATGACCAGCCTGTGGGGGATGGCGGCCCGCTCCCGCAACAGGGCATAGGCCTCGATCAGACGGACGAAGTTCTTGCGGGGCTCCAGGGTGCCGACGCTGAGGATAAAGGGGGCGTCCAGCCCGTAGCGGGCTCGGACCCGGGCCAGGAGGTCCTCATCGTCGAGGGGCCGAAAGCGCGCCTCCACGCCGGGATAGACCACCTCGATTCTATCGGACTCCACGCCCAGCAATTCGATCAGGTCCTTTTTGGTGCTCTGGGAGTCGGCCAGGACCAGGTCTGCGCGGGCCACGGCGCGGGGCACCACCCGCTCCAGGTAGGCCCGCAGGTTGGGCTCGGCGCCCTGGGGGTACCGGAGAAAAGAGAGGTCGTGGATGGTGACGATGGCCTTGCCCTGCCAAAGGGGTGGCAGGGTGAAGTCGGGGGAGTGGAAGAGGTCCACGGGGCCGGTGAGGAGGTCCACGGGCAGGGGAAGGCGAAGACGGTGCCAGAGGATGGCCAGGTGGCGATCGGTGAGGGGGACGGTCCTCAGCCGGAAGTTGGGCGGCCAATCCCTCCTCACGGGCCCCCCGCCCCTTGTACCAGCGAAGAGGACGTACTCGTTCTCCCGATCCAGCTCGGCTAGGGCATCCACCAGGCACCGGGTGTATCGTCCGATGCCCGCCCGCTGCTGCACCGCCGGGGTGTAATCAATCCCAATGCGCATCCCCCTACTCCCTGATCCCTGTCCCCTTACTTCTTCTTGCTCACCAGATACACAATGAACCCGATGACGATCAGACTCACGTAGCTGATGGTGCGGTCTAACACGGCCACGGAGACGGCCAGCTCCTTGTTCATGCCGTACAGCACCAGGGCCGTGGCGATCCCCCCCTCGACGAAGCCCAGCCCGCCCGGGGTGAGGGGCAGGGTGGTGAGAAGGGCGCCCCCCAGGGCGATGAAAACGATGGCCGGAGGGCTGAGCACCAGGCCCAGGGAGAGGAGCACGAAGAGAAAGCGCCCCGACTCCGCCAGCCAGGCCAGGAGGGTGTAGAAGAGGAGCAAAGGGAGGCGCCCGAAGGAGTAGAGAGTGCCCTCGGCGAAGCGGGTGTAGATGTCCCCCAGCCGGCCCGGCAGGAGCCGCTGCAGGAGACGGTTGAGCCCCCGCATGGCCAGGAGCCCCGTCACGGCAGTCAGGACGATGGCCAGGGTGATCCCCAGGGCCTGGAGGACGGCGGGGGGCAGCCGGCCCCGGAAGCTGATCAGCCCCGAGGCTCCCATCAGGGCGAAGAGGACGACGAAGTCCAGAATCCGCTCGGCCAGGATGGTGCCCATGGTCTTGGGCAGGGAAAGGCCCGCGTTCTTTTTGACCAGGTAGCCACGATAGAGATCGCCCAGCTTGGCCGGGACCAGGCAGTTGGCGAACCAGGAGAGGTAGATGATCTCGGCCAGGTCCCGGGCCGGGGGGATGTCCTCATCGTCGAAGCCGGCGTTGCCCATGAGCACTCGCCAGCGCAGGCCCCGCACGGGGAAGGAGAGGTAGTAAACGACCAGGGCTACGATGAAGAGGGGCAGGTTGGCGCGGCGGATGTGGGCCACCGTCTCAGCCAGGTTGATGTGAACCCGCGTCAGCAGAAAATAGAGGAAGGCCAGGGCGAAGAGGAAGGAGAGCAGGGTTTGAGGGTTGAGGAGCCGCTCCCTGAGAGAGACCTCGTCCCTGGTCGGGGGGGCCGCCTCCTGAGCGCGTATCTCTTCTATGGTGGGGATACCTCCCTGTCATTAATTGATTGGAGTTTGGACAAATCCACAGAGGCAGTCAGAAACCAGGTTTTTGAGGATCCCTGATTCCAAAAACATCCACAATTGCAAGCGTTTTCAGTGCCCCAACAAACATTTCGAGCGGAAAAAACCTGGTTTCTCTCATTTTGTCCAAAGTCCAATAATTGAGGGGTGTGCACAATTCATAATCGCCTCTTTGATACAGGAGTGCGGACGCAAGTCCGCCCCATAAGCAGACTCGCGTCTGCACTCCCTTTACGGGTTCAGGGCAGTTTTGGATTCTCGCCGAGGCATGCTGCCCATTTATGCACACTCCTCATCTAATTGCCGGGCCACGAGGTGGACGAGCCCCAGGGCCAGGCCCACTTGTATTCCCATGCCGTGCACGTAGAGATTATCGAAGAGGCTGTGGGTGCTTAGGGCGGTGAGGAGCCCCAGGACGCCGATGGCCACCCCCCGGGCCAGCCCTGTGGAATAGACCGCCTCTACCGAGTCTGAACGGGGATATGATGTATTCCACAGGGCCAGGGGATGGGAGGCGCGGAGCGAGACCTGCCAGGCCTGCCAGAAGGCGGCAACCAGGAAGAGCAGGTAGGCGATGAGCCCCACCAGCCCCGTCTCGGCGGCGATGTTCAGGTAGTAGTTGTGAGCGTGTCCCAGGGGGTCGTCCCAGCGGGGCAGGGCGTACCGGGGATAGGCGGCCACGTAGTTGCCGATCCCCACCCCCAGCCAGGGGTGGTCGCGCCACATCCCCAGAGCCGCCTGCCAGTGGGCCAGCCGCTCAATGGTGGCGAAGTTCTCGTCGGTCACCTCCACGTTGCTCACGTCAACGGGGATGGAGGCCTCGATCACGCTCCCCAGGCGCGCCGTCACCGTGGGGGGCAGGAGGTCCAGGGCTCCCCCCAGGACGAGCAGGCCCCCCAGGACCAGGCCGAGCCAGAGCAGGCCCAGGGCGCGTCGCCTCATGTGCCTGGCCTGCTCAACAGAGGATCGGCCGGCGATCAGCGACCAGGACCATGCCCCGGCGACCACGGCCACCGCTGCCCCGGCGCTCAGCCAGGCCCCCCGCGACCAACTGAGGATCAGAGCAGAGAGGAGCAAGCCGAGAGCAAAGAGCAGAGCCATTACAGCGACCCATGAGTTCCCCCCAGTTCCCCTGAGCTCCCCCGTCCTGGTTCGCACCTCCAACAGGAAGCCCAGCGCCACGCTGAACGCCAGCGGCCAAACCAGGTTGATGTAGCCGCCGAAGGGGTTAGGCTGCCCGAAGGTGCCGAAGGCGCGGTAGAGCCGGCCCCCCAGGATGGCGTAGCTGGGTGGACCCATTCGGAGCAGGGAGCCGCCCAGGCCGACCAGGGCCTCGGCTGCGCCCGCCAGGAGGAGCAGCGCCACCATGACCCCCGCCTGCCGTCGCCCGGGCAGCCCGTTGACCACCAGGAGGTAGGCGATGAACAGCTCCAGCCACTTCAGGGTCTCTTTCAGCGCCAGGGGCAGGGAGCGGGCGACGGTGAAGGAGAGGAGGATGACACCCAGGAGGAGGGCCATGGGGAGCAGCAGGGGCGTAGGCTCGATCTCGAGCGCCCGCCGCGCCATCCTCCGCGCCAGCCAGGCGGCCAGCGTCAGGGCCACTAAAAGCTCCGTCGCCCCCACGGTGAAGCCGCTGATTTGGACCTCCTTGAGGGAGCCGAAGGGGATGGCGAAGATCAGGAGGTAGAGGCCGTAGTGAGGGCGGAGCAGGATCAGGAGCAGGGCGGCGCTCGCCATGAGCAGAGCCGCCGCCCAGGTGAGGGGCAGGAGGGCCAGGGCCAGCCCGGTGGCGAGGACGAGGAGAAGCGGCACCACCGCGCCGGGGAGGGAGCTAAGCCGTTTGGGAATGATAGATCTTTGGTAGGCAGAGGCAACGATCTTCACTTGATTTCCCGAGATTCAACCCTTTGGCCTTTCAGCTTGGAAAGCTGTAGTTTGGGCCACTAGCTACCGTACACTTTCTTCTGATCGTCGGGCCTTTTTTCGGCAAGAACAACTCCCAGGATGTTCATCCGCTTGTCATCGCCCCGATTTCGGCCCGGTTCAATGCCCAGGGCGGGGCGAGGACGCCCCTTGATAGCACCAAGGAGTGATCGCGCCGCTCACCAAAGTTCCCCCCTGTTCGCCTCGGTCAGGTACCTTCGGCGATCGGGGGACACCCCTTGGTCGTGATAGCGGCACCGCATAAATGACGGTGCCTGGTGAGTTTATCCAGGCGACGCGATTCATCCGCTTATCCGCTACCTATCCGCTGATCATCTGCTTCCGGAACCAGGCGATGGTCCGCTCCAGCCCCTCCTCCAGGCCCACCCTGGGCTCCCAGCCCAGGACCCGCCTGGCCTTGCTGATGTCGGGACAGCGACGGGAGGGATCGTCGGGGGGGCGCGGCCTGTAGACGATGCCAGCGGGGTTGCCCGTGATCTCGTTGATCTTGCGGGCGAACTCCAGGATGGTGATCTCGTTGGGATTGCCCAGGTTGACGGGCCCCACCTCGTCGGAGAGGAGGAGGCGATGGATGCCGTCAATCATATCAGAAATATAACAGAACGAGCGGGTCTGGGAGCCGTCGCCGTGGACGGTGAGGGGCTCGCCGCGCAGGGCCTGGCCGATGAAGCTGGGCACGACACGTCCGTCGTCCAGCGCCATGCGAGGGCCATAAGTGTTGTGACAACACACCCCGTTGCCGGCCACAAAGTTTTCGGCGCCAGGGACGGAGAAGTCGTAAACGAAAGAGGTACTCTCGCACCTTTCGATAGATCGCACCAAGGCCCACACCAGATCGCCCGTTCTGGAGGCGTTCAGCGTTTGCTCAACCCCTTCATCCCATGTGAGCACGTCGAAATTGGACAGCTCACAAATTGTTATGCGATAGAAGGGAAATTTGCGCTCGCCATATCTCTTCTTAAAGGTGGTCTCATATTGTCCCACGGAGGCCACGATGCCGAAACGGAGCAAAAGGAGAGTCAAATCGGTTGCTAATTCCTCACTAACGGTGTCAAAGCATAGTTCATTACCCAGCTTATCTCCACTGTGTGTACCATTTCCTTGGCGGTACCCTTCTAGGAAAAATTTGAGCCTAGACAGCGGGAGTTGAAATATCCAGGAGGGAATTTTCTTGTTTTTTGAAGATCTTTGATCTAGATCAAAGATCTGATCGAAGATGAGGCATAAGAGCTTCGAATGGGCATAGATAGATGGACCACGAGTTCTGGTCGGCGCAACCGTCCCGACATGTACATTGAAGGTTGTTTCCAAGATGGCTTTTGCCCTGTTCAGGTATTCTTCATCGGAACATAGACTAAGATAATATGACTTGTTTGGAGAGATGGAGAGGGACCCTTCAGCTACGAAGAGGCCGAGCAACCATAAAAGGTCGTTTGTAACTTCAATTTTGTTAGGGAGCAATACCCGAGCCCCACTGTTGTATAGGCGAATTTTGGCATCATCTGGTAGAGGGATAGGAGTGTATCTCCGCAGAGCCTTAATGACATACAAAGGCAAAGTAGATTGGTTTAGATACTTGCGATAAGCGCATCCGATAGTGTTCTTCCAATTTTTTCCCTTGGTAAAGCGATCGCTGTTCTCTAATATTTGGAGAATTTGCTCTTTGTGTTCAGCGATTATCCCCTTCAATTCCGGTGACATAAGAGCATAATCCCATAGTTCATCTAGGGAGGAGCAATGGCTCAGTAAGTGCTCGGCGATGTTGATGACGGTCAAGTCTCTCTCGATAACGGGCAACTTGGCCGGTATAGCAATATACTCACCAACCCTCAGTTGACGGACCGGTACGGCCACGGGTTGTCCGTCCTTTCCCTTTTTGAAGAGGCTGTGATCGCCTGTCACTTTAATTCGTCTACCATAGCGAGTTGTTACTTGATAGGCCTCCTTGCCGCTATTGGGATGCTTGATAAGGGCGTTGACCTTACGTAGTGATATGGTACAGGCTTGTGGGTCGAAAGCGGGAACGAAAATCGTTCTAGAGGTTAGTGCTTCTTCTTCGATGCTATCCGCGAATGCACCTATCGAGGTTAGATGACATTGGTCACCATCAAATAGGATCACCGTCTCGTCGGCTAAGATGCTATTAAAGATGCGCGCAATACGCGTTTCCACCCCATGATAACGATGATAAGCCATGGTCATGGCCTCAGCGAAGCGCTTGGCCTCATCGTAGACACCCCGGGGCCCAATGGGGTTCACGTTGCCCCAGTAGCTCTCCCGCTGGGGGTGCTCCAGAGGATCGCCGTAAATCTCCGAGGTGGAGGCCAGCAGGAAGCGGGCCCCCTTGGCCCGAGCCAGACCCAGGGCCTTGTGGGTGCCCAACGCCCCCACCTTGAGGGTCTGGATAGGATACTCGATGTAACTCTTGGGGCTGGCAGGGGAGGCGAAGTGGAGGACGGCGTCGAGGGGGCCGTCCAGGTAGAGATACTCCGTCACATCCTGCTTGATGAAGCGGAAGCGTTCGTTGCCCGCCAGGTGCTCGATGTTGCGGATGCTACCCGTGATCAGGTTGTCCATGGCGATGACCTCGTGCCCCTCGGCCAGGAAGAGGTCACAGAGGTGCGAGCCGATGAAACCCGCTCCGCCGGTGATGAGGATGCGCATCTATGCCTCCATACGATAAGATCAGTGCTAAGTATAGCAAAAAGGGGGGCGGAGGTCAATCGGCTTGCGCTGGGTGATACCATAAGCCCCCAGAAACCCCTGGTGTGAGCCAGTCGCAAGCGCTCACAGCAGGCTCGAACCTAACACAGACCCATAGCCATTGGGCTGTAAGCGCTTGCGAAGGGGAGTCTCACAGCTAGCCCAGGAAGGGGAAAAGTAGCTTAATTTTCTGGCCATGCTGTGACCCTCCCACGCCTGACAGCGTGGGGGTCGAGATGTGGGTAATCGCCAGGTTTGCGTCTGGCGCCGATTTGTGGTAAACTTTGATCAACAATCCATCAGAAGGAGTTATCGAACTCATGAAGAAGGGGAGGGTTTTCTCCGGTGCCCGGCCGACAGGGCGTCAGCACCTGGGCAACTACCTGGGAGCCATCAGGAACTATGTGGCCCTCCAGGACGACTACGAATGCATCTACTGCGTCGTGGACCTGCACGCCCTGACCTCACTCGTGGACACCAGCGAGCTCAAGCACAACACCTACGAGATGGTCCTGGACTGGCTGGCGGCCGGGATGCAGCCCCATGAGACCATCATCTTCGTCCAGTCCCACGTACCCCAGGTCACGGAACTGCACACCATCCTGTCCATGGTCACCCCTATGGGCAAACTGACCCGCCTGCCGACCTTCAAGGAGAAGGTGCGCCAGCAGCCGGATAACGTCAACTATGGGCTGCTGGGCTACCCGGTCCTCATGGCCGCTGACATCACCCTCTACAAGGCCGGGCTGGTGCCTGTGGGCATTGACCAGAAGGCCCACCTGGAGTTCACCCGCGAGATCGTGCGCACCTTCAACTTCCGCTACGGGCCGGTACTGGTGGAGCCCCAGATCAAGCTGACCGAAGTGCCCAAGGTGCTGGGCACCGACGGCGTCAACAAGATGAGCAAATCGTTAAACAACCACATCGAGCTGGCCCTCACGCCGGAGGAGACCCGCCAGCGGGTGATGACCATGGTCACCGATCCAGCGCGGCGTTACCGCTCCGACCCCGGCCACCCTGAGGTGTGCAACGTCTTCACCCTGCACAAGGTCTTCACCCCGGCCGATGTGGTGACCCGCATCGAGCACCAGTGCCGCACGGCCGGCATCGGCTGCGTGGAGTGCAAGGGCATCTTCGCCGACAACCTCAACGCCCACTTCGCTGATTTCCGCGCCCGCCGTGCTGAGTTAGCCGCCGATCCCGACTACGTGTGGGACGTATTGGCCGACGGCGCCAAGCGGGCCCGGACCATTGCTCAGGCCACCATCGCCGAGGTGAAAGCGGCTGTGGGGCTGCCATAGGAGCTAGCCGGTCATCGCCGGGACGCGTATCACCGTCGAGCTGATTTTAGAGAAGCTGGCTGCTGGTGAAACCGTCGAACCAGATTCTTGACGCCCATCCCCGGCTGACCCGCAAGGCGATTCAGGTAGCACTAGAATCAACAGAAAACCCCTACAACTAATGTAGGGGTTCCTGTTTGGGTTTACCCACGGCCCAGGTCGTGTTGGCCCACGGGCCCGTTGGGCGCTCTGCCAAGTGTTGCCGAAACGGAGACGTTCCTCCACCCTATTGATTGCTCAGCAATGCTGAGTCTGATGGCCCCTCTACCCCATCCCCGCCCTGGCCACCTCGGCCAGTTGGGCGAAGGTGGTCGCGTCCCTCACGGCGATGTCAGCCAGGATCTTGCGGTCCAGCTCGACGCCGGCCCGCCGCAGGCCGCTCATGAAGCGGCTATAGGAGAGGCCATGCTCCCGGGCGGCGGCGTTGATGCGGGTGATCCACAGCCGCCGGAAATCCCGCTTGCGGTTACGCCGGTCGCGATAGGCGTAAGCCAGGGCGTGGAGCCGGGCCTCGCTGGCCCGCCGAAAGACGCGGTGCCGGGCTCCCTTCTGCCCCTCGGTGAGCTTCAAAACTTTCTTACGACGTCTGCGGGTCTGCGGACCCCCTTTCACACGTGGCACTTCCCCACACCCCTTCCGCTACAGAGTTTCAGTAGATCACGCTTTGTCGCTCACAGGCGGCGTCCCCGCCGCGAAACGGGGCGAGGACGCCCCTTTTGAGCTAGATTGTGATGCACTGAGTTTACACGCTACTTCTTCAGGTACGGCGCCAGCCGCTTGATGCGCTTCTTGCTGGCAGGATGGGTAACCTCGATCAGGTCGTCATAAAGCCGCTTGACGCGCTTGGGCTTCTTGCGGCGCAGGTGGCTCTTCCCGATCTTGACGCGCATGATCTTGCCGGAGCCGGTGATCTTGAATCGCTTGGCTGTGACCTTATGGGTCTTTATCTTGGGCAACGGATGCCTCCTGGATAATCGTTATGAGCGTTTCTATCGTTTGCCGCTGAGGGGGCTGAGGATCATAAGCATACTGCGCCCCTCGAAGCGAGGCTGGTGCTCAACGGTGGCTATATCCTCCAATTCCGCCGCGACCTTCTTTAAGAGCGCGAGCCCGATCTCCGGATGGGTGATCTCCCGCCCCCGAAACAGCACCCGCACTTTGACCTTGGCCCCCTCACTGAGGAACTCGCGAGCGCGCTTGAGCTTGAAGCCTATATGGTACTCATCAGTCTTGGGGCGCAGGCGGATCTCCTTCATCTCCGTGGTCTTCTGCGCCTTGCGCGCCTCCCGCTCCCGCTTGGTGCGCTCGTAGATGTACTTCCCGTAGTCCATGAGGCGGCAGACAGGAGGATCGGCTCTAGGGGCCACCTCGACCAGATCCAGGTTCCGCTCCCGCGCCATTTGCAGGGCTTCCCTGAGGGAGTAGATCCCCATCTGCTTGCCCGCCTGGTCAATCAGGCGTACCTCTCTGGCCCGGATCCGTTCGTTGATACGGTGTCTCGTCTTACTGATCGCTCCACCTCTCTTCTTCGGGGCCCCTCACCGTAAGGGGCCTCTGGCCAAGTGAGGATGTGTTTTGGCAGCGCCAACTATATCACATTTGCGCCCAGAAGTCAAATCCCCCTTTTGTGGGTTATGGCCTCCTGGGCCAGGGCGATGAAGGCCTTCACCGGCTTAGGCCCCAGATCCTCCTCCGTGCGCAGCCGTACAGCCACCGTCCCCTCGGCCACCTCCCGATCCCCCACGACCAGCATGTAGGGGATCTTCTGGAGCTGGGCGTCGCGGATCTTGGCGCTCATGCGCTCGCTCCGGTCGTCCACCTCGACCCGCAGGCCGGCTTCTCGCAGCCGCTGCTGCACCTGGCGGGCATAGGCGTTGTGACGGTCGGCGATGGGGATGAGCACTGCCTGTACCGGCGCCAGCCACACAGGGAAGGCCCCGCCGTAGTGCTCGATGAGGATGCCGAAGAAGCGCTCCATGGAGCCCAGCAGGGCGCGGTGCACCATGTAGGGTCGGTGCTCGCGCCCGTCTTGGCCCACGAAGGTCATATCAAAGCGCTCTGGCAGGTTGAAGTCGAATTGGATGGTCGTCAACTGCCACAGACGACCCAGGGCGTCTTTGATGTGAATGTCAATCTTGGGACCGTAGAAGACCGCCTCACCCTCCATTCGTGTGTAGGGGAGGTTCCTCCGCTCCAGAGCCTTGATCAGGGACCCCTCCGCTTCCTCCCACATGGCATCGTCGCCGATGTACTTCTCCTTGTGCTCTGGGTCGCGCACGGACAGGGCGACCTTGTACTGATGAAAACCAAATGAACCCAGGAGATAGAGAGTCAGGTCCAGGCAGCCTAGAACCTCTTCCTCGATCTGGTCAGGGCGGCAGAAGATGTGGGCGTCGTCTTGAGTGAAGCCCCGCACCCGCAACAGCCCATGCAGCACCCCGGAGCGCTCGTAGCGGTAGACGGTGCCCCACTCGGCCCAGCGCAGGGGCAGCTCGCGGTAGCTGCGCCGCCGGGACTTGTACATCATGATATGGAAGGGGCAGTTCATAGGCTTGAGGAAGTATTCCTGCCCTTCGATGTCCAGGGGCGAGTACATGTTCTCGCGGTAGAAGTCCAAGTGACCGCTGGTCTGCCACAGCCAAGCGCGGCCAATATGGGGCGAGTAGACCAGCTCGTAGCCCCACTTGAGGTGCTCCTGGCGGCAGAAGTCCTCGATGAGAGCGCGGACCAGCCCGCCTTTGGGGTGCCACAGGACCAGCCCACCCCCCAGCTCGGGGTGGATGCTGAACAGGTCCAGCTCCTTGCCCAGCTTGCGGTGGTCCCGCTTCTCCAACTCCTCCAACCTGTGGAGATAGACCTCCAGCTCTTCATGGCTGGGCCACACGGTGCCGTAGATGCGTTGCAGCATGGGCCGCCGCTCATCGCCGCGCCAGTAGGCCCCGGCCACGCTGAGCAGCTTAAAGCCATCGAGGGGGATCTGGCCCGTGTGCTCCACGTGGGGGCCCCGGCAGAGGTCGGTGAAAGCGTCGTGGGTGTAGATAGAGATGGGCACTGGCGCCTCACTCTTCTCGCCGTACTCATCCTCCTGGCCTTGCTCCAGGCCCTCGATTAGCTCCAGCTTGTAGGGCTGGTCGGCGAATAGCCGTCGCGCCTCCTCGGCGCTGACCTCCTTCCTGATGAAGGGATGCTTCCCCTTGATGATCTTCCGCATCCGAGCCTCGATCTTCTCCAGATCTTCGGGGCTCAGCGATCGGGGCAGGTCGAAGTCGTAGTAGAACCCATCCTTGATGGGAGGCCCGATGGCCAGCTTCCCCTGGGGGAACATCTCCAGCACCGCCTGGGCCATGACGTGGGACGTGGAGTGGCGCAGAGCATCTAGATCCTTCTGTTCAGACATGGCAATCCTCCTGTGTTTGACAAATTGAGTTTAGCGTGGTAAAATAGTAGTAGATCGGGTGCCTTGTCTCCCCCGCCGTAACCACGCGGTGGAAGCGCGGCAAGGTGTGGCCACCCTTTGAGTGGTCCCCCGATCTTCTCCTTTTCTAGAGCAAGTTCAATATCTCTTCTTCGGTGACTGTGTGATCGGGCTTTCGCTTCCCCCGGTGGGTCTCCCAGGCCAGGTTGTGAGCTGACGACTTCTTGCCGATTCGTCGGAATGTGATGCGCTCCGCAGGGTAGTCCGGCTCGATACAACGAATCAGTTCTAATAGCATCCCTTTGATGTCAGATTCCCGGCCAGTATACTCTATGTCAATAACGACTTGCCCTAGGTCCGCCAGATGATCTTTGAGCAACAAGAATAACCCTACCGCGAACAGCCGTATGTAGATGGACTTCTTACCTTTCCGTCGTCGCCACTTCGATCTCAGGGTTGCCCGCCCCGCCCTCTTGACCCGCGCCGGGATACAGATTACGTAATGGAGGCTATCGGAGAAGGCCAGAAAGGTATCGGTGTGAGTCCTTTCGATCTTTCCGCTCTGATCAACTTCGACAGTGGGCACAGCGGAGCTCCTCATGGGCTTTAGTGACTGGCAAACTTCACCCCGCCATTGGCCGCAGGCTCATCTCCTGCAGGAAGTACAACGGAGCAGTCAGCGGATAGGATAGCGGATAACCGTCGGCGGCAGGGCTATCCGCTGATCACCCCGCCATCCAGCGTGACCTCCCGATTGGCCTCCTCCTCCCGCACGTAGACGGGCAGGACATCCTCTTCAGCTCTGGTCTCTCAGGACGATGACATAGCTTACCTGTCCTGCTGGGCTTGCCCTCCAAAATAAGAGACCTCTCGTCTTTGGGACGAGAGGTTGCTCCCGTGGTTCCACCCAGTTTCGGCAGCGGATGCTCACCATCCGAACAGCACAGCCGCTACCGCACTCTGAGCCGATAACGGGGCTTAGCCGGAGCCCGATACTAAGATAGCTAACATGTCCGTTTATCCGTTGACCATCCGTTGACGGGCCCAGCTCGCGGGTGGTTTTCCCCGGGCTCGTGATGAGAAGGGCTTGCAGCCACGGCCCTCCCTCTCTGGCACCCTACCCCCGGGTACTCGTCCCGGTCATCGCTTTTAGTTAACGTCGCCCACTAACAGCTTAGGAGCCATATCTTAACGGCCATACTTCAAACGAAACGGTTAAATGATCTCTATGAGCTGGATATCAAAAGTCAGGTCTTTCCCAGCCAAAGGATGGTTAGCATCTAACGTCACGCTCGATTCGGAGACGTCGGTCACCTTGACTAAGATTATTTGACCATCCGCTTGACGCATTTGTAACTGCTGACCGACCTTTGGTTGCAAGTGCACCGGAAGTTGGTTTCGTTCTACCACCAGTACCATTTCCTCACGATGTGGGCCAAACGCTTTATCCGCCGGGACTTTGGTGGTTTTCGATTCGCCCGGATTCATCCCGACTACGGCTTGTTCAAAGCCTGGGATTATCTGACCCTCGCCTATTGTAAATTGCAGAGGGTCGCGGTTAATGGAGGTATCAAATACCGTGCCATCCTCCAATTTGCCCGTGAAGTGAACCTTAACGGTATCACCATGTTTTGCCTGTGCCATTCTTTCCTCCTTCGTTTTGTAGTTGATACGAGCCAAGGAATATGTCAGATCACGTTTTGCGTGTTTGCGAAGTCCCGAAATTTCGGGATCGGGGCGATCCCGAACCATCGGGAGAACCGCAAAAACGCTGTTATATGATGTTGCGGTTTAGGACGGGCTCACACCAATAACAATCTCCCCCGGTAATCCAAATAAATTCACTTTCTCTTTATACTCTATCTCGAACCTGGCGTCCTCTATTGATTGTTCAACATAGATTGGTCTGCAGTCAACATATTGGGGTAATTTCTTGTGCATCCACTCATACAACCTCAATAGTATCGAATCCCCATCTTCCTTTGACATACTAACAACTCCAAGCCTGCCATTTGGTTTTAAGACCCTCTTGATTTCACTAAGAACTTTCGGAATTTCGGGCGTATCGAAAAGTTCAAGGGTGAAGCTCATGAAAACGGCATCGAATTTATCACCCTCATACGGCATTTTCAACGCGTCTTCACACTGCAGTTCGACTCTATCCAAAAGTCCAGCTTCTTCAAGTCTCTGCTTGCTAACTTCCAGCATCCCAGAGGAAATGTCGATACCATAAACCTTACCATTCTCACCCACTGACTCAGCTATTTGCTTCAAGCAATGTCCAGTTCCAAAACCGATCTCCAAAACGGTTTCCCCTCTTTTAATGTTTAACCGCTCCAACGCCATGCTTCTATATTTTTTCTCGAACACTCCAGCAAAGTAATCGTAAAATCGGCTGATCCTGTCGTAACTCTCTTTTGCCTGAGCCCTGGTTCTATGTACTCGTAATATCCTGTCATTTTTTGAGTTCATTTCGTCACCGTCTATTCATTGGGGTTAATTTTGGTGCATTTTGTTACGAAGTACTTCGGGCTACCAGCCAAATAGGCAGCAAATGCGGACTTAGCCACATAGCAGCGATCTCAGTGGGCGGTACTGGATTCGAACCAGTGACCTCAGCGATGTCAACGCTGCGCTCTAACCAACTGAGCTAACCGCCCGCTTGTTAATATTATACAGGAAAAACCCCAAAAATGCAAACATGACTAACCCCTCACGAGCTCCCGCGCCTTGTCCACAGCCGAGGCGGCGTCAGGAGCATAGGCGTCGGCTCCGATGTCACGGGCGTACTGCTGGGTCAGGGGCGCCCCACCCACCATGACCTTCACCTGATCCCGCAGGCCAGCTTCCTCCAGGGCCTGAATGGTCACCTTCATCTCGGGCATGGTGGTGGTCAAAAGGGCCGACAGGCCCACGATGTCCGGCCTCTTCTCCTTCACCGCAGCCACGAACTCCTGGGGAGGGGTGTCGGTACCCAGATCAATGACCTCGAAACCGGCCCCCTCCATCATCATCCCCACCAGATTCTTCCCGATGTCGTGGAGGTCACCCCGCACCGTGCCCAGGACCACGCGCCCCACAGTGGGCACGTCGCTTCCGGCCAGGAGGGGGCGCAGGATCTCCAGGCTGGCGTGCATGGCCCGCGCGGCGATGAGCACCTCAGGCACAAAGAGGGTGCCTTCCTTGAAGCCGCAACCAACCCGATCCATGCCAGCGATCAGTCCCTCGTTAAGGATCTGGGCCGGGGATAGCCCTTCGTCCAGGGCCTGTCGCGTCAGCCGGGCTACCTCCTCGGCCCGGCCCTGGTACAATTGCTCCGCCATCCGCGTCAACAGCTCAGACATGGTTTTTTCCCCTTGCGACGGCCTCGTTGTAGGCGGCCTGGAGATGGGCCATCACCGTCGGCACATCCCTGACGAAGAAGTAGATCATGCTGGGACTTCACGCCTCTAAGTATACCACTAGGAAGTGGATTGTCAAAGCAAAGATTGAAGCACGAAGAGCAACCGAACCCCGGATTGCATTTTCGCCGCTTATCCTGTATAATGGCTCCCTGTGAAGGAGGTCTGCTGAATGAACCGAGTGAAGGTCCTGTGTACCTTGCGCTTCACCGAGACGCAACTGGACAAATTGCGGGCCGTCTCGCCCCGCCTGGTCGTAGAGCAGGTGACCTGCCGTACCGACGAGGAGGTAGCCCAGGCCCTGGACGAGACAGTGGAGGTGCTGTACTCGGGCCGCGCCAACTTCCCCCTGGAGGCGGCTCCCAACCTCAAGTGGGTGCAACTCCATAGCGCCGGCGTGGATCACGTCATCGGCACGCCCCTGTGGGAGAGCGACATCCCCCTCACCACCACCAGCGGCATCCACGCCACCCCCATCGCCGAGTACGTCTTTGCCTCCATCCTGGCCTTCACCTGCCGCGTGCCCAGGATGCTCTACTATCAGAAGCGGCATGAGTGGCCCCGGGGCCGCTGGAACCTCTTCGTGGGCCAGGAGTTGAGGGGTCAGACCATGGGCCTCGTGGGCTACGGCAGCATCGGGCGGGAGGTGGGACGACTGGCCAGGGCTTTCGGCATGCGGGTTCTGGCCACCAAACGGCGGGCTGAGGAGCGACGGGACACCGACTACGAACTGCCGGCCACGGGCGACCGGGAGGGAAGGGTGCCGGATGCGGTGTTCCCGCCGGGGCAATTGAAGGATATGCTGGCCCAGAGCGATTTCGTGGTCATCGCCGTGCCCCTGACCCCCGAAACCGAGAAGCTCATCGGGGAGGCGGAACTGCGGGTCATGAAGCCCAACGCCTACCTGGTCAATGTCGCCCGGGGGCCGATCGTTGACGAGGCGGCCCTGGTGCGAGCCCTGCGCGAGAGCTGGATTGCCGGGGCGGGTCTGGACGTCTTCGAGCAGGAGCCTCTCCCCCCGGATAGCCCCCTGTGGGACCTGGACAACGTCCTCCTCTCCCCCCACGTAGCCGGCTTCACCCCCTACTATGACGAGCGGGCCACGGACCTCTTCGCCGAGAACCTGCGGCGCTATCTGGCTGGCGAGCCGCTGCTCAACCTGGTGGACAAGGCGCGAGGCTATTGAGAGGGGCCACAGAAGGGCACTGTGTGATTCTTTGGCTGCAAAGGGTAGGGCATGAACAGCATTAAAGGCGTGATCTTCGACCTGGGCGGGACGCTGATCTACTTCGACGCGGACTGGGACGTGGTTACACCTCAGGGTGCGGCGGATCTGGCCGCCTTCCTGACGGGGCACGGGTTGGCTCTGGACCAGGACGCCTTCGCCCGAGCCTTCGTCGAGGAGCGGGGGCGCGCCTCTCAACGGGCCGAGGCGGAAGGGGTGGAGTACACGGCGCGGATGACCCTGCAACGAACGCTGGCTGCCTTCGGCCATGTGGAGGTGGACGATAGCCTGCTGACTCAGGGGGTCGAGACCTTCTTCGGTCCCGAAGAGCGCCACTGGCAGGCCTACCCCGATGCCGTCGCCACCCTGCGCCGCCTCTGCGATGCGGGCTACCGTCTGGCTCTCGTCTCCAACGCCACCGACGACCCGCTGATCCAACGGCTGGTGGACCGGCTGGGCTTCCGCCCCTGGCTGTCCCCTGTCGTCACCTCAGCGGCCGCAGGGATCCGCAAGCCACACCCGGCTATCTTCACCCGGGTGCTGGAAGCGTGGACCCTCCCACCAGAAGCCTGCGTCATGATCGGCGACAACCTGCAAGCCGACATCCAAGGCGCTCAGCAGGTCGGGATGCGAGGCATCCTGGTCACCATGCACGAGCACCCCTCTAACGCCCAGCACGGGGCGAGCATCGTTCCGGATGCCCAGGCCAGTTGCCTGGCCGAGTTACCAGAGGTCATCGCGGCCCTCTAATGGGCAGGGCGCTTTCTGAACAGAAGGAGAGAAAATGGCCGAAACCGCTCAACCGCAGCCAGAACCGGACGTGAGAACGCTGGCTCTGATTGCACACGATGGCAAGAAGGCGGATATGGTAGCTTGGGCCACCTTCAATCGTGAGAGGTTAATGAGGTATCACGTGGTCGCAACCGGCACCACGGGCAAGCTATTACAAGAGAAGGTTGGCCTGAAAGTAGAATGTCTCCTCTCAGGGCCATATGGTGGTGATGCTCAGATGGCTGCCCGTGTGGCCCAGGGGGATATCCACGGTGTCTTCTTCTTCGTTGATCCCTTGGATAAACACCCTCATGAACCTGACATCCAGACACTTCTGCGCGCTTGCAACGTTCACAATGTACCCCTGGCTACCAACGTTGCCACTGCTAATCTGCTGATCTCTCCAGATACTGTGTAGTGGCCTGTACAGCCGCAGTGACACCCTCCAAAGGAGATGTGAGATGCCAACGCTGCTCCTGCGCCATGCCTCCCTGGTAATCACCATGGATCAGGAGCGCCGCCAGATCAAGGACGGCGCCATCTTCGTGCGGGACAACGTCATCGAAGCTGTAGGGCCCACGGCGGACCTGCCCCATCAGGCGGATCGGGTCATCGAGGCCCGGGACATGATCGTCCTGCCGGGGCTGGTCAACACCCACCACCATCTCTACCAGACCCTGACCCGGGCCGTACCTGCCGCCCAGGACGCCGACCTCTTCTCCTGGCTGGTGACCCTCTACCCCATCTGGGCCGAGTTGACGGGCGAGGCGGTCTACGTCAGCGCCCTCGTCGGCCTGGCAGAGTTGATGCTCTCGGGCTGCACCACCACCTCGGATCACCTCTATATCTTCCCTAACGACGTCCGCCTGGACGATGAGATCCGCGCCGCTCAGGAGCTGGGGATCCGCTTCCATCCCACCCGGGGCAGCATGTCCCTGGGCGAGTCCAAAGGAGGACTCCCCCCCGACCGGGTGGTGGAGGATGAGGAGGCCATCCTGGCCGACTGCCAGCGGGTCATCGAGGAGTATCACGACCCTGAGCCCTATGCCATGTGCCGGATCGCGCTGGCCCCCTGCTCCCCCTTCTCCGTGACGCCCGACCTCATGCGGGAGGCCCGGGAGCTGGCGGAGGCCTACGGCGTGCGGCTGCACACCCATCTGGCGGAGACCCTGGACGAAGAGCGCTTCTGTCTGGAGCGTTTCGGACAGCGGCCCGTGGAGTACGCCGCCGACCTGGGCTGGGTGGGGGACCAGGTGTGGCACGCCCACTGCGTGCACCTAAACGAGGAGGAGATCGGTCTCCTGGCCAGGACGGGCACGGGGGTGGCCCACTGCCCCAGCTCCAACATGCGCCTGGGCTCAGGGATCGCCCCCATCGCATCCATGCTGGCCGCCCGGGTGCCGGTGGGCCTGGGGGTGGACGGCAGCGCCAGCAACGACGCCTCCCATTTGCTGGCCGAGGCCCGCCAGTCCCTGCTGCTGCAACGGGTCCGGCACGGCCCCGGGGCCCTTACGGCCCAGCAGGCCCTGGAGATGGCCACCCTGGGCGGGGCGCAGGCCCTGGGCCGGGACGACATCGGCTCCCTCGCGCCGGGCAAGGCTGCCGACTTCATCGCCTTCGACCTCAACCGCCTGGACTACGCCGGCGCCCTCCACGACCCCCTGGCCGCCCTGGTCTTCTGCACCCCCCAGCGGGTGGACCTCTCGGTCATCAACGGGAGGGTGGTGGTGGAGGATGGCCAGATCGTGGGCCTCGATCTGGAGAGGGTCGTAGCCCGCCACAACCAGATCAGTCGTCAGATGGTAGGGGCAGGTCTTGCACCTGCCCAGGGCACCCGCAAGGGGTGCCCCTACCCCAAAACATGATCTTGGACACCATGGAACAAGGGGAGGGATCTGAGTTGGCCTTTCCCACCCTTGCGAAGGTTACGAATAGCTTTGGCAATGAAGCGGCTCCTGGCTGGCGAGGTGCTTCTGGCTCGTAATCTATTGCCTAACCTTCGCAAGGGTTCGATCAACCGGAGGGATTTAAGTTGGCCTTTCAGTTATCACCTCAGGATGAGAAAGCCCTGATCACTTTCCTACAGGACCTGGTCCGCACGCCCAGCCTCTCCACCCAGGAGGGGGAGGTGGCAGCGCGGGTCGCAGAGGAGATGGAGCGCGTCGGCTTCGCCCAGGTCTTC
>JBHIEC010000007.1:0-27033 GCA_046760425.1 Anaerolineae bacterium
TGCCCACGCCACTTAAGGAGCACATGGGCGTAAGACTTTCGCAGCATAAGCCGATTCGCTTCACCGTGCAGCCGGTCCAACTCCTGTTGTTCCGCCTCGCTCAAGCCCTCTGCCTGATTCTTCTGCAGAAGGTGGTCCAACTTGCGCTGCTGGGCAGTCGGCATCTCGCTCCGCGCTATCTCCCAGAGTTCCTCATCGCTCACGGCTTCCAGTGCTTCGAGCTCTGGGACGTAGATGTGCTCGGCCATAGAATCCGTCATCAGCCCTCTATGGGCACCCCGCCGGGCGGGAGGTCCCGCCCCGGGGCGATGATCACCCCGCCTTCCCCGGCCCCGCCGGGCTCCCGCTCCTTTTGTTCAGGTGCCTGCTCCCCCTTCTCCTCACGGTTCAGTTCCTCCAGGAAGGCCGATAGGGTCTCGTACTCGATGGGACTGAGCTTGTAGTTCAGGGCGCGGTCCAGGATGTGTTGGGCGAGGACCTTCTGGAGAAGGGTCCCCAATTCCTGGGCGCTGGCGAAGGGCATCCAGTCCAGCCCGGCGACCTTGGCGAAGGCATGGGCGGCTGGCGTGTGCGTCACATCTTTCAGGAAGGCCAGCAGCACCTTCCCCGCCTTTCGGGCGGCCATCAACTCCACACCCACGGGGGCGCTGATGTCGCTGCCGAGGAGCAGGACGTAGAAATCGCAGGATTCGACGGCCTCCAGGGCTAGTGGCTCGCCCCGGTGCGGCGTCCGCTTGATGACCCAGCCGATGGGGACGGGCAGCTTGGCCACGGCCTGGCCGATGACCTCCCGTTCGGCCTCCATATCCGGGCCAGCGCTGACGAACATCCGCAGGCGATCTGCCATCGAAGACCCTCAATCCGATGGTTCCTCCCTACAGAGGGGCGTCCCCGCCCCGGCTAGAGCCCGATCATCCGCCGCAGCTCCGCCTCGTCAATCATGGGCACGCCCAGCTTCCGGGCCTTGTTGTACTTGCTGGCGCCAGGGGCCTCCCCCACCACCAGATAGTCGGTGTTGCGGCTCACGCTGTCCGTCACCCGCCCGCCATGCTCCTTGATCAGCTCCCTGGCGGCGTCGCGGCTGAGGGTGGGCAGGGTGCCGGTGATGACGAAGGTCAGGCCTGTCAGGGGGCCAGGAGCTTTCACCTCCTCAACCGCCCGTCGGGTCCGCACGCCCGCCGCCTTGAGCTTCTCGATCACCCGCCGGTTCCGCTCCCGAGAGAAAAAGTCCACAATGCTGCCGGCGATCATGGGCCCCAAACCTTCGATGGACTCCAGGGTCTCCACATCGGCGGCTATCAGCTCGTCCAGGGACGAGAAGTGCTGGGCCAGGAGCTCGGCCACGGTACCCCCCACGTGGCGGATGCCCAAGGCCGTGATCAGCCGGGCCAGGGGCCGATCCTTGGAGGCCTCAATGGCTGACAGCAGGTTGGACACCCTCTTCTCGGCGAAGCCCTCCAGGGGCAGAAGCTGCTCGGCCTGGAGATAATAGAGATCGGCCACGTCGCGGATCAAGCCTTCCTGCACGAAGAGCACGGCCAGCTTCTCCCCCAGCCCCTCGATGTCCATGGCCCCCCGGGAGGCCCAGTGCTCCACCCGTCGGATCAACTGGGCCGGGCAGGCGGCGTTGACGCAGTAATAGGCCACCTCCCCCTCAGGCCGCACCACCGGCTCGCCGCAGGCCGGGCAGCGCAGGGGCATGTGGAAGATCCGCTCCTGGCCTGTGCGCAGCTCCACCAGAGGACGGATCACCTGGGGGATGACCTCGCCCGCCCGCTTGATCACCACCCGGTCTCCGATGCGGATGTCCTTCTCGCGGATGTAATCCTCGTTATGCAGGGTGGCCTGGCTGATGGTCACCCCACCCACCCGCACCGGCTCCAGGATGGCATAGGGGGTGAGGGTCCCTACCCGCCCCACGTTGACGCCGATGTCCAGGAGCTGGGTCACACCCTCCTCGGCGGGGGCCTTGAAGGCGATGGCCCAGCGGGGCGCTTTGCCCACCACACCTAGCTCCTCGTGCAGGGCCAAGTCGTTGATCTTGAGGACCATGCCGTCGGCCTCGTAGTTGAGGCTCTTGCGCCGCGCCATCCACTCCTGGCTGTAGGCGATGGCCTCCTCCAGGTCGGCGCAGAAGCGGCTATCCGGGTTGACGGGGAAGCCCAGGCGTTGCAGGTACTGGAGAACTTCCCACTGGGTAGCAAGGTTTAGGCCCTCGCTCTCCACCACGGCGTAGGTGAAGAGGCTCAGGGGGCGGGAGGCGGTGATGCGGGAGTCCAACTGGCGCACTGAGCCGGCGGCGGCGTTGCGGGGATTGGCGAAGGTCTTCTCCCCCAGCTCCTCCTGACGGCGGTTGAGCTCCTGGAAGTCGTCCTTGGCCATGTAGACCTCGCCTCGTACCACCAGCCGAGGGGGGGCCTTCATACCATCGGGGGAGACAGGGATGTGCAAAGGCAGGCTCTTGATGGTGCGCAGGTTCTGGGTCACGTCCTCGCCCACCAGGCCATCGCCCCGCGTGGCCCCCAGGGTGAAGGTGCCATCCACGTAGGTCAGGACCACGGTCAGGCCGTCAATCTTGGGCTCGGCCACGTAGTCCAGCCTGATGCCATGGGGCAGGAGCCTGCCGATGCGCTTCCGCCAGGCACGGACCTCATCGGCGTCGAAGGCGTTGTCCAGGCTGAGCACGGGCTCCGGGTGGCGCACCTTCTCGAACTTGTCCAGGGGCTGGCCCCCCACCCGCTGGGTGGGTGAGTCAGGGGTGATGAGCTCCGGATGGGCCGCCTCCAACTCCTGGAGCTCCCGCATGAGGGCGTCGTACTCGGCGTCGCTGATGACGGGGCTGTCCAGGACATAGTAGCGGTAGTTGTGGTAGTTGATCTCCTCTCGCAGCTTGGCGATCCGTTTAACGATATCCTCCGACATCTCACGTCCCTCCCTTCCAGGGACTGTTATTCGCGCCAGGGATTCATCCGGCAACTTCACCCACATCGGGTCTCAGGGAGACCGGAACACGCTGGGGACTGGGAGTGCAGGCGCAAGCCTGCCAAGGTCTCGCTAAAGCGGGCTTGCGCCCGCACTCCGCTGCACATAGTGTTGCCAGAGGCCGTATTTGCCCTGTCCCAAACTCGTGGCGATGGCGGTCTCAGGGACTAGCGAAAAATCTCAAATCGTGATATAATTGTAGCACAAAATGGGACTGGAGGAAAGACCGCTGCCCATGCATTGCACGACTCACCTGACAAGCAGTCACGCGGTGACCGCTTGTCACCGCAACCAGGAGGTGAACAGTGAGCCAGGTTGAGGGGATGACCAAAGAGGAGAAGATCAAGCTTCTGCGAGGGATTGACGAGGGGGAGGATTACTTCACCAACTACCTGCCCATCATTAAGGAATACCTCAACGACGAGGATGCTGAGGTACGTGCCCTGGCCGTCGAGTGTTTGTGGGATTACCCCGAGCCGGAGATGATAGACACCCTGATAGAGATGGCGCAGCATGACCCCAGCCAGGAGGTTCGCTCCAAGGCTCTGGTGGTCATGGGCCGCTACATCTATGAAGGCGAGATGGCCGCCTACGACTTCGACTGGGGGGAGATGGAGGAGTTCATGCGGGAGGGCGAGTTGCCCCGGGAGGACTTCCTGCGGGTGAAGGAGTTCCTCCTGGGGGTGATCCGTGACGAAGGCCAGTCGCTGGACTCCCGCCGCTTCGCCATAGAGGCTCTGGGCTACCTTAATGAGCCTGAGGTGTGGGACATCATCGAGGACGCCTATCAGCACCCCGACGTGAAGATGAAGATGAGTGCTATCTTCGCCATGGGACGCCAGGCCAACGTGCGCTGGAAGGACATCATTCTGGAGGAGCTGGATAGCCCCGTGCCTGAGCTGCAATACGAGGCCGTGCGGGCGGCGGGGGAGTCCTATCTGGAGGAGGCCACGCCCCGACTGATGGAGTTGGCCCTGACGGAGGGCGACAAGGACCTGCAGTTGGCAGCTATCTTCGCCCTGGGCAGGACGGGAGGCGAGGGGACCTTCGAATTCCTCGACGATCTCACCTTCGACGACGATGAGGAGATCAGCGAAGTGGCCGAGGTGGCCTTGGAGGAGTGGTACATCTATCACAGCCAGGAGGAGCTTGACGAATTCGAGGACTGGGAGGAGTGGGAAGACGAGGACGAGTTCTTGTAGAGGTCAGGCCTCGAATTGGTCCCCCCTCTTCCTGCACGCGAGGAACGTCCTGCATGTCCGTGGCTGATCTTCGGCTGTACAGAACCAACACCGCCCCTAGTGGGCGGTTCCCTTTTATCCCTTCCTCAGGGCACCGCCCTCGATCAGCCGCCGCAGGTCCACCAGGCTGCCCTGCCAATCGGCCGGGGTGGCAGGATCGGGGTGGGCCGTCACCCAGAAAGTCGCCAGTCCAACCCTGGCTGCGGGCTCGATGTCCTGGTCCAGGCTGTCGCCCACCATCAGGCACTCGGCTGGTTGACGCCCCAGGTGGGCGCAGATCTCCTCGAAGTAAGCGGGCCAGGGCTTGCAACTGTGCATGTCCTCGTAAGCTGTGATGAGGGCGTAGTCGAAGTCGCCCACGCCGGCCCACTCCAAGCGCTGCTGGATAGCGGTCCGGGGGAAGACGGGTTGGGTGGCGATGACTACCTGGTAGCCGGCGGCGAAGGCGCTGTCCACCACGGGACGGGCCTCGGGCTTGAGTCGGGTGTAGGCCCGCAGTTGCCCATACTCGTGGGTATAGAAGTCCTCGAAGATGGGCATGAGGGTCTCCCGGGGCAGGCCGATGGCGGGAAAGAAGTCCTCGGCGAAGACCTGGGCGTTGGTCCTGGTCGGGTCCGTATTGGCCATCATGGCTCGGGTGGAACGCATGATCTGTTCGATGAACTGCTGAGGTTGGACGAGGTGGGCCACCTTAGAGACCAGCGCCTTGAAGTAGGGTGGTAGAAAGGTCTCCATGCTGCTGTCCAGCAGGGTGCCGTCCAGGTCGAAGAGCAGGGCTCGGATCATAGGCCACTCCTTGGCAGGTGATTGGCCGCCTGATTATACCCCATGGGGCGCAGATTGGCAAAGGGGACATATTGGAGAAAGCGAAAGTGGTCAACGAGCTGGGGGAGGTGGTGGTCATCAAGCGACCGGGGGTGGTGCGGGAGCTGTGCATCGGCTGCGGGGAATTCCCTCCTGGTCAGATTCTCCCGAAAGAAACCTCTCTTCTCCACGCCATGACCCCTTTCTCTGGACCACCCTTGCGAAGGTTCCAAACCTTCGCAAGGGTGAAAATCAGATCAGCGGCCAGGGCACGTGGCGGCCGGGGCCCGGCTGGGGGAAGGTTCCAGCCCTCAGAAGCCTGTCCAGCCGCTGCCTGAGGGCCCTGATCTCCTCGGCCGATAGGAGCTTCCACAGCGTGCCCAAGAGGGGATCTGTCTGGGACAGACGGCTCTGAAAAGCCCGCAGGTCACGCAGTATATCCTCAGGAATGGGCTGTCCAGCGAAATCCCAGATGACGGTGCGCAGCTTGGGCTGAGCGTGGAAGGTCACGCCGTGGTCCAGGGCCCAGATCTGTCCCTCCTTCCCCCTCAGGCAATGACCGCTTTTGCGGTCGGCATTGTTGACCAGGTGATCGAAGACCGCAATGCGCTGTAGCACCGGGATGTACTCTGCCTCCTCCCGCAGGGTGAAGTAGTGGGCCTCGGGATCGGCGTCTATGAATAGCTGGACCATGCCCAGACCATGGGGCCCGTCACGAAGCACGGTGGGCGGGACCAGGGACCAGCCCAGGCCCTCGCTGACCAGGTAGGCCGCCACCTCCCGCAGGCAGAGAGTACCCCGGGGAAAATCCCACAGGGGCCTCTCCCCACGCTGGGGCTTGTACACGGCCAGGCACTGGAGGGAATCGTTGCGGACCGTCACCAGGAAGGTGTAGTTGGAGGCCCAGGGCAGGAGACCGTGGGACTCCATCTCCCCTTCCGCCAACAGGGAGAGGAGTTGCTCCAACGAAACGACCTTGATGGCCCGGCCTGACTCGTCGCTCACAGGGTCATCCCCCTCTGGTGCCCATCTTTCCTGGGGCAGAAGTGACCCTGGGGATCAATGGGGCTCCCACACAGAACGCATATGGGACGGCCAGCAGCGCAGACCTTGGCGGCGTGGCGGCTGAGGGCCCGCATCTGAGCCCGGGTAGCCCAGAAGCGGGCCATAGATGGGATCTCTTCGGCCTCGGTCAGCTCCAGGGCCGTGATCACCAACAGATCGTTGGCCTCGTCGTAGCCCAGGCCCAACTGCCCCACCCTGAACTCCGGCTCGATGGGCTCCAGCAGCTCCATGCCCGCCTCGAGGATGGCCTCTGATTCCTCGGGATCTGGCTCGCCCAACTGCTCCACGAGCTGATCCAGGGCCAGGGCCAGAGCCTGGGCGTGTTCCTTCTCGATGATGAGGGACACCAGTGCGCGGCCCTTGCTGGCTTGAAGGTAGAAGGTGCGTTGGCCCGGCGGCCCCACGGTACCGATGGTGATGAAACTGACGGGGTTGAGTTCAATAGATCGAGGCATCTATCCTCCTCTGGATTGCTGACTCATTCCTCCTGCGGGAGGTGGCCGGTGTCGTTGAGGGCGTGACGGATGAGCAGCAGTTGGGTCATGAGTTACCCCCTTCCTACGGCCATCACCTTCCGCCCTGATTATAGCCACTGGGCAAGAAAAGGTCAATCCCTTGGGAGTTGGCGATGGAATGGCAGGGCTCCAGGCTCGGTCTGGGGGGCCAGGCGGCGTGCTTTTAGCTGCGGCCTTTATTTCCCACCCGCTTCAGGACCCTCAATGCCCGCAGGGTGACCCACTTGCTGGGCTCACCCTTTTTGCCGAAGGAGGTCCACATTTTACCCGGCGTGTACTCCAAGGGCCAACGACCCTGCTCGTCCTGCTTGCCCAGCACCAGATCCATGGCCGGCTCCAGGCGGGGATGGTCGCGGATGCCCAGCGCCGTCAGCACCTCCAGGGCCTCCAAGATGTCAGAGGTGTAGCCCAGAGGGAAGCCGAAGCGGAACCAGAGCGGGCTCACCCCCCATTCGTTGGGGTAGTCGGCTTCGGCCAGGTCGTAGCTCAGCAGGAAGTCCACACCCCGCCCTATGGCAGCCTCGATGGCCGGTGTCCGATGCGCTGGTGGGAGAGCGGCGAAAGCGCTCAGAGCCTTGATGGCCCCCCAGGCGCAGGCCAGATGGTGATTGTAGTGACACTGAAAGGCCCTCTCCTCAATGAGGGCCACCAGCCCATCCAGGGCCTCCCCCAGCCGGGGATCGTCGCCGTAGCCGAAGTGGATCAGAGCCCGCACCAGGTTGCCGTTGAGGCAGACGATGGCACCCGTCCGAGCGTATTTGTGGGCCGTGAAGCGCCCATCGTCCAGGCGGCTGTTGTCTAGGACATACTCACAGGCCCGGGCGATGGACTCGCTGGGGCTCACTGCCAGGTCAGCCAGGAACATGACCTGCCACACCGTGGCCTTGTACTTGGGGCTGTAGCCGCGATCGGGCTTGATCCAGTAGCCTTCGGGGTACTGGGCGGCCAGGATCTGGGACACCGGCTTGGAGGTCGTGATGGCCGCCCGTGCGGCAATGACCTCTGGATCGTCCTGAGGCCGGTTGAGGAGCTCCGTCAGGGTGCGATAGCGGACCGAAGGGTTCTCAGGCTCCAGGAGCCAGTCAGTAGGATCAGCCTTAAGCACCCCCTTCCAGGTCATCATGCAGATTCCCACCCCCTTCTCCAAAGGATAGTATACATCAACTTCAAGGCGGAATCAAACCATTCTCCCCTCCCCTTTCAACTGGTCGGGGTAGGTGTCTCTGCCGGGGGCGGGCTCGCGGTCGGGGTGACCTCCTCCGGCGTGGGCGTATCCGTGGCCGTGGGAGGAAGGGGCATCGAGGTAGGGCTCGGCGTGTGGGTGGGGGCCAGGGTCTCGGTCGGTGTGGCCGGAGGCGCCGATGTCTCGGTAGGCGTGGCGGTCGGCGCAGCGGTGGGACTGGCGGTAGCGGTGGCCGTCAACTCCACAGTGGCTGTGGGACTCGCCGTGGGCGTGATGGTGGACACCAGGGCTGTGGCCGTCGGGCTGGCGGTGGGCGTAAGGCCCCTGGTAGGTGTGGCCGTCAGGGTGGTCGTGCCCGTTGGGCTGGGGGTTACCGTCCCGGTCGAGGTGGCGGTGTAGATGGGGGTCAGGGTCTCCGTCGGGGTGGGCGTGGCCTCAGGGGTGGCCGTGGGCAGGGGCAACTGGGTTGGCGTGGGCTCCAGGGTCTCTGTGGGGAGCGCCGTGGGGCCCGGGGTCGGCACGGGAGAGGGGCTGGAGGTGGCTGTCAAGGTGGGCGTCCTGGTAGGAGCCCAGGTGGCGGTGGGGGTCACCCGAGCAGCCAGCAATCGTGGCTTCAGGAGGAGGCTGGTGATCCCCAGGCAATAGAGCAGGGAGGTGGCCAGGGTGACGACGGCGATGAGGCTATAGGTGACCTTGCTTCTCTGGGGCAAGCCCTCGAACCAGTCAAAGAAGGATTTCACGCTATCTCTTCCGTATCAGCGCTCACTCTGATGCCTGAGCGGGTAGGTAGATGTGGCGGTCCCCGTAGCTACGGAGGTGGGCGTCCACGTGGCCGTGGAGGTGGGGATGGGCGCCGCGGTCGCAGGGCTCGGGGTATCGGTTGGCTGCGGCGTCTCCGTGGGTGGGGGGAGAGGCGTATCGGTAGGCGAAGGTGTACTCGTCGGTAAGGGCGTATCGGTAGGCGAAGGTGTACTCGTCGGTAAGGGCGTATCGGTGGGTGAGGGTGTACTCGTCGGTAGGGGCGTATCCGTGGGCCTCGGCGTCTCCGTGGGCATGCTGGTAGGCACGGGCGTGTCTGTGGGCCGGGGTGTATCCGTCGGACTGGGCGAGGGGGTGCTGGTGGGCTCCGTTGTGGCCGTGGCGGAGGGGGTCGCTGTGGCCGTGCTGGTGATGGTCAGCGTAGCGGTCGGAGTGCTGGTGGGCGTCTCGGTGATGGTGGGTGTCAGGGTGAGAGCCAGGGTCGGCGTCTCGCTGGGGGTGGCGGTGGCTGTAGATGTGCCCGTCGCCGTGGCCGTCTGCGTAAGCGTGGGGGAAACGATGGTGGGGGTGGCCGTCAACGTTGGCGTAGCGGCTATCGGGCGGGGGGAGGCGGCCAGGAGGGCGAAGCCGAGGCAATAGCAGGGCACAGTCAACAGGATGATGGCCAGTAGGAGGCTGTAAAGCCGCCTGCGCCCCGTCGGCAACCCGGCATACCAGCCCGCTGCTCCCCCTTTCACAAAGGTCCCTCCCAGGCGATCAAGGTCACAAGGCGGCCAGGGCCTCTGCTACGGCCTCTCGCACGGCCTCCAGATAATCCAGTTCCAGGATATTCTCCCAGATTTCCTCGGCCTCCTGATCCCAGGGCCGGCTCCCCCAGTTCGGCCCAGCGGCGGCATAACATTGCTGGGACAGCAGATAGATCCTGGTCTCCAGGTGGCGCAGCCGGCGCTGCAGATAGCGGCGCAGGCCCTCCTTGTTCAGGCGCTCGATGTCGGTGTCGAGCACGGAGAGGATGGCGAAGTAGCTGGCGCCAGGCAAGGCTCTGGCCATGTCGGATGGGTCCTCCCTTCATCGTCATCGAATGCCGGCTCGTGTTCTTTGACGCTCCACCAGGGCAAAAGGTTCCGTCTTGGTCCCAAGCCCCTGGAACACCAGCACTGGCAAATCGGCGCATATAATAGCACCTTTCGCTCCCCTTGTCAAAGCGGCCATCGGTTTGACTTTTGATCCAAACTGTGGTATCATATGCCTAGAACATGCGTTCTGAAAGACGAGGAGGTGGGTCATGACCAGGGAAGAGGTTCTGGAGCTATGTCGCAAGGCCCCTGATGTGGGTCAGGTCAAGCACGGGGATTTTGTGGACTATATCCTGGTGCTGGAGAGCAGGCGTCAGGTGGAGGGGGAGTGGAGGACGGTGGAGAACGCCTATATGACTGTGGACGGCAAGATCGCCATGGCTAACCTGGATCATCGCCTGCAGGGGAAGAGGCTGGACTTCGAGGACCCTGTCGTGCTGGTGGACGACGAGGAGCAGTTGACCCTCATGGTGACGGTGGTCAGCGAGGTCTACGGGCGGCGCCATGGCATCGCCACCTCGCGCAAGCTCGACGGCACGCCCACTGAGCGGGATTACGCCTGGGAGGTGGCGGAGACCTCAGCCATCGGGCGGGCGCTCTCGGCCATGGGCTACGGCGTCCTGCCCGGGGCGGGGCTGGCCTCGGCCGAGGACATGCTGCGGGCCACCAGTCCGGAGCGGGCTGCTCCCGAGGAGAGGGCGGTGCGGGAGCGACCGCGTCGCCCCTACGCCCGACGGGTCAGCCGCGTATCCGCTTATCAGCGCCGCCAGCTTGTGGGGCTATACCGCGAGCTCCACGACATGGATGAGCCAGCGGCCAAGGAGGCCGTGGAGACCCTCTTCGCCGAGACCTTCGGCCACACCATGGACGAGGGCACCTACAAGGAAGGGTCGCGGCTCGTGGCCCAGCTTCGGGCTCAGCACAGGGCTATGCGCTCCAAAACGAAGGAGGGAGCGCAGGCCGCCAGCGGGTGACCTGACGCGCTCTCTCTGCCAGCCCGAGTTGACCGCACGGCCAAAAGTCGCTATACTTTGGGTGCGCAACTATTTCCGCCCTCGGGTGTTCTAAAAGTGGAACCCTTTGAGGGCCCTGGGAAGGGCTGTGATGAGGGATTCGGAGGATAGCCTGGTTGAGCGGGCTAAGGAGGACCCCGTTGCCTTCGGCCTCCTGTACGAGCGCTACGTGGAGAAGATTTACAACTACATTTTCCACCGCACGGGCAACCGCCATGATGCCGAGGATCTGACGGCCAGGACCTTCTACCGGGCCTTGACCAACATCCGGAGCTACACCAACCGGGGTGTGCCCTTCTCCGCCTGGCTCTACCGCATCGCCCACAACCTGGTGGCCAACTGGCACCGCGATCAGAGCCGGCGCCAGGTGATCTCCCTGGACGAACTGATCGTGGCCGGGCGGCGGAGAAGTGTCCCTGACCAGGTGGCGGAGCAACGGGAGGAGGAGCACGCTCTGCAAGAAGCCATCCGCCGCCTCCACCCTGACCGACAACTGCTGCTCATCCTGAAATTCAGCGAGGGGATGTCCAACGCTGAGATAGGTCAGATCATGGGCCGCAGCGAGGGCGCTATCAAGTCCCTCTACCACCGCACCCTCATGGCCCTGCGTGCAGACCTGCAAGAGAGGGGGTTCCTGCATGATCAAGATCGTGACCGATAGCACCTGTGACCTGCCCGCCTCCCTGACGGCCCACGGCGGGTTGGGCATCATCGGCGTGATCTCGTACAGGGTGTAGAGGAGATCGAAATGGAGAACCAGTTATTGGCCGAGATACTGGCCGTCCACGCTAACGAGTTGAACGAGGAGCGCCAGCGGAAAGAGGCGTATCTGTCTCTGTTCCCGGCCTATCGGGACAAGCTGGAGCCTCTCCTGAGCCTGGCTGAGAGGATCAAGGGTGTCTTGACGCCCCAGAAGCCCTCGGCGGCCTTTCGCCGCCATCTGGGTCAGGGGCTGATGGCGGCTGCCCGCCAGACGGTGGCCCAGGGGGCCAGGCGGCCGGTGCGGAGCCTCAGGCCGGTGATCCTCTGGGGGGCGGCGGCCCTGGGCTCGGCCCTCTCCCTGGCGGGACTTGTGGCCCTCTTCCTCCGCTTCCGCCTGGGGGAAAGGTTTCACCTCTTCCCCTGGAGCTAGCGCTGTTTCACACCACCACCCCTGCCTCCCGCAGGGCCTGGATCTCCCCCTGCTCGTATCCCAGGCTTTCCAGGATCTCGGCCGTGTGCTCCCCCAGCCGGGGTGCGGGGCTGCGGATGCTCCCCGGCGTGGCCGAGAACTTGAGGGGCAGCCCCAACTGCGCCATCCGCCCCAGCCTCGGATGCTCGACCTGTACCCGCATCTCCCGCTGCGCCACCTGGGGGTGGGCGAAGACCTCGTCTAAGCCCAGCACAGGCTCTAGGCAGCAGTCCACCTCCTGCGCAAAGGCCACCCACGCCTCCCGCGTCCGTCCCCGAAAGATAGCCTGCATCTCGGCTGTGGCTTGTGCGTCGAACTGGCGGGGGATCAGGTCCTCGCGTCCCACGCCCTGGCAGAAGGCAGCCCAGAACTTGGGCTCCAGGGCGCCCAGAGCCATGTAGCTCCCGTCCCGGGTCTGGTAGACGTTGTAGCAGGGCACGCCGCCGGAGAGGAGCCAATCGCCTCTACCAGGCATGAAGCCGGCGAAGTGTTGGGCTGCCAGGAGGACCAGCCAGGAGATCACCCCGTCCAGCATAGCCACGTCCACGTACTGCCCCTGGCCCGTCCTCTCCCGGGCCCACAGGGCAGCCAGGATGCCCAGGGCGGCGTACATCCCACCGCTCAGGTCGGCGATCTGCACGGCGGGGATGACGGGTGGGCCGTCTTTGGGCCCCGTGAGGCCCAGGACGCCGGCCAGGGCCAGGTAGTTGACGTCGTGGCCGGCCCGCTGGCGGTAGGGGCCGTCCTGGCCGTAGCCGGTGAGAGAGCAGTAGACGATGCTCGGGTTGACGGCCCGCACCGTTTCATAGCCGGCGCCCAGCCGTTCGACGGTGCCAGGTCGGAAGCCCTCCAGGACGACGTCGGCCTTCTCCGCCAGCCGCAGGAAGATCTCCCGCCCCCGTTCCGATTTGAGGTTGAGGGCCAGGCTCTTCTTGTTGCGGTTCAGGGCCAGGAAGGGGGCGCTTTCCCCGTTAATAAAGGGCTCCATCCAGCGCAGATAGTCACCCCCGGCCGGGTCCTCCACCTTGATGACCTGGGCGCCCAGGTCAGCCAGGAGCAGCGAACAAAAAGGTCCCGGCAGCAGACGGGACAGGTCCAAGACGGTGATCCCCTCTAAAGGCCCTTTCATGTCCACGCCTTCCCTCCCCTACTATTCAATCGGCCCAAACTTCATCACCCGATGGTTGAAGGAGTCGGCCACGTAGATGTTGCCCTCCCCATCCAGGGCGATGCCCGTGGGCAGGTTGAAGGAGCTGGCATCAACCCCGAACTGGCCGAAGACGGCCAGCAGGTTGCCCTGGTTGTCGAACTTGAGCACCCGATAGCCCTCGGGATCAGTGACGTAGACGTTATCCTCAGCGTCCAGGGCGAGATAGGGCTTGTTGTTGACCGACTCGCCCTCCCAGGCCCGCACGGGCCATTGAACCAGGGGCTTGAAATCCCTGTCAAAGCGTTGCACGCGGCGGTTCCAGGTGTCGGCCACGAAGATGTCGCCGCTCACGGGGCTGATGGCGACCCCCACCGGCTCGCTGAACTGGCCCGCCGCGAAGCCGGCCCCGCCCCACTGCCCCAGGAAGACGCCATCGGGGCTGAACTTCTGCACCCGCTTGTTGCCCGTGTCCGTCACGTAGAGGTTGCCCTCGGCATCAATGGCTATGTCCCGCGGCCCCCAGAACTTCCCCGCCTCACCCGTGGCCGTGCCCCCCGTGTCCACAAAGGTGCCCCACTGGGTGATGAACTCCCCCTGCAGGTCGAACTTCTGGATGCGGTGGTTCCAGGTGTCAGCCACGTAGACCCAGCCCCGTTCACTGTCCACGGCGATGCCCCAGGGATCGTCCTTGAACTGGCCCGGGCCGGAGCCCTGCCCACCCCATGAGGCCAGGAAGTTCCCTGCCGCGTCGAACTTGACGATGCGGTGGTTGCCGCTGTCCACCACGTAGACGTTCCCCTCGGCGTCCAGAGCCAGGTCCTTGGGGTTCACCATCTGGCCTTCGCCCGACCCCTGGCTGCCCCAGGCCATGAGGCTGGCCACCTGTATGCGGCGCTTCTCGTACTCATCCTCCACCGCCGCCAGCTCCGGCGCCGCAGCGCCGTAGGCCCAGATCTTGGTCACCACGTCCTTGCGCACGTAGAGAACAAAGCGATCCACGAAGGGCCACTGGCTGAGGGGTCGGTCGTACTCGCGACGGAAGACGATGTTCCACAGGCTGCGGCGCAGGGCCGGATCGCGCAGGTTGCGGATGATCCGCCGAGGCGTCAACTCCTTGTAGTCCTCCACGGGCCACCAGATCATCTTATACTCCCGCCGCGTGTAGTTGTCCCCCAGGTAGGGCTTCACCTTGGCCTCGTTCTCCGTTCCGATGAGGACGACCGGCGCGTCCAGAGGGGCACTGGGGCTCTCCCCGAAAAAGATCTTGTTGTCATAGTCCCGCAGGTACCACTCGAAGGGCCAGGGGACCTGGCTGTCGTAGGCGACCTTGATCTCCCGGTCCCCCACCAGCCGTTCCGAGAGGTCCTCGATCTCCCGCATCACGATCTTCACGTCAGGGGTGGCGTGGGCGTAGACGATGAACTCCTTGGCCGTCTCGTCGTTGATGTAGTTAGCCATCCAGGAATAGCGCACGGTGAAGAGGCACAGGATGGCCAGGAGGGTGACGAAGACGACGGAGCCCGTATGCCGCGCTCCCAGCCTCTGAGCGGTGTGGTAGATGGCCCACAGCAGGATGGTCAGCACCAGGAGCCCGGCCAGCCACTGCATGGTCTCCCCTAGGCGCTGCAGGGAGAGGCCCCGGAAGGGGCGCAGCCGCAGCCAGACGGCCAGGGCCAGAAGGGTGGGCACCAGCAGGAGGGCCAGGATGGCCCCACCCCGCCGGCGGATCTCGCCCCAGTCGGCCACCTCCAGGACGTCGCCGATGAACCGCCCGGCCAGCAGACACAGGGGCAGGGCCAGGTGCACCAGCAGCCAGGGCATCTTCTCGCCGGCCCAGCTATAGATGATCAGAGCCGCCACCCACCAGCAGATGAGGAAGGGGACGAAGAGGCGCCCGGCCAGGGTGTCGCCTCCCTGGCGAAGCCGCGCTCCCGGCTTCCAGAAATAGTAGCCCGTCCCCAGCAGGGTGAAGAGGAGGGGGGTGAACTCGTAAAGGGGCAGAAGGACGAAGTAGTAGAACCAGGGCTGGCTGCCCCGCTGCACCGGCTGCTGGGACATCCAGTACAGGATGGAGGCCGGGATGCCCGCCATGCCCGCGGGGTTGGTGAAGAAGGTGGTGTATAGCAGGGTGTAGATGACGGCGAAGATAGCCACACAGATGCCCAGGGCCCAGGGGCTGATCTCCCGCAGGACGGCCAGGGTGGGGCTGCCGTCGCGCTTCTCGATGAGGGGGCCCATGAGCGCCATCACCAGCGCGATGCCCGCCAGGAGCACGATCAGGCTGGGCAGGGCGGGGAGCAGGGTCGCCTTGAGGCTCCACGCCAGCAAGGCGGCTGCCAGGCCGGCCATGACCAGCCCCTCTTTGCTCCGCCCGCCTATGGACTCCCACAGCAGCACGGCCACGATAAAGGTCACGCCGATGACACCGTGCAGGTAGGCTACCTCCTTGGTGGCTATGGAGAGGGCCACCGCCGCCGCCCCCAGATACAGCCAGCGCTCCTGCCGCTCCTCCAGATACTTGAAGAGGGCGATGACCATGAGCATCGTCCACACAGAGATCAAGATGTCATGGCGGATGTAGCGGGAGTAGTAGAGCAGGGAGGGGGAGATGAGGATCAGGCCTGAAGCCGCCAGGGCCCCCCTCCGCCCCAGCCACTGACGCAGGAAGTAGGGCAGCGCCACCAGGATCACGCCGAAGAGGGCCGGCAGGATGCGCGCCGTATAGTCGCTGTCGCCGAAGAGGAAGTAGATCAGGGCGTTGGCGTGGAAGAGGAAGGGGCCGTGCATCATGGGATTGTGCTGGTACCCCTTGCCGGCGTACAGGTTCCAGGAGTAGAGAGCGTGGAGGCTCTCATCGTGGCTCATGGCCCGCGAGCCCAGGTCCCAGAACCGCGTCACGATGGCCATGGCCAGCAACAGCCCGTAGAGGGCCGTCTCCCAGTTGAGAGCCAGGAGGCTGGAGAGGGGGCGATCCAGCAAAGTCGCCCTTCGTTCTTCCGTACTTTTCTCCATAACGATTCACCTCTGTGGACTTCCGATTTTCGATTGTCATTGCGAGGCAGGCTTTTCCGCCGAAGCAATCTCCAATTCGCGGGGTGGAGATTGCTTCGCCTTCGGCTCGCAATGACAACCGCAATGTGCCTATCTGCTGACGTACAGGATCATGTCATAGGGCTGGGCGAGGTTGGGCACCTGGCGGTAGAAGAGCCAGCGCGCCAGGTCCCGCCCCTTCAGGCCAGCCGGCTCCCAGAGAGATCGCAGCCGAAATCGCTGGCCGATGTAATCCCCCAGGGGCGGGGGTTCGCTCTCGGCCGAGACGATAACCACGGGTGTGCCCGGCGGCGAAGCGATCCGGGTCCGGAAAGCGACGTGGCTGAAGTCTCGCAGGTACCAGCCCAGGAGGGGCTCCAGGCTCGCTTCGGCGGTGATGGCCAGGCTGTGGGGGTCCCCCTCCCGGTCGAGGGACAGCTTCTCCAGAGTCTCGACCATCCGCACCACCTGGGGCGAAGTAGGCTGAGGGAGCAGGAGCTCCCGGGGCTCACTGCGGCCCAGATAGTTCAGGTGCCAGGTGGAGTGCACCATCAGGACCGCCAGGGCTATGAAGAGCGTCAGCCCCCCGCCCCGCAGAGCCGCCCCCGGCCCGGCCCACATCCAGAAGAGCACCACCAGACCGATGAGGGAGAGCAGCGCCGCCAGGGTCAAGAGCAAATATCTGCTTTCTCCAAAGGAGACGTAGAAGGCTGACTGGAGCAACGCGTATCCTGAGATGGGCAGGGAAAGGCCCAGGAAAAGCCCTTCACGGGCCCAGGAGGCCGCCTCCCCCACCTCCTCCAGCAGCCGCCCAATAGCTGTGCCCGCCAGGAGGGTCAGGGGCAGGAGGATGGGGAGGATCATGGCGGGGCTCTTCCCCCTGGCCAGGGTGTAGAGGATCAGACTGCCCACAAACCAGTAGATGAGGAAAAGGGAAAAGGGATGAGGGATGAGGGATGAGGGGGTCCCCTCTCTTGGGGCAGTCCTGAGTTGCCACAAAAAGTAGGCTGCACTTACCAACCCGAAGATGAGAATCAGCGGTTCGTAGAGGAGGATCTGCAGGTAGTCGGTCCAGGGAAAGCCGCCGGAGGGCGTCCAGAAGCGACCCAGCCAGGCGGCGAAGAGGTCAAGGCTGGCCTGCAAGCCGCCGAAATTGAGCAGGAAACCGGTGGAGGCCAGGAGGAAGACAGCGCCGAAGAGGCCGGCCCCCCTGACCAGAACCTCTCTATCTCCCCTCAACTCCCGCCAGGCAGCCACGACCCGAGCCCAGGCTTCGGCCCCGGCGCCAAAACGGGCGGCCAGGGCCAGGATGAGGAAGAAGGTGACGAGCAGGAAAAGGAAGGTGTATGCCGCCGAGCCGGCCGTCAGCATCAGGGCCAGGGCGCCCGCCCCCCAGTAGAGGTGATGGGGCTGGCGCTCCTCCAGGTAGCCCAGGAGGGCGGCCAAAAGGGCCAGAGAGCAGGCGGCGACGGCGGTCTCCTCCGCCAGGGCTCGGGAGAAGAAGAGGGCCGAGGGCGAGAGGGCCAGGAGGGCGGCTGTGGCCAGGGCGCCAGCCCGGCCTTCGGCTGAGCTCAGGCCGAAGCCCAGCCAGCGGCGCAGGAGGCAGGGCAGCCCCACCAGGGCGATGCCCAAGAGGGCGGGCAGGAGCCGAGCCTGGAAGTCGCCAGCACCGAAGAGCAGGAAGGTTAGCAGGTCACCGTAGAACAGGAGAGGGCTGTACCCTTCCGGGCCCTGGAGCTGACCCTGGTAGAAGCGCCAAGCCGCCATGGCCTGCTGGGCCTCCTCGGCCTGGAGCGGCCGGGCTCCCAGCCCGTAGAGGCGCAAAGCTGCCGCCACGATGAGGAGCAGCAGGTAGAGGGCCACCTCCACGGTGGGGCCTGAGGGCCCCCTGGTCTGGAGAGCGCGCCTCCTCTTAGGCACTTCCTTTCCCCCTTCCCCTGCCAGCGGCACCGCATAAATGACGGTGCCTGGGTCGTTTTCACCCCAGGCGGCGTGGCGTGATTTATCCGCCGCCGACCGCCAATGTAGCGCTATCGGCACAAAGTCACCCCTCCCTGACCAGACGGGTGAACGTTTATCCCATCTGTTCACTCTGCCCTGTTCTTGTAAATCCGCACGCCCGCCTGGTCGTAGACCAGATCCATAAATTTGCCGAATTTATCAATCTGAGGCGGGGATAACTGGTACTTCTCCCGCTCCAGAGCGCCCACGTAGACGTAGCGGACATCGTACTGATCCAGCAGCCTCTGCACCTCCTGCAGGTCGGTGCTCTGGTAGATCCTGGCGATGACGGGCTCGCGGGCGCCGGGCTCATCGTAGCTGCCCCGCCACTGGAGTTCATGGCCACCCCAGCCCAGGAGGGTGGGCAGGCCCGTGGCAGCGGAGACCCGCCCGAACTCACTGTACGATCCGCCCGTGGCCTCCAGGATCACCGGCGTGCCCCTCACGTTGGCCCTGAGCCACTGGATAGCGGCGTAGTCGCCCGGACGATGCTGCTCCCACCAGGCTATCCCGTCCAACGAGGGGGCAGCGGCGAAGCGGCCCGCCTTGGTGTAGCCGGCCGCCAACGGGTAGATCAGGCTGGCCGCCAGCAAGGCACCAAAGGCCCCCAACCAAACCCTTCGGGCTTGAGCCCTCAAGGGCGAAGCCCCGCGCCCCAGCCTCAGCCCCCTGCTCCTAATCCCTAATCCCTGATCCCTGGCCACATAGTATACCCCAAAAGCGGCGCTGATGGCAAGCAGGACCCAGGCCTGGTAGTAGAACTTGAAGACGGTGTTCATGCGGCTGTTGAAGGTGTCCTTGATGTAGACGAACTCCGTGCCCAGGGTGAGGGTAAAGCCCACAGCCGCCAGGAGCAGGGCGAAGAGCAGGCCCCGATCCGAGTCAGATGTCGTCTGAGTCACCCGCTGCCAGAGCAGCAGGACGGCGAAACCGATCACCAGCATCAGGAAAAGAGAGGTCCACCAGTGGAAAAGGAGGGAGACCAGGATCAGGGGCAGGGAGACGCCGCCCACCAGCCAGAGCTCCGTCGTGAGCCAGCCCTCCCTGCGCTTGGCAGCCATCCACCCCTTGAGCTGCCCCATCAGCAGGCTGACGATGACGAAGATGAAGAGGCCGAAGATGATCAGGTACTGGTGCAGCCGGGTCTTGACCAGGAGCACGGGCCGCACACCCCCCGCCTGGGACTGGAAGCCGATGTAGAAGGGCAGGTAGAGAGCCAGCCCCAGGCCGATCACCAGAAGAGCGGTGTAGGCTACGTCCTTCAGCCACTCGCGATCCAGCTTCCCCAGAGTCAGGCGACGCTGGATGGCGTAGGCCCCTATGGCCACCAGGGCGTAGGTGGGGAAGTCCCAGCTATTCAAGAAGCCCAGCGCCCCCAGGCAGAGGGGATAGAGAAGGGACAGGGGCCTCTGGAGGGAGAACTCCAGGGACTCCCGGCCCCGCAGCAGGTTGAGGGCCAGGGCCAGGGCCAGGAGGCTGAAGGGCAGGGCCAGGACGTGGGGATGCATATCGCCCAGCATGAAGCTGAAGAAGGGGAACTCGTCAATGACCTCGGAGGTCTGGCCCAGGATGACGTCGTGGATGACCCGCGAGGCTCGCCACCACCACCACCCGTTGCTCATGAAAGGCGGGCCGCCAGGCAGGTCCTTGATGTCCACCCACTGCCAGAAGGCCGCCGAGCCGATCCCCTTGGCGTGGAGGAGTTCGAGGAACCCTTCCAGATTACCGATGACAGCCACGAAGAGGGAGCCCAGAACGCCAAACGCGATAGCTTGACCTTGGACTTCGGACTTTGGACTTTGAACTAGATTGTAGACCACACTGAACGCCCCCGTGACCGTCATCGCAAACAAGAGTGCTATCGCCAGGTTGTAGGTGATGTCTGAGGGAATGCCTGAGAGTTTGGTGAGGAGGGCCATCATCAGGTAGCCGAAGTAATAATAGCTGATGGCGAAGCCGGAGAGCCACTCGTCGTGGGGTGGGAAAGTGGCACTGCGCAGGATGGCGTTCAGGTAGCCGAAGTCCATGGGCTGCTCGGTGTGCATGATGTGGGGGTTGTAGGCGCGGAAAAGGGTCCACATGGCGAAGGCCACGAGGAAGAGGGCCTCGATGGTCACGACCAACCCCCGGTTCCGGCGCAGGAAGCCCAGCAGCTCTTCCTGATCCTGGCTGAAGAGAACCCCCGTTCCGATGGCTATCAGCAGCACCACGAAGCCGATGGCCACGCGGGTGTTGCGCAGGAAGCCGAAGGTGACCAGGATCCAGAAGGCGTAGCTGGTCAGGAGCAGACCCAGGGGTTTGGCCAGAGTGTAGCCCCGATCCGGCAGGTTCCGGAACAGGCGGAAGGCCACCGGCAAGGCCACCAGCCCCAGGACCTCGATGATGAGCCACCAAGTGAAGAATGGAAGCAAGAGTTACCTCCCTGCAGCTCTGCAGAGCCAAACTTATCAAAATCCCGGAATAAGGCTACCTGGTTGCGGACTTGGCCGCCAAACAACACTACACGAATTGAGAGGAACGAATACTTCGATAAGCTCAGCACAAGTTTTCTTGCCCTGATTCGTTTTATTCCAAATTCGCTGTAGTGTTTCGGCAGATCCACAATGTCAAGTTATCCCTCACCCGATAGATCTTCATCCTCTCATAAGCCAAATCCAGGTACCTCCCCCTCTGCACCCCCTCGAACTTGGCCAGCCCCTCAGGGTCGTAGATCGTTCACTCCAGTTGGCTGATGTAGATGTAGTGATGTCATCTACTCCTTGATGGTGATCCAGGGTTTAGGCCCCCGCTCCAACCATTTCCTCTTGTAGCGCCTCATCAGCCTGGGGAAGTCCCTCTTGAGACTGAACTTGCGTCGGCGAAGGACGGCCTGGAAGACCCGCTTGGCCTGCTCCGGATGGCGCTCCACCATGCGCTGGAAGGGGAGAGGCGGGATGGAATCCTCTTTGAGGTAATTGTAGATCAATTGGCGATAGCCAGGGATGGACTGGAAATCCTCCTCGATGAAGATGCGGCGGAAGGTGCCGTACTCTGGCAGCATGATGAAGCCCTCCTTCAGGTCAATGAGGACTCCAATCTCCCCGACTTCCAGGAGCTCGGGTGGGTATTCCTCCTTCGGAAGGCTGGGCTTCATGCCTGCTTCCCTCGCCTGCTGTGCCAGGGTCTTGCCCGAGCTCTCCTGTACGCGCTCGAAGATGTAGTAGCGATAGAATGCCTCCATCCCCTTGGCCATCTCCCGCCCGGTGGGGAAGACCACCTCATCGTCGCCGAAGAACTCCACGAAGGCCCGGTACACCTCCTCCTGCGTGGCCAGGGCCATCTCTAACTCTTCCTCCTCCATCTCGGCGAAGGCCAGCTCCGGGTACTTCTCCCTCATTCCCTCGATCAGCTTCGAGACTTGCTCCTTTGTCTCCGGCGGCAACACGGCGCTGGCGCCCGAGAAGTAGTAGTGGTCATACCAGGGGACGATGCGGGCGATCATGTAATAGCCGGGCGAGACGTGCTTCGCCAGGAAGCCGGGCTTATTGGACTTCACCACGTATTCCCGTTGCCTCAGATGCTCGTAGGTTAAGACAGTGTCCCGGTCAATCAGCTTGCGAATTTCGAACAGCCCTTCGATCACGTTCCCCCAGCGCATAAGTTGTTGACAAATCTCCTCGGGCATCCCTCGTTTGCGTTCCTTCTCGACGAACAGCTCCAGGGGCGTCTTGCCGCTGCGGGTGGGACGCTCCAGGGCGAACCAGTCGAAGAAGTTGATCAATTCATCCTCGTCGCCGACCATGACATCGCCCCCGAAGCGCTCCCGCACGGCGTGCTTGAGCTCGCCCTTGAAGCGATCGCTCCTGACAAAATCCAGCAGTTGCCCCTTGAGGTCGCCGGGATTGTATCTGGTCCTCAGTTTTCTTCCCCTCAATCGGTCACGAAGCCCCAATGTCATCACCTCCCTGGATAGCAAAGCCCATCAAATAAACCTCATACATCGCGGCGGATATCCTCGAAGCGCACCACCTCTCCGCTTTCGGCCTGCTCGACGGCGCGCTGGAAGGCCTCCTCAAAGCCGGGGATGCTCAGCAACTCGGCGGTCGCCTCGTTCTCCTCGCGTTCTTGCAGATAGGCCAGGAAGTCATTGGCCACCCGCAGCCGCTCAGGCGATAGGCTGCGCAGGCGATGCTCGGCCTCGGTCAATGTCGCACTTATGTCCACCACTTGTCTTTCCTCCATCACGATCACCTCTGCCTTAATTTCACATTTGCCGGAACACTACAACGAATTCGGAAAAAAGCGAATTGGGGTAGAAAACTTGTGCTGAGTTTGTCGAAGCATTCGTTCCTTTCTCAATTCGATGTAGTGTTGCGTGTGTTAAAAGCATCTATAACGCGGCTAATCGCAGTCGGTGAGTGCAATTCGCTTCATCTTGCCTGCTCCCTGTGAGAGCCCCTATCCTCTCACCCTGTAAATCTTCACCCTCTCGTTCTCGTACACCAAATCCAGATACCCCCCTTCCCGCATCTGCTCAAACTTGGCCAAGCCCTCAGGATCGTAGACCGCCTGCTCCAACTGGCCCACGTAGATGTACGAGATGCGATGCTCCTCGATAAGGGCCAGGGCGCGGACGATGCTGGACGTATCGAAGAACTCCTGCACCGCCTTGGCCCGCGGGCCCACCTGCCAGGCGTAGCGCTGCTCGCTCTGATGGGCGCCCAGGAGGGTCGGCAGGCCGGTGAAACTGGCGACCCGCATGCCCCCCTCACGATAATAGGGCAGGCTCGCCTCGGCGATGACGGGCGTGCCCTTCACGTGGGTCAGCAGCCACTGGATGGCCTGGTAGTCATACTTCAGCTCGATGCGGTTCTCCTCGGGCCAGGTGTAGGAGCCAACAGCCATGAAGGCCATCCCATCCAGGGTGCCCAGGGGCGGCCTCTCCCCCGGGAACCGCTCGGTGACACGAGCTGGCGTGCCCAGGAGGGGGTAGAGGGCGCAGGAGAGGAGCAGGAACAGAAAGAGGCCCACCCACAGGGCGCGCAACCCCGCCGGAGCGCGATTCCGCCAGAAGCTCCAGAGGCGGGGCAGCGTGGCCGCCGTCCCCAGACCCAGGAGCACCCAGGCCTGGATGTAGAACTTGAAGACGGTGTTCATGCGGTACCACTCGCCCCCCTCCAGGAAATCCCTCAGGAAGACCACCTCGCAGCCCAGGAGGATGGCCAGCCCCATGAAGATCAGCAAGGCGGTGAAGCGCTCTTCGGGAGCAGCATTCCTACGCAGAAGGAGAAAGGCAGCTCCGGCCACGAGGGGCACGAGGAGAGCCGGGACCCCCTGCCCGGCCAGAGCCAGCCCTGTGGAATACATACTCCACAGGGCCAGCCCGGCCGTTGTCAGCAGCACGACGAGGGCAGCAGACACGGCCAGACGCTCACCCTTCGCTGGCCGACGGACCAGGGCACGATAGAGGCGGACGACGCGGGATGCCCGATCCCGATGGCGCCTCAGCAAGCGCCAGAACCGCAGAAGCCCTCGCCATTCCCTCGAACGGAGGAGCTCGACGGCCAGGTAGGTGACGACCGCGAAGAGGAAGAAGCCCCACATGGTGAGGAAGTCCGGCAGCCCTGTCTGCTCCCGGACCAGCCCCACCCCCACCTTCAGGGCCTGGTAGTGGGTGTAGAAGGGCCAGTATAGGAGCAGACTGGCTGCGGCGATAAGCAAGAAGGAAACGATAAGTATGAGCCAACCTCGGCGACCTTCGCTCGCGCGCCGCCGGAGGAGAAGGGCCAGGAATAGAAGGACCAGGTACGTGGGAAAATCCCAGGTGTTAATGACAGCCACTGCGCCAAGGGATAAAGAGAGCAGGATTGTATCTAGTGGAGTGTGGTCGAAATATGGCAAGAAATTGCTGTTTCGGCGCAGAAGGGCCCGAGGCTGAAGCCATCGGGCTGAAAGAGCAAAGCTCTTCGAACTCGTTTCGTCTGCGCTCATCGAGCTGCTCTCATCAGCCCCGAAGGGGCTTTGTCCTCTCAGCGCGGGGCTTCCAGCCCCGCCTTCCGTGCGGCAACCGGGCTGTTCATTTCTTGCATTCATTGCGCTACGGGTCACTAACAGCGCACGAGCCGAAGGAACTGACAGGGTCTCCCTTAACCCCCTGAGTGCCCTCATTCCCTGATCCCCTGATCTCCCCTTACGGACCAGGTTGAATAGCAAAGCCAGGACGAACACCGTGAACGGTATCCCGATCATGTGGGGATGCAGGTCGGCGAAGAGGAAGCTGAAGAAGGGGAACTCGTTGATGGTGTGGGGGATGATGCGGGTGCTGTGCCAGTAATCAAAGGGCGGCGGAGCCTGGCCCTGCAGAAGGGCGGGAGCTATCTTGCCCACCACCTGCACCAGGCCGTCGAGGTTGCCCAGCACGGCCACGAAGAGGGCCCCCGCCAGGCCGCTGACATAGCCCCCACCCAGGTTGTGACCCAGGCTGAAGCTGTTGCCCACGGTGAGGGCGAAGAGGGTCGGCACAGCCAGGTTGAAGGCCACCTGGGGCACGATGCCCGTCAGCTTGACTAGCAGGGCCACGATGAACTGGCCATAGTAGTAATAATTGATGTAGCCGCCGGCAAAATAGGGATCGTAGGGCGGGAAGTGGGCGCTCTTGAGGATGGCGTTGAGGAAGGCGAACTCCATGAACTTCTCGCCGCCAAACCACGGCTGCCACAGATCGGGGTTCAGGATCCGCAGGCCGACGAAGAAAAGGAAGGCCAGGGAAAACAGCCCCTCTTGGATCAAGATTAAGGACCTCTTTTGCCGCCAAAGGGCTGCCATCTCCCCACGGTGCCGCCAGAAGGAAAGGAGGGAAAGGGCGAGAAGAAGGGAAAAAGCGAGCCTCGCCGTGGGCACCGTGTTGGGCAGGAGGCGCAGGGAGGCAGAGACCCAGACCAGGTAGGCCACGACCAGAAGGCCCAGCGTCTTGGCCAGGATGTAGCCCCGGTCGGCGAAGCGGCGGAAGACGAGGAAGGCCAGGGGCCAGGCGGCCAGGCCCAGGACCTGGACGACGGCCCACCAGGTGGCGATGGAGAGGAGGGGATGGACGTTGGCCAGGGGGTTCCATCCCCGGTCGTCCACGACGGGCAATTGATCCACGGGCACGTCGAGGAGCAGGGATTTGCCCTGAGGAGGCGGGTCATCTAAGCAACTGAAATCGCTACTAAGGGGTAGTTTGGCCATCAAATCGAGGCGAGGAGAATGGAGAGTGGAGGATGGAGAATGGACGAACCTCTCCCTTCCCCCTTCCATCTCCCCCCATCCCCCTTCGCCCTTCACCCGGTAGATCTTGACCGCTTCGCTCTGATAAGCCAGATCCAGCTCACGCCCCACCATCGCGTCGAACTTGGCCAGCCCCGCCGGCTCGTAGTAGGCCCGCTCCAGCTCGCCCACGTAGATGTAGGCCACGTGGTACTTCCTGAGCAGAGCCAGGGCCTGGTTGACGTCGGTGGTGTTGTAGATGGTCCGTACCTCCTCGATGCGGCGCTCCACCTGGCCACCGGGCAGGACGGCCCGTTGCTGCCGCTGGTGCCAGCTCCAGCCCACCACCGAGGGCAGGCCCGTATAGATGGAGACCCGCGAGCCCCAGCGGTATTCGACCGTATTGGCCTCCAGGATCACCGGCGAGCCCTGGACGTTGTCCAGGAGCCAGTTGATGGCCTCATAGTCCCAATACAAGGTTAGGGGTTGCTGGTCGTGATAGGTTGCCTGACGCATGTAGGCCCTGCCATCTATGGTCGGCCCGATGCGGGGATCGAAGCGGTCCCGCACCTTGGCCCGGGTGGCGAAGACGGGGTAGAGGGCGGTGCAGAGGAAGAGGGCGATCAGGGCGCCGGTCCACAGGCGTCGGGGCTGGAAGGACCAGCGCCGCACCTCATTGACCAGCCAGGCCAGGCTCGCTGCCGTGGCCACGCCCCACAACACCCAGATCTGCAAATAGAACTTAAAAACGGTGTTCATCCGTCCGATGTCGCCCTTGAGCACCACCACCTCCACCCCCAGGCTCAGGGCCAGCCCCACCAGGATCAGGCCCAGGACGAACCGCTTCTCCGGTGGCGCCTCCCGCAGGAACAGGAACGCCGTCAGACCCAGGAGGGGCAGCAGGAAAAGGAAGAGCCATAGATGCTTCAAGACGAGCAGCAGGGCCAGAAGAGCCACGGGCACCCCCACATAGGGCGCCAGAGGGGACCAGGCCCGGAGCCACTCCCGCCAGGCGCCCCCCTCCTGATTCAGCCATTGCCAGGTCTCGACCCCCAGGAAGGTGACGAGGACGAAGAGGAAGAAGCCGTGCACGATCAGATAATCCATCAGACCCGTCCGCGACCCCTTCCACAGCTCCAGGCTGGTGTAGGCGGCAGCGTAGCGGGCCTGGTAGGGCCAGAAGAGGAGCGTGCTGAGGACGACGATAGCACCAAAGCGCCAGGTCACGGCCCACAGGCCCGCACGATCCACCTGGCCCCGGCGCCGGTACTCCCGGATAGCCAGTGCCCCCAGGGCGATAAGCAGATAGGTGGGGTAATCCCAGGTATTGGTCGGACGTAAGGCGCCGAGAGCCAAGGCGAAGATGAGGAGACCGAGGAAATCCCCAGGGTCAAAGGAAAAAGTACAAAGAACGTTTGCGCAGTTACTTAGCTCCCTTCTTTCCCTCGCGACATTCACCGCCATGGCCAGAACCAGCAGGGTCAGGGGCAGCGCAACGGCATGGGCATGGAGGTCGGCGTAGAGGAAGGTAAAGAAGGGGAACTCGTTGATGGTCTCGGGGATGACACGGGTGGGGTTCCAGTACCACCACTCGATGCGGAAGGGCAGGGCCTGGTTCCCCAGGAGGACTTTGGACAGCCCCAGGAGGGCCTTGACCGCCCCCGCCAGTCCCGGGATGGTGCTCCTGAACTGCGAGCCACTGACCTGCCACAGCCCCTCTAGGATGAGCTTGACCTCGCCCAGATTGCCGATGACGGCCACGAACAATGCACCCAGGAGACCGTAGCCGACGGCCTGACGCTGGAGGTTGGAGGTTGGA
>JBHIEC010000008.1:0-26312 GCA_046760425.1 Anaerolineae bacterium
CCTCGCAAGTGCTCGCAGCAGGCTCAAGCCCTGCATAGACCATAGCGATTGGTGACGTATCTGCTCGCGGCCTGGTGCTTAGAGCAGTCTTAGCTGAAGGGGAGCGAGCAGATGCGTCAGGGCTGCGAGCGCTTGCGACCTCGAAGAGATAGCCGGCGCAGGCTCCACCGGCGTTGGGGCAGGCGGGTCCCGCACCCAGGACGGTGACTCTCAAGATCACTCCTCCGAGGGCACTTTGAGCTTGCCCTCCCGCACCAGGCGGCTGTGTTCCTTGAACATGCAGCGGTCCATGACCACGTCCAGGCCAGCCTCCCGGGCCCGTTCCGCCGCCTCCTGGTTGATCACCCCTTCCTGCATCCACACCGCCCGGGCTCCGATCTGGATGGCCTGCTCCACGATAGGCGGCACGTGCTCAGGGCGGCGGAAGATGTCCACCACGTCCACCTCCCCGGGGATGGAGGCCAGGTCGGGGTAACTCCGCTGGCCCAGCACCTCCTCCACCATGGGGTTCACGGGGATGATGCGGTAGCCCTGGGCTTGCAGGTAACGGGCCACGCTGTGGCTGGGACGGTCCGGCCTGGGGGACAGCCCCACCACAGCGATGGTCTGGCTACCCTTGAGGATCCGCTCGATCACGTCGTTTTCTTCGATCACAAAGAAGCCTCCTCAGGTGGATTTTTCGACGGCCTGGCGTGCAGCCTGGATGTTGGCCTCCGGAGCGGTGATGGGGGTGACGCAGCCGGCCCCCACGATGTGTCGCTGCCCGCCCGTCTGGGCGATGGCCTCGCCCACCTCGGCCACCACCTCGTCAGGCGTGCCCTGGAGCAGGGTCCCCCACTCATTGATGCCCCCTACCACGCAGCCACCGAAGCGTTCCTGGGCCTCCGCCAGCGATGGGGACGTCCGCCGATCATGCCAGTTGATGGCCTGGACAGGGTACCGGGCCAGCAGGTTGAACATGACGTCCTGGCCGTGAATGTGGAGCAGGAGGAAATCCGTCTGCCCCGCCACAGCATCGAGCACCTGTCGGTCGTAGGTCTCGCCGAACTCCCGGTACTCATCTTCCCTCAGTACCTGGCGGCTGGCCAACTGGGTGGCGAAGAAGAGGCCATCGGCGCCGGCTTCGAGGGACGCCCGGGCGAAAGCGGCTGTCGTCTGGGCGATAACGGCCAGGGCGGCATGGAGATCGTCGGGGTGCTGCCGCAGATAGTGCAGGAAGCGCTCCTGGCCAGCCATGTTCTTGGCCGTGGTCAGGGGACTGAAGATGGTCTGGATGAAAGGCACCTGCCCGCCGATCTGAGCACCGATCAGGCGCAGAGCTTCCAGCTCCCGGCCCAGCACCCCCTGAGTGACATCCAGGGGCTGCAGCGCCCGCCAGTCCTCATGGCTCTTGACCGGGCGCTCCACGTAGTCCCGCGTCCCCTCATCGTTGCCGCGATAGACGAACCTGGCCCCCCAGTCCTCGACGGGGTAGCCGCTGGTGGGGGTGACCTTGACGAAGTCGAAATCGAAGCGCTCCTGGAAGGCGAGGACGGCCTGGGCCAGGCCCTGGGCCGTCTGATCCTCTTCAGGGAAGTGCCGCCACAGGGCGATGGGCACTCGATCCACGGGCTCGCCCCGCAGGGCGGCGTACACGCGCTCATGCCTGGTCATCACGATCACTCCGCAACGACGGTCAGCGCCTCGACGAACTCCGTGAGCGCCTGACCATACCGCTCCTGGTAGCCCTCGGGGTCGGCGTCCAGCTTCTTGCGGTGGAACCTCAGTTGCTTGAGGTGATCCACGTCGGACGTGATCCGAACCGCCGTGCCCTGGCCGCCGGCCACCGGGTTGAGCAGCCGCAGCGCCACATGGTCGTAGGGGCAGGGACAATCCTCGTCCACGCGGATGGCCATGACATCGAAGACCTGCAGGATCAGGGATACCTCCCCCATGGTCAGGCTGCCCGGCCTCTCGGGTTCGCCGCCGGGTGACTCCAGGTCAATGATGAGGATATTCGCGCTGCCCTCGGTGACCAGTTCGGCCCTGGGGGAGATGACCCTGAGGTTGCGCCAGATTTCCTTGCGGATGGATTGCTCGTCAATGAGCGGCGTGGGCGAAGGGGCTGGCGTGGCCGTGGCGGTGGGGGTCGGCGACGGCGTAGCCGTCGGCGCGGGCGTGGCACGCGGCACACAGGCCGTCACGAGCAGAAGTAAGCACGAAAACGCCAAAAGGCGAAGCTTCAAGTCACTCCCTCTGCCAGGGAGGCGGACCTTCGGTCGGTCGTGGTCGCCGATGACGGTGCTGTTCAGATTGCCGTACATATCACTCTGCGCCCCGCCCAGGAACCCGTACTCGATGAAGCCCCGCTGGGCCGTCTCCACGATGTCGCAGATCCCCGAGGCCGCAACCACCTTGTAGAAGGTGCGCGCCTCCCCCCACCGCCAGGGGGAGCCTCTCCAGCAAGGCGCCCATGCCCCCGAACTCGAAGATGGGGATCGAATGAGGCGCATGCATCTTCTGCGCTAAGGAGGCGGCCAGCATGGGGATGCCGGTGCCAATAAAGGCTGTGGTCCCGTCCTCCATCAGCCGTGAGGCCAGGCAGATCAGCAACTCGGTGGGGTTGTATTCCTGAGAGCCCATCATCGCCCTCCTACCATGTCCTTGAGGTGTTGGAGCCTCTCCTGGCCGATGAGCTGGAGGTACTCCTGGTGATTCTTCACGCCGTAGACGCACCTGTCCAGATAGGCCTGGGTCGTCTCCGGCTCCCTGGACATCTCCACCCACTCCTTGATGAGCTCCTCTCTTCACAAAGCGGCTGATCGCCTCCTGCTCCGTCATCACCTTGTCCACCAGCATCTTGGGCTTGTTCTGGCGGTTCCATTCCCGGAAGGCGTTGATGTCAGGGGGCTGGATCAGCTCCCCTATGCCGGATTCGATGACGCGCACAGCCCATCCCTCCTTCCGTAGACAGCGGTGTCCCGGATGTTCCCGTTGGGAAGACGATCCGAATTATAGCACGGGGCTGAAAGGGTGTCAAAACCCTGTCTACAGAAACGGCGAGACAACGGCTTGACTAGCAGCCCCAAATGGGGTAAAATATCGTCATTCTGAGGTGGTAATTATCCACTTGCTCCCATCGGATCGCCAGACTTCGTCGTGAGCCTTCGGCCGTTCGGCTGAGCCTCGACGGCGAAGCCTTGAGAGCTTGCCCTGAGCGCTTCGGCTGACGCCTCAGCGGAAGCCCTGACGAAGGGGCCTCAGCCCGAAGGCTCAGTCAAACGATCCGACGGCTTAACAGGCGAATTCGGGCTGATCTTGCCGCTTTGGCCTGGATGGTTCGGCTACGCTCACCACAGGTTTGGCACTTGTCCTGAGATGTCGAAGGAATCCAGGCCGAGCGAGGTGAGCAGTTACTCAAGGTGTACGACAGGGGGATCTTGACAACAGTGTGGCAGAACTACGGACCAATCCTCTGGCTGGGCACGATCATCCTGGTGCTCATTGCTCTAATCTGGCTATTCATCCTTCAGAGGCGCCTGGACAGAACTCTGGCGGGTTATCGAGCCCTGTTGACGGGCGCTCAGGGCGCCAACCTGGAGGCGATCCTGCGAGACTACGCGGCCCAGGTCCAGCGCACTGGCACCCAGGTGGACGAATTGAGCCATCAGGTGCGGGGGCTGGAAGAGACATTGCGCCATAGCCTTCAGCAGGTGGGGGTAGTGCGCTTCAACCCCTTCCCCGACACCGGCGGCGATCAGAGTTTCGCTATCGCCCTCCTGGATGCTCGGGGCGACGGGATCGTCTTCAGCGGCCTCTATAGCCGCGCCGGTGTGCGGGTCTACGCCAAGCCGGTGGAGGGCGGAAAATCCGCCTATCACCTGTCAGCGGAGGAAGAGGAGGCCATCGCCCGGGCCCTGCGTGCCGGCCCTTGACAAAAGGCCATTATTAGATTATAATGCCTGCCCAAGAAGGGCACAAAATCCGCAAGGAGGATGTGACTTTATCGTGGCACGCAAAAAGGGGAAACAACCCCTGACACTGTTGATCGTGCCCCACTCTCAACGCCCCCCTATCAGCCTGCGTATCCCCCCCTGGGCTCTCTCCGCTACTCTGGTGATGGTGGCTGCCCTCCTGGCCGGGATGGCTTTCTTCGCCACCAGACATTATCTCCTGCAACAGCAACTGGAGACATTGCGCCGGGAGCAGCAGATTGACCGCTCCCGCGAGCAGGAGATGCGCAGGACTATCCTCTCCCAGCAGCAGGAGGTCAAGACGCTCCAGCAGGAATTCGCCAGCCTCGATCAGGAGGTGGACCAATTCCAGACGAAGGTCACAGAGCAGGTAGATAGCTTCCAGACCGATCTCAAGAGGCAGATAGAGAAGTTCGAAGCCGATCTGGCGGAGATCGATCGGCTCAGCAACGAGATCCGGGCCCTGATCGGCCTGGAAGTCACCCCCACTCCCACCCCCCGATCCAGCTCTCTGAGGATAGGGGGGCGAGGTGGGCTCCAGAACGTGGCCTTCTCGGAGTCGGGAGCAGGGCCGCTGAGCTATAACCTGGGCGGCCGGGAGATGACCATCAGCCTGGGGGACGCCCAGACGCTCCAGCGCCTGCGAGCCCTGCAGGCGTTGCTGCCCATCAAGCTGAGGGAGCTGCAGCTTCTCAGGGAGCAGGTCGCTCAACGGGTGGAGAAGGTAGACCCCGAGAAGCGGACCGACCCCGCCGAACTGGAGAAGCAACTGGAACTCCTGGATGCCGCGCCCAAGCTGTGGCCCGTGTGGGATGAGGTCACCTCTGGCTTCGGCTATCGGGAGTTCAAGGGCCGCCGTGGGTTCCACACCGGCATTGACATCGGCGTCTGGTACCGTACCGAGGTCAGGGCCACCAAGGACGGTCTGGTCATCGCAGCCGGCTGGGAGTCGGGCTACGGCTGGATGGTCGAGATCCGACACGAGATGGGCTACAGCACTCTCTACGCCCACCTGTCCCGCTACTTCGTGGAGGTGGGAGACGGGGTGAAGGCGGGGGATATCATCGGCCTGTCTGGTAGCTCGGGAAACACGACCGGCCCCCACCTCCACTATGAGATCCGTCTCAACGGCACGCCCGTTGACCCCATGAAATACCTCGGCGAGCGTTAAGACCTCCGAGGTTTTTGCCCTCAAGTTCGGATGTATCCCTACAAGGAAGGCCGATCAGAACCCGCATGATGAGCACGCCAAGGAAACCTCGGAGGTCTTTGGCCTGGTTTCTGCGGGAATGAAACCTGAACGCATACGGACCCTGAATCTGGGAGGAGGGAGAAGATGTCATTATTCGGCAGGGAGCGGGAAGCCCCCAGCGAAAAGATAGAGAACGTCATCGGGGCGACGGCCAATTTCAACGGCCACCTCAAGGCCGACGGAGGTATCCGCATTGACGGCGTCTTCGAAGGCACCGTGGAGACGGCGGGCAATGTTATCGTGGGCGAAGGGGCGCAGGTGATGGCCGACATCACGGCCCGCAACGTGTCGGTGGCGGGGGTGGTGAAGGGCAACATCAACGCCACGGGCCGCCTGGAGATCCTGGCCACAGGTAAGGTGTGGGGGGATATCGCCGTGGCTTCCTTCCTAATTGACGAGGGCGGTTTCTTCCGTGGTCAGAGCGTCATGCAGGGCGAGCCGGAGCCCCTCGTCATCGAGGGGTTGAAGGAGGCAGGCGGGAGGGAGAAGGCCGGGGGGCCCGAGTCCGAAGCCGTAGAGCAGGCCTAGACCCAGAGATCGAGACATAAGGGAGCCTGAGGGAATTATCCTCAGGCTCCTAAATTTCTTGTTAGCGTGCATAATGCGCTGAGTTAATTACTGGGTAGTCTCCCTGTATCGTGTTGATGTTCTACCGGCCACTGTCCGCGCTGTCCCGCTCCCGTCGGATCGCCAGACTTCGTCGTGAGCCTTCGGCCGTTCGGCTGAGCCTCGACGGCGAAGCCTTGAGAGCTTGCCCTGAGCGCTTCGGCTGACGCCTCAGCGGAAGCCCTGACGAAGGGGCCTCAGCCTGAAGGCTCAGTCGAACGATCCGACGGCTTGGCGGCAGGATATGGCGATCCTGCCGGAGCACAAGAAGGCATCAACACAAAGGGGGGAGACTCCGTACAGGCTATTGTCTCCGTCTCGTCCACGTCCCACGTCGTCGGAGCTTCCGTTTGGCCCTACGGATGCCCCTCTTCTTGGCCATGCGACGTTGTTCGCCCTTGGAGACGAACCACCGCCGCCTGCGGTAGGTGCTGAGCACGCCACTGGTGACCACTTGTTTGCGGAAGCGTTTCAACAGGTTCTCTAGCGATTCGCCGGGCCTCAGCTCCACAGTCATGTCTCCACCTCACCTCCCTCTCTGAACACGAGCCCCGGCAGAAGTTGCCTTCGCCGGGGCTCGCGTGTTGTGGCTGATCCCGATGGGGAGCCTACAGCTTCACAACATTCGTGGCCTGGGGGCCCCTGGGGCTGGACTCGATGGTGAACTCCACACGCTCGCCCTCTTCCAGGGTTCGGAACCCACCACCCTGGATGGCCGAGTAATGGACGAACACATCCGGGCCCTCTTCGGGCTGGATGAACCCATAGCCTTTGGCGCCGTTGAACCACTTGACTGTGCCCACGGTTCGCTCTGCCATTGCCTGCACCTCCTTCCCTACGGATTTTGATTGTAGGGCGGAGCTCGTTAGGTTTGGTCTCTGCACAAAAAAACCGCCAGGCCGAAATAAGCCTTGGCGGTCCATCGAGCAATACCCGAAACAAAACTTACTACGTCCTACGACTACAATGATACCATATAACCCCATAATTGTCAAGTGCTTTCGCCCAATATGAGGGCTTCGCCGTGAGCCTTCGGGCTGAGGCCCTCAAGGCCGAAGGCTCAGCCGAACGGTTGCGAACAACCCTGGACGTGGGGCAAATCTCAGGAGGCGGAGATGCTTTGGGCTTGAAATCTGTCTCCAAACCTTCGCAAGGGTCAGCTTGGACTTAATCGGCTGTGTGAAGCCCCCTTGTGTTTAACTCCATATCCTGGTACAATTAGAGTGACAGGCGATCTGTGTGAGCCGATAAAGTGATCCCATGAAGACGGTGACTATCGGCACTTTCTACGGCGTCAGTCTCGCTTTTGAGGACGGACACTTGACGGCCCTCAGCGTGGGCGTCCACCGCAAGGACCGCATCCCCATCGCGGAGCGGTGGACCGTGCCCCCGGGCGAGATGAGCCGACCCGCCCTGGACCTGCGGGAGCAGGACGATCCCGAGATGCGGCGGCTGGGCCTGGACCCTGCCACCGGCCGCCAGGCGGAGCAACCCCTGGGCCGGGGGAAGCGGCGGATCGAGGTCTTCCAGGGGCGCGGCGTGGAGGGCTCCGATGCTGTGACCGCCCGCGCCCGGATGATCGTGAAGGTTAATGAGACGGCGGCCTGGACCCTGCTCCTCCAGGAGGCCCAGGGTCGGGCCGTTGACGGGGGCTACGATTTCGACCTGCCTGGCCGCACAAGGGTCCTGGTCCGCCTTGGAGACGTGGTCGCGAAGCCTCAGTATGGCTGGGAGGGCAACGTGGTCGGGGTCAGGCTGGAGCTGCCGGCGGGTCGGCCACTGGTGGTGGACCTGTGGATCGAGAGCCGCCCCGAGTACGACGTCAACGATACCCTCGTCGTCTGCCCGCCCCATCAGGTGGCCGAAGCGGCCGTCGTGGTCACCTGCCTGCCTACCCATAAATTCCAGCCCCTCATTGACCTGCCAGCCAGGCCGGAGGACGAGGGGGGCCTCCGGCGATGGGAGAGCCGTCTGAGCCGCTACGCCGACCTGATCCAACGGCTCCCCCTGCGACGCATCGTCTATCTGCATCCTTACGACCCCCAGGTCTGGCGCCTGTTCGACCCCTCGGGGGAGGTGGAGCAGCTCTTCTTCCTGCCCGAGCGCACGGAGGTGGGGGATCTGGAGGGGGGCCAGGTGCTTCGCTATCAGGGCCACCGCCATCTGGCGGAGCTGGCCTGGGAACACCTGGCGGGCCGGGAGGCCCTGCAGGGCTTTCCCCTGCCCCGGGAAAAGACCGAGTTCTACCCCTTCGGCGTCCTGGACGCCTTGCGCAAAGGGCGCTCCCTCCTCCTGGAGGAGATGGACTTTGTGCCCACCAAAGAGCAGGTGGCCGAGATCGTGAACCAGGGGGCGGCCAGCCAGGAGGTGGTGATCGTCGAGGAGGAGGTCGGCCTGGCGGCCATCATCGGCGCCCTCTACGCCCGCTACATCGGGGCCCACCTGTACGTCAACCGCCCCCCGGAGCTGGAGCGGGTAGAGGCCGCCCTCCGCCAGGTGATGGCCCGCGTTGACGCGCTTTTCGATAGCCATCAATGGCCTGAGGACGGGACGCCGGTCGTGGCCGACCTCCTGCCCCTGGTCACCGCCCAGGTGGACGACTACATCCGTCAGCGGCTGAGACGTCCCCAGCGCCTGACCGTCTTCACCCGGGGCATGCCCTACACCTTCGTGCGCGGCCAGGGCGAGGTGCCGGAGTGGGGCCAGATGCCCATCGGCCACGTCATCGCCGAGCCGGCCATGCTCACCCTGCGGGAGGTGATGGCCCGGGCCATCGCCCGACCCCCGCTCTCCTTCTCCCTCGTCTTCGACCCCGGCTTCTTCGGCGTCTCCGAGGCGGAGTGGACGACGGAGCAACTGGCCAAGACGCCCACCTATCCCCTCTTCCTGCAGGGCTCCGAGGCTAACCCCGAGAACCTGCTGATCTACCCCCGCTTCCTGCCCGTGGAGGAGCTGGTCTTCGTCACCCACGGCACGGAGGAGGGCATCGTGCTCAAGGACGCCCAGGGAGAGGATCGCCTCCTGCGGGAGGAGGAGATCCGCTGTGAATGCCACCTCTCCTCCCTGCCCGTGGTCTTCAACAACTCCTGCATCTCCTGGGTCGGCGTGGGCGGGGCCTTCGTGGGGGCGGGGGCGCGGGGCTACGTGGGCACCCTGTGGAGCGTGGAAAACGAGGCGGCCATCGAGATCGCCAAGGGATCCACCGAGGCCATGCTGGCCGAGGGGAAGCCCGTCGCCGAGGCCCTGGCCGGTGTCCAGGTGGAGGACGAACTGACCAAACGGGCCTACATCTACGTCGGCCTGGCCAGCTCGGAGCTGGGGACCTGGGAGTACGATCCCCGGGAGAGGCCCGAGGTCCTGAGGCGGGCCCTGGACGACCTCTTCCCCCGCCTGAACGACCTGGCCAACCAGGGCCATGTCCACCAGTCCTGGACCCTCTACGAGAAGTATCGCGACATCGCCGAGGACTACCTGAGCCTGGCCCGGGATCCCCAGATGAAGGTGCCCCCGGAGGCGCAGGTTGACATCCGGCTGCAGGAGGCCTACTACCTGGCCAACGTGGCGACGAAGCGGGATCGGGCCACGGCGGAGGCGGTCATCGAGAAGTGCCAGGAGGCCCTGGACCTGGTCAACCGCCTGCCCCTCTCGGAGGGCGAGAAGGACCAGCGACGGGCCCTGGCCTGGGGGCGCATGGCCTACGTCCAGTTCGCTCAGGGGGATTGGGCCGAGGCCCTGGCCAACTACCAGCAGAGCCTGGGAGCCCTGCGCGGGGTAGGGGATCGGGAGAAGACGGCCGCCTGCCTGCGGAAGATGGGCCAGATCCACCAGGGCCGTGGGGAGTGGGCGGAAGCGGAGGCGCGCTACACCGAGAGCCTGGCCATCTGCCGGGAGGCCGGGATCGAGCAGGGCGAGGCGGAGAGCCGGAACGACCTGGGGGCGCTGTATCTGAAGCGGGGCCGGCCGGAGGAGGCGCTGGCGCACCTGGAGGCCAGCCTGGCCCTCTGCGAGCGGCTGGGGGACGAGGAGACCCGATCCCAGGTCCTGATCAACCTGGGCCTGGTCCACGAACAGCAGGGCCAGTGGGGCAGGGCCCAGCAGCGCTACCAGGAGGCCCTGACCCTCTGCGAGAAGCTGGGGGACCGGCGGGGCATGGCCTCCTGCTATCACAACCTCGGCAATCTGCTCTACGGGCAGGAGGAGTGGGGGGAGGCTCGGTCCCACTATGAGCGGGGCCTGGCTTTATCCCGGGAGCTGGGCGACCGCGAGGGGGAGGCAGACAGCCTGCACCAGATGGGGGCCGTCCTCCGCAGGCAGGGGCGGCTGAGCGAGGCCCTGACCCATCTTCGGGAGAGCCTGGAGCTGACCCGCGCCATGGGCGATCGGCCGGGGGAGATGCGCACCCTGTTTGGGCTGGGGCTGACCCACGAGGATCGAGGGCGGGTGGCCGAGGCCCTGGGCTGTTACCAATCGGCGCTGGAGGTAGCCCGCCGTCTGGGAGACGAGGAGGCGGCAGGAATTCTTCAAGGTAAGATTGAGGCCCTGCAACATCGGTAGGGGCAATCGCAAAGGTAGCAGGTAGCAAGTAGGCTGCTATGGGCTACTCGACCGGCGGTCGCCAGCCTTACGTTGATGCCTATAGCGGTTGCCCTGTGGGGTCGGCGTAAGCACGACCCCTGCAAAAGGAGGGTTTTCCATGTTCGAGAGAGATCCCCCCGATCGGGAGCTCGTCGCCCGGTTCAAGGGCGGCGATACCGAAGCTCTTGACCAACTTTTCGAGCGCTATCACCAGGACCTCTACGACTTCCTCTACCAACTGGTGGGCGACAAGGCCGAGGCCGAGAGGCTTCTGGAAGCGGTCTTCATCCGCGTCGCCCGCTCCCTCCCCAAGCTCCCCCCCGACCGGGCGTTCAAGCCCTGGCTGTACAACCTGGCTATGGACGAAGCCCTCAGCCTCCTCAGGCGACGCGGCTGGCTGCAGGCTTTGCCAGAGACGGAGTTCGCGGGAGAGGCGCCCAGGCCGGAGGCCGGCCAGGTGCAGGCCGAGGTATGGCGCGTTGCCCGTCGGCTGCCCGCCGAGCAGCGGGCGGCCCTGGCCCTGGAGGAGCAGCACGGGTTCGACGCCCGGGGGATCGCCGTCGTGCTGGGCCGGCCCGAGGCCCAGGTGGCGAACCTGCTGGGCGAGGCCAGGGCCCGCTTCGGGCGGGAGTACGACGCCCGGGCGGAGGCCAGAGGGCTCCCCAGGAGCGGGGAGGTGGACGCGGCCCTGGCCCTGGAGATGCGCTCCCGGACGGGCCGATCCAAGTCGCTCTACGGCTTCCTGCCGCCCTTGATCCTGCCCGCGGCGGCGAAGAACGCCATCAAGGCCAAGATCTCGGAGGCGACCAAGGTGGGCCTCCTGGAGAGCCTCAAGAGCGCCTGCGGCTGCAAGACGCTGGCCATCGTGAGCTCGGTGATGGGAGCGGCTGTGGCCGTGACAGCGGCCGCCATCCTCTTCATCCCCTGCGTCCTTCAGGGCACGCCACCTGCTGAGTGCCTCAGGACCCGCACCCCTGTCCCGCCCCCCACGGTGGTCACAGAGGTCCCGCCAACCGAAACGCCCTACGTTCAGCGGTGCGCGCCCGGAGTGATCTTCTGCGAGGACTTCGAGGATGGCCGGGCCGACGGCTGGGAGCTGGGCTCGGGATGGCGGGTGGAGCGGGAGAGCCCAAATTATGTCCTCAGCGGCAGGGGCCACGACTGGGCTACCCTGCTTGGCCAGGAGTGGGAGGACGTCCGCGTCCGATTCCGGCTCAAACTCCTGGAAGGAGCCATCCACCTGAACGTCCGGCTGGGTGAGGGCGGAAGGTATTTCGTCGGCTTTCATGAGGGCGGCCTGGGCCTGATTAAGCAGGTGGGCGACACCTTCACGGAATTGGCCGGCGTGGAGGCCTGGCATGCACTGGGCCGCTGGCACGAGGTGGAGATCGTGGGGTGGGGCGGGCATCTCCAGGTCCACGTGGACGGCGACCTGGAGCTGGACCACACCGACGCGAGCCCCTTGCGACGGGGCACCATCGCCTTCGAGACCCTGGAGGACTCCCACGCCCAGGTGGACGACATCGAGGTCCTGGACGCCGGCCCGGAACCGAAGCCTCCGACCCCGACGCCCGTCCGTCCCACCGCCACGCCTCGGCCTCCGACCCCCGTGCCTCCCACCGAGCCGCCGCCCTGCGAGAACGACTCCCAGTTCGTGGCCGATGTCACGGTGCCGGACAACACGGAGTTCGATCCGGGCACCCCCTTCGAGAAGATATGGCGGCTGCGGAACAGCGGCACCTGCCCCTGGGAGGCTGGCTATGAGCTGGCTTTTGTTGGGGGTGAGCCGATGTCTGGCCCTGACAGCGTCCCCCTTCCGTGGGCGGAGCCGGGGGAAGAGGTGGACATCGGCGTGGTTCTCGTGGCGCCGGAGGAGCCGGGCACCTATCGCGGCGATTGGCGGCTGCGAGCCCCGGATGGCGAGCTCTTCGGCACGGGGTTCTACGTCCAGATCGTCGTGCCGGCACCCACTGTCACACCGCCGGAGGTGAGCTTCTGGGCGGATGACGACTGCGTCATGCCGGGCGGGTGCACCGTGCTCCGGTGGGAGGTGGAGCACGTGGAGGCGGTCTATCTCGACGGGGAGGGCGTCATTGGCCACGACGCTCGGGAGGTCTGCCCTGACCGGACGACCACCTATACGCTGCGTGCGGTCAGCCCCGCAGGGGACATCGAGCGGAGCGTGACGATCTGGGTGCCGGAGGTCAGCTTCTGGGTGGATCGGGACACGATCAAGCAGGGGGAGTGCACGACGCTGAGGTGGGGCGTGGAGTACGTGCGGGCGGTCTATCTTGACGGTGAGGGCGTGGCGGGCCATGACAGCCGGCAGGTGTGCCCTTCCCAGACGACCACCTATACCCTGCACGTAGTCACCGATTGCGGTGACATTGACCGGAGCGTCACAATCGTTGTCCCCACGCCTGCGCCCGACACCACCCCGCCGCCGGTTCCCAAGCCACTCGGGCCCGGCACCCCCGACTTCAGCACAGCGTCTTCGGTGGACTGTCCCGTGACCCTGCGCTGGAACCCGGTCTCCGACCCCAGCGGCGTTGTCTATCACGTCATCCTGGAGGTGCTGGATAGTACGTGGCAGCAGGAGGGCTCTTGGTATCCCGTTCCTAACCCCCAGCAGCAGGTCTTCGGCAGCCACTGCCAGATGGGATTCTACTACCGCTGGCACGTTCGTGCCCAGGATGGGGCGGGGAACTGGAGCAGTTGGTCGGATTGGCTCTACTATGGCGTGCCGATTCCGTAAGGGGCATACTCTGTCCTTTGGCGATGAGGAGGTGCAAAAGGATAGCACCTCCTTTTCGCCCACACGCCAAAAGCGAAGGGCATCAGGCACACCTCACATGCCTGATGCCCTTCTCGTCTCTCTGCCAGGGACGAGCTCAGGATCCCTAGTTCCAGGGGATCCACAGCTTCTGGCCGGCATAGATGCAATTGGGGTTCCACAGGCCGTTGGCGCGAGCGATGGCCCAGGGGCTAACCCCGTAGTACCAGCCGATCCGCCACAGGGTCTCACCAGGCCGCACCCAGTGAATGCGTCCCCACCTCGGGCCACATGGCGCACAGGGCCTGGGAGCATAGATTCTGATGGGGATCTTCAGCACCTGGCCCACCAGGATGCAATCGGGGTTCCAGAGGTGATTGACTCTGGCGATGGCCCAGGGGCTGACGCTGTAGAGGCGACCGATGGAGAAAAGGGTCTCCCCCGTCCTCACCACATGAAACACGAACCGACCATGCGGCGAAGTGGGCGGAGCTGCGTAGCTGGCCGTGACTCCCATCACCAACTGGAGGATCAGGACGATGGCCAGCGCCACCATCCATTTCCGTTGCAAGGATACTCTACCTTTCATTTTCACCTCCCTCCTTTAGGAGGCGCCGTCGGACTTCGCGTCGTACGCCCGGTCCCTGCGAGCTGACCGCAACCTGTTTGACAGCGCCCTGGAAAAAGGAGCTCGCTTCACCCTCCTACATCAGAGAGACGCTCCAATTATACACCTTTTTGTCAAGAATTGCAACTCTCGTTAGCACATAAGTGCTGGGCCAACTACTGGAGTGCGGTCGCAAGCCCGCTCACAGGCAGCCTTGCGGCTGCACTCCGTACAATTTAACTTAAGAGGAGCAAGCTTGACTTTTATGGATAGGGTGCGTATAATTTGCGCAGCCGCTCAAAGTCCAACCTGGAACGCGCTTCGAAAGGAGGGTTGACGAATGGCCAAAGCCATCGAGGCATTCTATCAGGGGATCACCTATCGTGGGCGGGAAGGACAATGGGCCTGGATCCTGCATCGGGTGGCAGGGCTGGGCGTGCTGCTCTTCCTGAGCCTGCACATTGTGGATATTTTCCTTATGGGCTTCGGGCCAGGGATCTTCAACGAGTTGCTCTTCTTCTACAGGGCGCCCCTCTTCCGCCTGATGGAGGTCTTCCTGGCCTTCGGGCTCATGTACCACGCCCTGAACGGCATCCGCATCATCATCATTGATTTCTGGCCAGCGGCCGCCGATTACCAGCGGCTGATGGTACGGGTGGAGTTGGCGGTGTTCACCATTCTCTTCCTGCCGGCCGCCTACTTCATGCTGCTCCCCCTGTTCCGGGGGGTGTGAAAGGAGGGAAATCATCGTGTACGCCCGACGATTGGGCCGACCTGTGAGCTCCAGCAACTTTGAGCTGTACGCCTGGCTCTTTATGCGCGTCTCAGGTGTCCTGCTCCTGGTGTTGGCCCTGCTCCATTTCACCCTCATGCACTTTGTCATCGGTGTGGACAACATTGATTTCAACGCCGTAGCTCAGCGGTGGTCCACGCCCTTCTGGCGCATGTACGACTTCTTCCTGCTGGCCTTCGCCCTGCTCCATGGGCTCAACGGGGCGCGGACGGTCATGGACGATTACATCCACGCCCACGGCTGGCGGGTGGTGGCCACGTCCATCCTGTACGTAGTGGGCTTCGCCCTTATCTCTATGGGCGCTTACATCATCTTCACTTTCCGGGTGCCAGCTTGATCAAAAAGGAGTAGCCAGATGTCCCAGTATCACCAGTACGAGGCCGTCATCGTGGGAGCCGGAGGGGCCGGATTGATGGCCGCCCTGGAGCTCTCACGGCGGGCGAACACGGCAGTGCTCAGCAAGCTCTACCCCACCCGCTCCCACACCGGCACGGCCCAGGGAGGGATGGGGGCTGCCCTGGGGAACGTGGAAGAGGATCACTGGGAATGGCACATGTTCGACACCGTCAAGGGCAGCGACTACCTGGGCGACCAGGACGCTATTGAGATCATGTGCCGCGAGGCCATCGAGGTCGTCTACGACCTGGAGCACATGGGGCTGCCCTTCAGCCGCACCCCGGAGGGCAAGATTGACCAGCGGCCCTTCGGCGGCCACACCAGGAACTTCGGCGAGGCGCCGGTCAAGCGGGCCTGCTATTCCGCCGACCGCACAGGCCACATGATCCTGCAGACCCTCTACCAGCAGTGCATCAAGCAGGGCGTCACCTTCTTCGATGAGTTCCATGTGCTGGACCTGATCGTCGAAGAGGGGGTCTGCCGTGGCGTGGTGGCCATCGAGATAGCCACGGGTGAACTCCACGTCTTCCAGGCTAAGGCCGTCCTCTTCGCCACAGGCGGCTTTGGCAGGATCTATCAGATCACCAGCAACGCCCATTCCGTCACTGGCGACGGCTGTGCCATCGCCCTGCGGCGGGGCGTCCCCCTGGAGGACATGGAGTTCTTCCAGTTCCATCCTACGGGCATCTACAAGATGGGCATCCTCATCACCGAGGCGGTGCGGAGCGAAGGAGGGATCCTGCGCAACGGCCTGGGGGAGCGGTTCATGGAGCGCTACGCGCCCCAGTTCCTGGACCTGGCGCCCCGGGACCTGATCGCCCGCGCTATCTATCAGGAGATCCGCGAGGGGCGCGGCGTGGATGGCAAGGCCTACGTCCACCTGGATGCGCGGCACCTGGGGCGGGAGGTGATCGAGGCCAAGCTGCCCGACATCGCCGACTTCGTGCGCACCTACCTGGGGATCGATCCCGTGCGGGAGCCCATGCCCGTCCAGCCCACGGCCCACTACGCCATGGGCGGCATCCCCACCGACGTGGACGGGCGAGTGGTCATTGATGAGGCCAACACGCCCTTGCCCGGCTTCTACGCCGCCGGGGAGTGCGCCTGCGTCTCGGTGCACGGCGCCAACCGCCTGGGGACCAACTCCCTGATTGACATCGTCGTCTTTGGCCGGCGGGCTGGTAGGGACATGGCCCGCTATGTGCAGGAGGCGGATCTGGCGCCCCTGCCTCCCGAGCCTGATGCTCATGCCCGGGCCGAGATCGAGCGCATCCTGCGCAGCAGGGGAGGTGAGTCCATAGCCAGCATCCGGGAGGAGATGCAGCAGGTGATGATGGACAGGGTCAGCGTCTTCCGCGAAGAGGCAGGGATGAAGGAAGCTCTGGCAGCCATCGGCGAGCTGAAAGAGCGTTACCAGCAGATCCAGATCCAGGACAAGGGGAGGAGCTTCAACACCGATCTCCTGGAGGCTATCGAACTGGGCTATCTGCTGGACCTGTCCGAGGTCACTGTGGTCAGCGCTCTGGCCCGCCAGGAGAGCCGTGGGGCTCACTACCGGGAGGACTACCCCCAGCGGGACGACGCCAATTGGCTGAAGCATACCCTGGCCTATCAGACAGAGTCGGGCGTTAAGTTGAAGTACAAGCCCGTGGTCATCACGAAGTATCAGCCCATGGAAAGGAAGTATTAAGGAGAGGGTATCCATGCGGGTTCACTTCAAAATCAAGCGTTTCAATCCGGAAAAAGACGAAAAGCCCTGGTGGGGCGAGTATGAGGTGGAGGCCGAGCCCACCGACCGGGTGTTGGACGTTTTGCACTACATCAAATGGCATCAGGACGGCACCCTGGCCTTCCGTCGCTCCTGCGCCCACGGCATCTGCGGCTCCGATGCCATGCGCATCAACGGGCGCAACCGGTTGGCCTGCAAGGTGCTCATCAGGGACCTGGGGGCCAAGATCACCGTGGAGCCCCTGATGGGCTTGCGGGTGATCAAGGATCTGATCGTGGACATGGAGCCTTTCTTTGAGCAGTATAGGTTTATCAAGCCCTACCTGATCAACGATAGCCCGCCCCCCCGGACGGAGTGGTACCAGAGCCAGGAGGCGCGGAAGCACATCGACGACACCACCAAGTGCATCCTCTGCGCCGCCTGCACCACGGCCTGCCCCTCTTTCTGGGCCAACGAGAAGTTCGTGGGGCCCGCGGCCATCGTGCAGGCCCACCGCTTCATCTTCGACAGCCGGGACCAGGGCGCCGCCGAGCGGCTGGAGATCCTCAACACCCGGGATGGGGTATGGCGCTGCCGAACAATCTTCAACTGCACCGAGGCCTGCCCCCGGGAGATCAAGGTTACGAGGGCCATCCAGGAGGTGAAGAGGGCTCTCCTGTTCCACAAGGTCTGATTTTCTGGATCCGAAAGGAAGTTGAAATGTCCAACGAAGGGTCACAAGGCACTGCGGCGATCGCCAGGGGGCTGGAAGGCGTCGTGGTGGCCACATCGGAGCTCAGTTTTATAGATGGACAGGAAGGCATATTGACCTATCGTGGCCTCAATATTCACGATCTGGCGGAGCACTCCACCTTTGAGGAGGTCGTGTACCTGCTGTGGTTCGGTGCCCTGCCAACCAGGAAACAACTGGACGAGCTGTCCAGCCAACTGGCCGCCAACCGGGCGCTGCCCGAGGAAGTCCTGGCCATGATGCGGACCTTCCCCGGGACGGTCACCCCCATGGAGGCCCTGAGGACCGTCATCTCGGCCCTGTCCATGTACGACCCGGATGTCGAAGAGGAGTCCAGGGAGGCCAACCTGCGCAAGGCGGTGCGGCTGACGGCCAGGATGCCGACCATTGTGGCCACCTACCATCGGCTCAGGAAAGGGGAAGAGCCCATGGCACCGAATCCGGCTCTCCGTCACGCCGCCAACTTCCTGTACATGCTGAGTGGTCAGGTTCCGGATGAAGTGGCGGAGAGGGCTTTCGACGTGGCCCTAGTCCTGCTGGCCGACCACGGCTTCAACGCCTCGACCTTCGCGGCGCGGGTGACGGCGGCCACCCTGTCGGACATCTACTCAGCTATCACCTCGGCCATCGGCACTCTCAAGGGCCCCCTCCACGGCGGGGCCAACCAGCGGGCCATGGAGATGATGCTGGAGATTGGGGAGATTGAGAACGTGGAGGGCTACATTAAGGCTGCTCTGGCGGCCAGGAAGCGGATCATGGGCTTCGGCCATCGCGTCTACAAGACCGAGGACCCCCGGGCCACGGAGCTTCGCCAGATGGCCTGCCGGCTGGGGGAGCGGATGGGGAACATGAAGTGGTGCGACATGGCCCAGCGCATTCAGGAGGTGGTGTGGGCCGAGAAGCAGCTCTACCCCAACGTGGATTTCTACACCGCGCCCACCCTCTACACCCTGGGCATTCCGCCGGACCTCTTCACCCCCCTCTTTGCCTGCAGCCGCGTGGCCGGCTGGACGGCCCATGTACTGGAGCAGTACAGCGACAACCGCCTCATCCGGCCCCGCGCCAAATACGTGGGACCCAGGGATCAGCCCTACGTCCCCATCGAGGACAGAGGAGAGGCCTAAGCGCACCAGGGAGCAGGCTCCAGGCTCTGTCCCCTTCGTTTGTGGCAGGAGGCACTCAGCGATGTCGTCCCAGAACCACGATGACCTGCTGTTCGGCCCTGCGGGCGTCCCCCACAGCACCAGGAAGCGCAGCTCCCAGGAGGGCATCCGACGGGTCAAGGAGCTGGGCCTGGGCTGCATGGAGCTGGAATTCGTGCAACGGGTGAGCATGGGCGAGGCGACGGCGGCCCAGGTGCGCCAGGTGGCCCAGGAGGAAGGCATCCGCCTCACCGTCCACGCCCCCTACTACATCAACCTCAACTCCAGGGAGCCGGAGAAGGTCCAGGCCGGCCGGGAGCGGATCCTCCAGGCGGCGCGGATCGGAGCTCTGTGCGGAGCGGAGAGCGTGGCCATCCACGTGGCCTTCTATCACCACGACCCACCCGAGGAGGTTTATACCCGGGTGAAGACCCATTTCGAGGAGCTCGTGGCGCAGCTCCGGGCCCAGGGGAACACCATCTGGCTCTGTCCGGAGACCATGGGCAAGGAGAGCCAGTTCGGCAGCCTGGAGGAGGTGCTGTGCCTGAGCCGTGAGGTGGAGGGCGTGCTGCCCTGCGTGGATTTCTCCCACCTCCACGCCCGCACCGTGGGGGCGGCCAACTCCTACCGAGAGTTTGCCGACATCCTGGAGCAGATCGAAGGCCAGTTGGGTCAGGCGGGCCTGGAGAACATGCATATCCACGTCTCCGGCATCGCCTACGGCCCCAAGGGGGAGAAGAAGCATCTCAACCTGGCCGAGGCCGACTTCGCCTACCTGGACCTCCTGCAGGCCCTGAAAGACTTTGACGTCAGGGGCTTCGTCATCTGCGAGAGCCCCAATCTGGAGGAGGATGCTCTGCTGTTGCAGGAGGCGTATTTGGCACTTTAGCGCAAAGCAGGCTTGCGCCTGCACTCCAGATTCCAAATTCGTAGCACTGATACCAGCCAGGTAAAGGGGACAATATGACCAACCCTGAGAAAATCCGATGGCGTGAGTGGGGTGAAGAGGCTTTCCAAGAGGCCAGGGAGCTGGATCGGCCTATCCTCCTCAGCATCAGTGCCACGTGGTGCCACGTTATGGACCGCACCTCCTACGCCGATGAGGAGGTGGCAGAGCTCATCAACTCCGCCTTCATCCCCATCCGCGTGGACAACGACAGGCGGCCGGACATCAACGCCCGTTACAACATGGGCGGCTGGCCGACCACAGCCATCCTCACCCCTGGAGGAGACATCCTGACTGGCGGAACCTATATCCCGCCCGAGCAGCTCAAGCAGGTCCTGCGCCAGATCAGCCAGTACTACCACCTGAACAAGGCCCATGTCTACGCCACCATCCTGGAGCGGAAGAGGCGGGCGAACCTGGCCCGCCAGGGTGCACCCCAGGGCCAACTCTCCGAGGCCATCGTCCATGAGGGGGTCAATCCTGACCCAGAGGGCGATCCACCTTTGCTGGCGTGCAGGGAGACGAGGGATGGAGACGATAGATAAGGCCCAGGTAGTCATCATCGGCGGGGGGGTCATCGGGGCCAGCGTGGCCTATCACCTGGCCCGGAAAGGCTGTCGGGATGTCATCCTCCTGGAGAGGGAGGCGGCCCTGGGTATGGGATCCACCGGCCGCTCAGCAGGGGGGATCCGCCAGCAGTTCTCCACCCCCACCAACATCCAGCTCTCCATGGCGAGCGTGAAGCAGTTCCGGCGCTTCGCTGAGGAATTGGACTACCCGGCCCGCTTCAACTGGGTCGGCTACCTCTTCCTGCTCTCCACGGAGGAGGATTGGGACGCTTTTCAGCACAGTGTGGCTCTGCAGCAGAGCTTGGGACTGAAGGAGGTGCGGCTTCTCTCCCCCGAGGAAGCCCACGACCTGGTGCCCCAGCTCAACGTGGAGGACATCCTGGGGGCCACCTTCTGCCCCACCGACGGCGTCGGCGACCCCTATGAGGTATGCCAGGGCTATGCTCAGGGAGCCAGGCGGCTGGGGGTCAGGATCCTTCTGGAGACGGAGGCGGTGGGCATACGGGTGGAGAGGGAGCGCGTGCGGGGGGTGCAGACGCCCCGGGGTGAGATCGAGGCGGAGTGGGTGGTGAATGCAGCCGGCCCCTACGCTGGCGTGGTGGGTCGGATGGCCGGGGTCGAGTTGCCCATCAAGCCCTATCGCCGCCACATCTTCGTCACCCATGCCTTCGATGGCCTGCCCGAGGTTTTCCCCATGACCATTGATTTCGCCCCCAGCTTCTATTTTCGGCGGGAGGGGGCGGGCATCTTGATGGGGATGACAGACAAGGAGGAGCCCCCGAGCTTTAACACCAACGTGAACTGGAGCCTCCTGGACAGGGTGGTGGAGCAGGCGATGCATCGGGTGCCCGTCCTGGCCGAGGCGGGGATCATGAACGCCTGGGCCGGCCTCTATGATACCACCCCCGACGCCAACCCCATCCTGGGGCCCATCCCCGAGGTGGAGGGGTTCCTGTGCGCCGCCGGCTTCAGCGGCCACGGCTTCATGCACTCGCCCATGACCGGCCAGCTCATCGCCGAACTCATCGTTGATGGGCAGACATCATTGGACATCACCCCCCTGAGCATCGAGCGTTTCGCCCGGGAGGAGGCCCTCGCCGAGCGGAATGTGATCTGAGTAGGGGCAATCCCTTGCGGTTGCCCTGTGGGGCCGGCGCAAGGCACGGCCCCTACAAAAATGGGACGCGCCATTTTTAAACCAAATAGTTGACGAATTGGGTGGGATGTGCTATAATCTGTGGTGATGTTGATAGAAACCCTGGTAGTAGGGCCCCTGCAGGTCAATTGCTACGTCCTGGGCTGTGAAGAGACCAGGGAAGCGGTGGTCATTGATCCTGGCGGCGATGTGGCTACCATCCTGAAAGTGCTGGAGGCGCATGGATTGGAGCTGAAGCGCATCGTCAACACCCACGCCCATTTCGACCACCTGGGCGGGGTGCGAGCGCTTAAGGAAGCAAGTGGTGCCCAGTTCCTCCTCCACCGGGATGACCTGCCCCTCCTGGAGAGCTTTCTCAGTCAGGCTCTCTTCTTCGGCCTGCGGATGGGCTCCCCGCCGGAGGTGGATGGGTATCTGGAAGAGGGGAACGAGGTCACCTTCGGGCGGCAGAGCCTGCGGGTCCTGCACACCCCAGGCCACTCGCCGGGCAGCGTGAGCCTGGTGGGGGACGGCATGGTATTCGTGGGCGATATCCTCTTCGCGAGCTCCATCGGCCGCACGGACCTGCCCGGAGGCTCGTATCAGACCCTGATCAAGACAGTGCAGACCAAGCTCTTCCCCCTGGGCGACGGGGTGGTCGTCTATCCCGGCCACGGCCCGGCCACCACCATCGGGCAGGAGCGACGGCACAACCCCTTCTTTCAGGGACAGGTGTTGAGGTGGTAGGAGATGCCCATCTACGAGTATCGGTGTCAGGCGTGCCAGACCAGGTTCGAGCTACGGCGCAGCTTCAGCCAGGCCGACGACCCGGCCACCTGCCCCCACTGCCACAGCGGCGAGGTGCAGCGGCTGATCTCGTCCTTCGTCGCTTTTAGCAGCAGCTCGGAGGGGACGACCGCTCTGGGCGGCAGCCCCTGCAGCACCTGCGCTGCTGCCAGTTGCGCCGCCTGCGGCATACCCAGGAAGTAGGATGCGGGTCAAGGTGCGGTTCTTCGCTTCCTACCGTGAGCTGGTGGGGCGGAGGGAGTTAGAGTTGGAGGTGGCGGCGGGCGCGACGGTGGCCGACCTGTGGCGGCGGCTGGGCCAGGAGTTCCCTCGCCTGTCGGCCATCTCCCCGGCAGCGGCAGTGAACATGGAGTATGTCCCCTTCGAGGTCGGATTGCACGATGGGGATGAGGTAGCCTTCCTCCCCCCAGTGAGCGGGGGAGGCCTCAGGTTTAGCGGCTAACCCCAGAGAGAGGTTGTCTTGTTCAAGATCACCAAGGACGAGATCGCGGTGGAGGCAGTTATCCAGGCGGTGGAGCACCCCGGAGCGGGGGCCATCGCCACTTTTGTGGGCACCGTGCGCGATCAATCCCAGGGCCGGCGGGTCCTCTATCTGGAGTACGATGCCTACCCCGAGATGGCTGAGAAGACCCTGCGCCAGATCGGGGAGGAGATCCGAAAGCGGTGGGGGCTGGAGCGGGTGGCTATCGTCCATCGCATCGGGCGGCTGGAGATCGGGGAGGCCAGCGTGGCCATCGCTGTGGCCGCCCCCCACCGTGCCGAGGCCTTCCAGGCCTGCCGCTACGCCATAGATCGCCTGAAGGAGATCGTGCCCGTCTGGAAGAAGGAGGTCTGGGAGGGCGGCGAGTACTGGGTAGAAGATGACAGATGATGTTCATCTTCTGGGTGGGACAACTGGCAGCTATCCTGGGCATCCTGTTCGTCTTTTTCAGGAGGTGAGGGGACTATGTCGAGGCTGACGATGGGCCAGCCGCTTCGAGACGCATTGGGCGATGAGGCGGCCGACGCCTTTCTTGGACTTTTGGAGGAGATTCTGCGGGATCGGACGGGGAACATCATCGTCCGCATGGAGGAGCCCGAGGGCCCGGCCGAGCCCGGCTCACCCCGGGTGCTGGTGATGCCCAAACCGCTCCGGGACAGGCTGGGGGACGAAGCGGCGGCGGACCTGGTAGACCTCATCAACAAGCACGCCGTCGAAGAGTGGCGGAGGAGGTTGGCCTGCGTGGGGCTCCTGGAGCCAAGCTGACGTTTCAAGTTTTCGGAGGATTCTTCATGCGTATCTCTGTCAAGCACGGATTCATCCAGGAGGAGCCAGCAGAGGCCGTCGTTGTCAACCTCTTCGAGGGGGTAGCGGAGCCCGGCGGCGCCACGGGGGCCCTGGACAGGGCCCTGGACGGCATGATCCGCGACCTGATCGCCGCAGGCGATTTCAAGGGCAAGCTGAACGAGACGGCGGTGCTCTACCCCCGGGGGGCCATCCCCGCCCAGCGCGTCCTGATCGTAGGCCTGGGCAAAGAAGAGAAGTTCGACCTGGACAAGGTGCGCCAGGCTGCCGGGACGGCGGCCAAGCGGCTCCGCGACCTGGGGGTCAAGAGCTTTGCCACTATCGTCCACGGCTTGTCAGGAGAGGTCTCCGTAGAAACGGCAGCTCAGGCCGTGGTGGAGGGGAGCGTGCTGGCCCTCTACCAGTTCCGGGAGCACAAGCACCTGGAGCCCGAGGAGGAGGCCAAAAAGGTGGAGGAGATCACCCTGCTGGAGGCCGACAAAGCCAGGGTGCCTCAGGTGGAGGAAGGGGCCAGGGTGGGGCAGATTGTGGCAGAGGCGGCCTGCCTGGCCCGGGACCTGGGCAATCAGCCGGGCAACGTGGCCACCCCGACCATGCTGGCCGAGACGGCCCAGAAGCTCGCTCGGGAGCACGGGCTCCGCTGCCAGGTGCTGGATCGGGCCCAGATCGAGGAGCTGGGGATGGGCGCCTTCCTGAGCGTGGCCCGGGGCAGCCAGGAGCCACCCAAGTTCATCGTCCTGGAGCACAACGCCGACCGCGAGGATCTGCAGACCATCGTTCTGGCGGGCAAGGGGATCACCTTCGACAGCGGCGGTATCTCCATCAAGCCCGGCAAGAAGATGGGGGAGATGAAGTTCGACATGAGTGGCGGCGCGGCCGTCCTGGGAGCCCTGCAAGCCGTGGCCCGCCTTGACCTGCCCCTGCACGTGGTAGGGTTGGTGCCGGCCACCGAGAACCTGCCCAGCGGCACGGCCACCAAGCCGGGGGACATCGTGCGAGCCCTGTCGGGGAAGACCATCGAGGTCATCAGCACCGATGCCGAGGGGCGGATGATCCTGGCCGATGCCCTGGCCTACGCCCAGCGCTACCAGCCGGCGGCCGTCATTGATTTGGCCACCCTGACGGGGGCCTGCGTGGTGGCCCTGGGGCGTCATGCCACGGGCCTCATAGGCAACAACCCGGACCTGGTCGCCCGGCTGAAGGAGGCGGGCCAGGCCTCGGGCGAGCGGGTGTGGGAGCTGCCCCTGTGGGAGGAGTATCACGAGCAAATCAAGAGCGACGTAGCAGACATGAAGAACGTGGGGGGTCGGCCGGCAGGGGCCATCACCGCCGCCGCTCTCCTGAGCAAGTTTGCCGAGGGCTACCCCTGGGCCCACCTGGACATCGCTGGCACGGCCTGGACCGACGAGGACAAGCCCTACATCCCCAAGGGGGGCACCGGCGTCGGCGTGCGGCTGCTGGTAGAGCTGCTACGAAATTGGGCTCCTTTGGAGTAAGGTGCAACCCAAAATGGAAGAGAATATCGCTCTCAAGAGCAGGCGTCCCCCCTGGCTCAAGGTGCGGGCGCCATGGGGGGAGAACTACACCCGACTCAAGGGCCTCATGCGGGGCCTGGAGCTGCATACAGTGTGCGAGGAGGCCCTGTGTCCCAACATCGGGGAGTGCTGGGGCGCAGGCACGGCCACCTTCCTCATCCTGGGGGACACCTGCACCCGTAGCTGCGGCTTCTGCAACATCAAGACCGGGCGTCCCGGCCCCCTGGACCTCCTGGAGCCGGAGCGGGTGGCCCGGGCTGTGGCTCGCATGAAACTCCGCCACGCTGTCATCACCTCGGTCAACCGCGATGAGCTGCCCGACGGCGGAGCCTACATCTTCGCCCAGACCATCCGACGCATCCGGGAACGGGTGCCCGGCTGCACGGTGGAGGTGCTCATCCCCGATTTCAAAGGCTCCCTCGCGGCCCTGGCCACGGTCATGGCCGAGCGGCCCCACATCCTGAACCACAACGTGGAGACCGTCCCACGCCTCTATCGTCGGGTGCGGCCCCAGGCCAACTACCGCCAGTCCCTGGAGGTCCTGCGCCGCGCCAAGGAGCTGGACAGCGAGGTCGTGACCAAGTCGGGGATGATGGTGGGCCTGGGTGAGGAATGGGGGGAGATCATGCAGGTCATGGCCGACCTGCGGGTGGTGAACTGTGACGTGCTGACCATCGGCCAGTATCTCCGGCCCTCGGCCCAGCACCTGCCCATCGAGCGCTACTACACTCCGCAGGAGTTTGACCAACTGCGGGCCGAGGGGGAGCGGCTGGGGTTCAAGCACGTGGAGTCGGGCCCTCTGGTGCGGAGCTCCTACCACGCCGAGCGGCATGTCAGGGTCAGGCGTCCGTGAGGGCCACAAGGCTGACCTATTAAGACCAGATTTGGACCTAGTTTGGACCGAGCTATGACCTAGGGGTGGTATCATTGGGGACGGGAATTTAATCCAACGCGTTGGTTCTGCAGTAATGCGAAGTACTTCGTATATTTCCAGGTTATCCGAAATTGCGCTTGATGAGGAGGATGAAAAATGGAGAACAGATTTACCGCAGTATTTGAGCAGGTGGGTGAATGGTGGATTGGGTATGTCGAGGAGTTGCCCGGCGCAAACACTCAGGGCAAGACGTTGGAAGAGACGCGCGAGAACTTGAAGGAGGCCGTGCAACTGATTATCGAGGCCAACCGCGAGTTGGCGCGGCGTGAAGCCGAGGACAAGCACGTCATTCGCGAAGAGCTATTGGTGACGGTGTAATGAAGCGCCGTGCATTACTGAAACACCTTAAGCGGCACGGTTGCGAATTGCTGCGTGAAGGTGCTCGCCACTCAATCTACTGGAATCCTGCCAACAGAAGAACGACCTCTGTGCCACGCCACAGGGAGATTGTAGACAAACTGGCGATCAAGATTTGCATAGACCTTGGCATTCCAAAGCCCTGATGCGCAACTTAACATAACACACCACAGGCTAAAGCCACATTC
>JBHIEC010000009.1:0-26049 GCA_046760425.1 Anaerolineae bacterium
ACCGCAGTGCCGACACCCCACCCCATCGTGGGTACCTTCACCGAGACCTTTCAGTGGGGCGAGGGGGGGATCCAGAACGGCATCACCATCCTGTGGGCCTATACCCCCAGCGGTATGGCGCCCGGCTTATTCCGCAACATGACCTTCACCGAGGCCGAAGTGGGGAAGCTGCTGACCGTACGCCTTCTGAGGGTCGAGTCGGAGGCGGGGACGGAGATGGACGGAATACCCGTGCTCATCTTCCGCAGCCACATGGGGGAGGTGCCAGCGGGCGAGGTGTTTGATTTCGCCCCCGGCGCGCCGGGCAAGGAGCCCGACCCGCGCCTCGAGTGGCTGCCTGTGGAGCACCCCAACCCCAGGACCTATCAGTGGCGCATCCAGCCGGGCCAGTACATCCTGTTTCTCTCAGGGCAGGTCCAATCGGGCTCGCCCCCGGAGTACATCCCCAGGTCTGTGACCTATTCGGTTTCCATCGAGTAGGGACTATCCTGCGAGGGGAGGGGTTGCACCGTTTCGACGATGGCGCAGGCATGAGGCGGGCGGCAGCCCTGCACAGGGGTAGTGCCCAGGGGGACACCGAAGGCTCGTAGCATGGTGTCGAGGCGGCAGAGAGGCAGGCCCATGACGTTGGCCGTACAGCCCCGCAGCCGGGCCACGGGGTGGAAGCCGGCGTGCTGGATGGCGTAGGCACCGGCCTTGTCCAGGGGGTCGCCGCTGGCCACGTAGACCGCGATCTCCTCATCGGAGTAGGGCCGCATCCAGACGCGGGTCTCGATGAGCTCGGTGGCCTCCTGGCCGGAGCGGGCATCGAGGAGGGTGAGGCCGCTGAGGACCAGGTGCCTCCTGCCCCGCAGGCGGCGGAGCATGGCTGTGGCCTCGGCCGGGTCGGCCGGCTTGCCCAGGATCTGCCCCTCCAGGACGACCAGGGTATCGGCGGCGACGACCAGCCCCTCAGCCACCAGGGCCGTCACGGCCTGGGCCTTGGCTCGGCTCAGGCGGCGGGCGGTGGTGGCCGGATCCTGGCCCTTGAGGGGGCCCTCGTCCACTTCGGCCGTCACCACGGTGAAGGGCAGGCCCAGCAGGGTCAGGAGCTGGCGGCGGCGGGGGGATCTGGAGGCCAGGATCAGCGGTTTCATAGGCTCGATTATAGCATCCCCGGGGGGCCGGTCAAACGCTCCTCAGGCATTTTGAAAGGGGACCTGGTCACGCCTGTGTCATTGCGAGGAGCGGCTTTGCGGCTGTAGTGCTGTGGTGTCTGAATGTTAGCTGACAAAGGTAACCTCGTGTGAATGCGTGAGAGCGACGAAGCAATCTCCTCCATATGTGAGAAGAGGACCGGAGTTAGCAGATGAACGTGGGAATAATTGCTGGTGGGGATTGCTTCGCTCCTCTTGTGATGTTGGGTGCGAGGGGTGTGCCAGGGCACGGTGCAATGCTAAGTGGTTGTGCCACGGGCGTTCGCTCGCAATGACAGGATGTGAAGGTGGCTTTCAAAATGTCTGAGCGCTCCTCTTGCTCCTTGTGGGGCGGAGGGGAGCCGAAAGGCGGATTTTGTGCTGCCTACCCGAGCAGTGAGGAGGTCCACGTGACGAGCCGCGCAGGACAACTGGCCCGCGCCGCCACCATCGTGATGGCCGCCTTCGTCGCCAGCCGCGCCCTGGGGCTGGTGCGGGAGATGATCATCGCCCGCCAGTTCGGCACCAGCCTGGAGCTGGGGGCGTATCTGGCCGCCTTCCGCGTGCCGGATATCATCTTCCAACTGATAGCCGGCGGCGCCCTGGGCTCGGCCTTCATCCCCACCTTCACCGGCTACCTGGCCCACGGCGACGAAGCGGAGGCCTGGCGGCTGGCCAGCGCGGTGTTCAACATCGCGGCCCTGCTGCTCACAGCCTGTGCCCTCGTCGCCGCCCTCTTCGCCCCCCGACTGGCGACCCTCATTGTGCCCGGCTTCGATCCTCAGGCCCAGGCCCTCACCGCCCGGCTCATGCGGCTGATGCTCATCTCGCCCGTCGTCTTCGGGCTGAGCGGCATTTCCATGGGCGTCCTCAACTCCTATCAGCACTTCCTCCTGCCCGCCCTGGCGCCCGTCGTCTACAACCTGTCCATCATCGGTGGGGCGCTGTTCCTGGCCCCTATCCTGGGCATCCATGGCCTGGCCGTGGGCGTGGTGGTGGGCTCCGGGCTCCATCTGCTCATCCAGGTGCCGATGCTCCTGCGCAAGGGCCTGACCTACACCCCGGCTCTGCTCCTGGATCACCCTGGCGTGCGGGAGATAGGCCGCCTGATGCTGCCCCGCGTGGCTGGCCTGGCGGCGGTACAGGTCAATTTCCTGGTCAACACCATCCTGGCCTCGGGGCTGGGCGAGGAGGCTCTGCCGGCCCTCAACTACGCCTGGCTGCTGATGCTGCTGCCCCAGGGGGTCTTCGCCATGGCCATCGCCACGGCCCTCTTCCCCACCTTCTCCGAGCTGGCGGCCAGGGAGCAGACGGCTGAGCTGCGCCGCACCCTGTCCGCCGCCCTGCGGGTAGTGTGGTACCTGACCATCCCTGCCAGCGTGGGGCTGGTGATCCTGCAGCGCCCCCTGATCCGTGCCCTGCTGGAGCGCGGGCGCTTCACGGGGGCCTCGACGGACGCCGTGGCCTGGGCCCTGGGGTTCTATGCTCTGGGCCTCTTCGCCCATGCCACGGTGGAGATCGTCACCCGCGCCTACTATGCGCTGCACGACACCCGCACGCCGGTGCTCATTGGCGTGGGGGCCATGGCCTGCAACGTGGCCCTCAGCCTGATCTTGATCCGCCCGCTGCTCCACGGCGGCCTGGCCCTGGCCAACTCCATGGCCGCCATCTTGGAGATGCTCGTCCTGGTGCTGGTGTTGCGCGCCCGCCTGGGCGGGGTGGACGGGCGGCGGCTGGTGGGCTCCCTGGCCCGCATTGGCGCGGCGGCGGGGCTGATGGGCCTGGCGGTCACCTGGTTCGTCCAGGCCAGGTGGCTCTCCAGCCCCCTGTTCCTGGTCGGCGGGGGCGTGTTTCTGGGGACGAGCATCTACTTCGCTGCCTCGCTGCTCCTGGGCGCCCAGGAGGTGGCCGCCCTGCGTCGCCTGGTGCGACGATGGCGCGAAGAGTGAGGAAGCGGGCTTGGTACGGGGGAGAGGGGAGGCCGTCGAGGCTTATGGCATCGGCAAGATGATAGGCATGACTGGGCCTCGGATGGTGGATACTACCTCTCGCTTGGCGGGCGTAGATGTGTGAGTCCCTGAAGGAAGCTATGTGGCCTACCTCTACTCTCTGATGGCTTCACCGCCGTGAACTTAATACTCGCCACTTTTCCTTCTACTCTAGCACCGTTCGTAGCGCTTGTCAACACCCTATTCAGGCATTTGAAAGGAGGCGTTATCATCAAGTAATCCGCCCAGATCCTGTAGTTCCAATCCGTCGGACCACAAGAATGGCATAAGCACTTGACCATAGCATGGTCCTTCCAAAATGGCTGCAACAACCTGACACCAAGAAGACCCTTGTGCCGATAGGGCCTGGAGCCAAACCGCCGCACGCGGTTGGCCCCAGGCCCTTTCTCTCTGCCCGCGCCACAAAATGGGGTCCTCCTGAGGCCAAAATGGGTCCTTGACCCGATACGCAGACCGATCAGGATATGGTAGACTCAAGGCAGGGAGAGTCCAGCTTGAGGGCGGGAGTGAGGCGGAGAAGCGGAGGATGAGGCGAATCCGGGACAAACTCGCGAATCTGCCGGTTGGCTACAGGATCCTGATGGGCAATTCCCTCTTCATCATGGCCGGCGCCCTGGGCACCATCTGGGTGACCCAGTACTGCCTGGCCCAGGCCAACTTCCTGCCCCTCCTCCTCTTCGTCCTGGGCATCATCGGCCTCAGCCTCCTGGTTAACGTGTGGATTCTCCGGGCCTGTCTCCGTCCCCCGGGACCCCTCCCGCCAGCCGGGGGACGGAAGGCCCGGAAAGACCCCCAGACTGTCGTGGTCACGGGCCTGGACGTCAATCACCTGGCGGCTGCTCTGGACCTCCTGCGCCATCACCTCGACGCCCACGCCCAGGCCATCGAGGCCCAGCACCACCAGTTGTATGCCCTCTCCGGCCAGGTGCTGGGTGCCCAGGTCGCGAGCGCTCGCAGCAGGCTCGAGCCCCACACAGGCCATAGGGATTGGTGGCGCGCCAGGGCTGCGAGCGCTCGCGAGGAGGAACGCCAGCGCATTGCCCGGGAGCTGGGTAACGAGGCCAGTCAGGTGCTGGCCGCGCTGCTGACCGATCTGGAGGTGGTGGAGGACAGCATCCCGGATCAGTGGGTCCAGACCAGGGCCCGTCTGGCCGCCATCCGCAACCTGGCGGCCCAGACCCTGAAGGGGGTGCAGCAGCTCGTCTCGGACCTGGACTCCTCTCTGCCCGACGATGAGCCATCGTCGGCACGGTAGAAGGATTAAGCACCACGGGAGACAAAGTAGGTCGGCAAAAGTCCTTTCGACTTTTTCCCCCTCCGTAGCAGTTTTAACGCAGGAGGGAAGTGCAAAGAACTTTTGCGCAGTTACAAAGATGCGGATACAGGTATCAACCGAGCGGGTGAAGGGCGAGTTTGTGCGCCAGGTGGAAGAGATCAGTGGGCAGGACCTGCTGGCCTGCAACCAGTGCGGCAAGTGCTCAGCCGGCTGCCCCGTGGCCTTCGCCATGGACCTCCTGCCCAGCCAGGTGATCCGCTTCGCGCAACTGGGCCTGGAAGAGGCCCTGGAGTCCCAGACCATCTGGCTGTGCGCCTCCTGCCTGACCTGCATCTCCCGCTGCCCCAAGGGGGTCGAACTGCCGCGGGTGATGGAGGCCCTGCGGCAGATCGTGCTGCGGCAGGAAGGGGATCGCTTGCAGCCCTCAGAGCTACCCACAGACCTCCTGGCGCGGACACCCCAACTGGCTATCATCAGCGGCTTCCGTAAGTATGCGGCATGAACATAAGGGCGGCGGCTGAAGCACGCCGCCTGGGTAGGGACGTGCCCAGGCATCGTGCTTTAGCCGATGCCGGGGGGGTAACAGACCTTCAAGCAGGGATCAACCCGTAGGGGGGCACTACCAAGGAGGCTATCGTGAAAATTCCATACTTCCCCGGTTGTACGCTCTCTACCAAGGCCAAGGGCTTCGATCTGGCCGGCCGGGCGGCGGCCCAGGCTCTGGGCTACGAGTTGGTTGAGCTTCCCCAGTGGAACTGTTGCGGCGCCGCCTTCCCCCTGGCCGTGGACAACCTCATGGCCTTCATCGCCCCCACGCGGGTTCTCATCAACGCCCAGGAGGGGGAAAACCTGGCCACCCTGTGCGCCATCTGCTACCACGTCCTCAAGCGGACCAACCACTTCCTGCGACAGGAGGCCGAGAAGCGGGAGAGGATCAACCTCTTCATTGAGGAAGCTTACGATGGGGAGGTGCGGGTCGTGCATTTTTTAGAGTTGCTGCGCGACGAGCTGGGGTTCGAGGCCCTGAGCGAGCGCGTGGTGAAGAAGCTGGACGGGCTGAAGGTGGCGCCTTACTACGGCTGCCTGCTCCTGCGGCCCTACGAGGAGATCGGCCTGGACGACCCCGAGGCGCCCACCATCCTGGACGATTTCCTGGCCAGCCTGGGCTGCGAGGTGGTGGATTTCCCCTACAAGACGGAGTGCTGCGGGGCCTATCTGCTGACCCGCTCCGCCGAGGTGACCACGGAGATGTCCTATAGCATCCTGAGTTCGGCTGCGCGGCAGGGCGCCGAGGCGCTGGTGACCAGTTGTCCCCTGTGCCAGTTCAACCTGGAGTATCGCCAGGACGAGATGGCACGGCAGCACACTGACTTCGTCTCCATCCCCGTCCTGTATTTCACCCAGTTGCTGGCCATGGCCCTGGGGCTGGAGCCCGCAACATTCGGTCTGGAGGGTCATCAGGTGGATCTCCGACCGCTGCTTAAGAATAGAGAATTGGTTTAGTGATAGAATGTGGGGTTTCCGCCCTCACCCCACCCCCTATCCCCCTCCCCTCTCCCAAGATTGGGTGAGGGGAAGGGGTAACGCCGAAGTTAGAGGTGAGACGTGGGCCAGTTTGCAGCAAGCGACAAGATACGCCGCGCCCTGATCATCGGGGGCGGGATCGCTGGCATTCAGGCCGCCCTGGACATCGCCAACAGTGGCTACGAGGTGGTCCTGGTGGAACGGCTGCCGTCCATCGGGGGGCACATGGCCCAGCTCTCGGAGACCTTCCCCACCCTGGACTGCTCCCAGTGCATCCTGACCCCTCGCACGGTGGAGGTGGGCCGCCACGAGGGCATCAAGCTCCTCACCTACTCAGAAGTGGAGGAAGTCAGAGGCCGGGCCGGGGACTTCCGGGTACGGATCCGACGCCGGCCGGCCTACGTGGACTGGGATATCTGCACCGGCTGCGGGATCTGCCAGGAGAAGTGCCCCTGGAGTGCACCGGCCGACTTCGAGGGGGGCCTGGGCCAGCGCAAGGTGATCTACACCCTCTCACCCCAGGCCGTGCCCAACAAGCCGGTCATTGATCGCCAGCACTGCGTCTACTTTCAGCGGGGCAAGTGCCGGGCCTGCGAGAAGTTCTGCCCCCTGGGAGCCATTGACTTCCAGCAGCAGGAGCGGATGGTTGAGGAGAGGGTGGGGGCCATCGTGGTGGCCACGGGCTACGACCTCTATCCCAAGGAGAAGTTAGGAGAGTACGGCCTGGGCCGCATCCCCGACGTCATTGACGGCCTGCAGTTCGAGCGACTGCTGGCCGCCTCGGGACCGACGGGTGGGGAGGTGCGCCGCCCCTCCGATGGGGCGGTGCCCAAGGAGATCGTCTTCGTGCAGTGCGCTGGCTCGCGGGACCCGGAGCGCGGGGTGCCCTACTGCTCGAAAGTGTGCTGCATGGTCACGGCCAAGCAGGCCATCCTCTACAAACACCGCGTCCCCGACGGTCAGGTTTATGTCTTCTACATTGACATCCGCGCCGCCGGCAAGGGCTACGAGGAGTTCGTGCGCCGCGCCATGGAGGAGGATCGCGTCCTCTACCTGCGGGGCAAGGTGTCCAGGATCTTTCAGCAGGACGGCAAGGTGGTCGTCTGGGGGGCTGATACCCTGAGCGGCAAGCGGGTGGAGGTGGCGGCTGATCTGGTGATCCTGGCCACGGCCATGCTCCCCCGCAGCGATTCTCGCGACCTGGCTCACAAGCTGGGTCTGACCACCGACGAGTACGGCTTCTACAGGGAGGCCCATCCCCACCTGCGGCCGGTGGAGAGCCCGCTGCCAGGCATCTTCCTGGCCGGGGCGAGCCAGGGGCCCAAGGACATCCCGGAGACGGTGGCCCAGGCCTCAGGCGCTGCGGCCAAGGTGTTGGCTCTGTTTGCTGGGGAAGAGTAGATGCGAAGGATCGGGGTCTTCATCTGCCATTGCGGCACCAACATCGCTGGCGAGATTGATGTGGAGCGGCTGGTGGAGGTCATACGCTGCTACCCCGGCGTGGCTCACGCCACCAGCTACCCCTACATGTGCTCTGAGCCGGGCCAGAAGCTCATCCGCCAGGCCATCGCTGAGCACGGGCTGGAGGGGGTCATCGTGGCTGCCTGCTCGCCAGCCATGCACGAGACCACCTTCCGACGGGTCGTCGCCGCCGCCGGGCTGAACCCCCACCAGTTCGAGAGCGCCAACATCCGAGAGCAATGCAGTTGGGTCCACCGCCACGACGTGGAGCGGGCCACCCTCAAGGCCGAAGACATCATCAAGGCCATGGTGGAGAAGATGGGGCGCAACCAACCCCTGGCGCCCATCACCATGTCCCTCACCCGCCGTGCCCTGGTCATCGGCGGAGGGATCGCCGGGCTCCAGGCGGCCCTGGACATCGCAGCGGCCGGCTATCCGGTGATCCTGGTGGAGCGGGAGGCGACCCTTGGTGGCCGCATGGCTCAACTCTCGGGCACCTACCTCAACTTCGAGGCCGTCCCCGCCCTCCTGGCTTCTAAGATCGAGGAGGTGACCCATCATCCTCACATCCAGGTCCTGACCCAGGCCCAGGTGGAGGAGGTCAACGGGTATGTGGGGAATTTCACGGTTGCGGTAGAAAGTACACAAGTAGACAAGGATACAAGTTTCACCTTCGAAGTCGGCGCCATCGTGGTGGCCACGGGCTATGATCTCTATCCCCAGGCGGACCTGCCCGAGTACGGCGCCGGGCGCTATGCGGACGTCATTGATGAGCTGGAGTTCGAGGCCATGCTCTCACCCACGGGCCCTACGGGCGGACGGATCTGTCGCCCCTCGGACGGTGCGGTGCCCAGGGAGGTGGTCTTCGTTCAATGCGCCGGCTCCCGGGACCCGGAGCGGGGGGTGCCCTACTGCTCGAAGGTGTGCTGCATGGTCACGGCCAAGCAGGCCATGATGTATAGGCAACAGGTGCCCGAGGGCCAGGCCTACGTCTTCTACACCGACATCCGCTCCATGGGCAAGGGCTACGACGAATTTGTGCAGCGGGCCATGGAGGAGTATGGAGTGCTATACCTGCGGGGCAAGGTCTCCAGGGTCTTCCCTCAGGACGGCAAGGTCATGGTCTGGGGGGCTGATACCCTGAGTGGGATGACGGTGGAGGTGCCGGCCGACCTGGTGGTGCTGGCCACGGCCCTCGTGCCCCGGGCCGGGGCCGGGGAACTGGCCAAGAAGCTGCGCATCGCCACCGATGAGCACGGCTTCTATAACGAGGCCCACCCCAAGCTGCGCCCCGTGGAGAGCTCCACGGCGGGCATCTTCCTGGCTGGAGCGGGCCAGGCGCCCAAGGATATCCCGGAGACGGTAGCCCAGGCCTCAGGCGCTGCGGCCAAGGTGCTGTCCCTCTTCGCCCAGCAGAAGCTGATCCACGATCCCGTGGTGGCGGCCGTGGACCCGGAGCTGTGCTCTGGCTGCGGCATCTGCGTGGAGACCTGCCCCTATGAAGCGCGGGAAGTTCATCCTGTGTGGAACATAGCCGTGGTTAAAGAGATCCTGTGCCAGGGCTGCGGGGTCTGCGTCGTGGCCTGTCCCAACAAGGCCTCGCAGTTACGCAACTACACCCCAGCTCAACTGATGGCCATGATTGACGCCGTGGTGTGAGAAAGAGCCAACATGGACTTCTCCTTCATCGAGATGGTGAACGCGCGCAGCGGCCAGGTCATCCAGCGCTGCTACCACTGCCACAAATGCACGGCCGGCTGCCCCGTGGCCTTCGCCATGGAGTATGGCCCGGATAGGGTGCTGCGCCTGGTGGAGTTCGGCTTCAAGGACCGTGTCTTGGCCAGCTCCGATATCTGGATCTGCGCCGCCTGCGAGACCTGCGGCACGCGCTGCCCTAATGACATAGACATCTCGCGGGTCATGGACGCCCTGCGACAGATCGCCCTGGAGGAGGGGGTTCCCAGCCCCGAGCGGGCCGTGACCGCCTTCCACTCCCTCTTCCTGTCCATCGTCCGGCGCCAGGGCCGTATGCACGAGGCCACCCTGCTGGGGCTCTACAAGCTGCTGAGCCGCGACCTCCTGTCGGACCTGGGGGTGGGGACGCAGATGCTCCTCAAGGGCAAGATCCCCCTGCTCCCCCAGGGGATCAAGCGGGGTGGGGAGGTCAGGGCCATTTTCGATAAGGCGGAGAGGACATAATGCGATGCCCTTGAGATTCTCCTACTATCCCGGTTGCAGCCTTCATTCGACGGCCATCGAGTATGGCCTATCCACTCAAGCCGTCTTCGAAGCCCTGGGCGTGGAGCTGGTGGAGCTTTCGGACTGGAACTGCTGCGGGGCTTCCTCGGCCCACAGCCTCAACTACGCCCTGTCCCTCTACCTGCCGGCCCGCAACCTGGCCCTGGCTCAGGAGCGGGGATGGGACCTGTTGACCCCCTGCGCCGCCTGCTTCAATCGCATCAAAAGCGCCGACCACGCCCTGCGCAACGATCCGGCCCGGCGGGCGGAGATCGAGGAGGCAGTGGGTTTTCGGTACACTGGCCAGGTGCGGGTCCGCCCACCCCTGGGCGTGGTGGGCCGGGAGATCGGCCTGGAGCGGATCGGGGCTCTGGTGACGAGACCGCTGCAGGGGCTACGGGTGGTCAGCTACTATGGCTGCCTCCTGGTGCGGCCACCGCAGGTGGTCCAGTTCGAGAATCCAGAACATCCGCAGTTGATGGATCGTCTGCTGCAGACCCTGGGCGCGCAACCGCTGGATTGGTCCTACGCCACCGATTGCTGTGGGGGCAGCCTGTCCTTGACCCGCCGCGATCTGGCGGCCCATCTGGTGGGCCAATTGGTGGCCCGGGCCCGGGAAACAGGCGCCCAGGCCATGGTCACCGCCTGCCCCCTGTGCCAGGTAAACCTGGAGATGCGACAGGTGACGCGCCATCACGCCCTAGAGGAGCGCCTAGTGGAGGTCGAAGGGGGCGTGATGGCGCGTCAAGATGGCGCGGGTGAAAAGCTTTCGCCCCGTCCAAGGGGGACTTGGACTGGAGCGGAACTTCAACGGGGCGAAGGCTTTTCAGGGGAGGCCATGCCCATCTTCTACTTCACCGAGCTCATGGGCCTGGCCATGGGGCTTGAAGAGAGCAGGCAGTGGTGGGGCAAGCATCTCATTGACCCCCGGCCGCTGCTCAAGTACCTTGATCTGATGGGTTGAAAGAAACCCCCAGTGTAAGCTGGGGCAGTTATCACAGCTCCTCCTAAGTACTACAACGTGATTTTGGAGCAGACAGTCACCTTTCCATGCTGCTTAGGGGCGTCCGCGCCCCGTCCGATGCGCCGGAGCACCGCCAAAGGCGGGGCGAGGACGCCCCTTCGTAGCAAATTATGTTAAAATGTTGTTGCAGTACTAGTAGGTCAGCCACGAACCTCCCCCGCCTTACAGCGGGGACTCCAGAAACTCCCAGGTCGAAGCAACCAGAGGATAACCGAATGGCCACCGGCATCAAAGAGAACAGAGAACAGAGCGGCGCCGTGTTAGTAGTGGGCGCTGGCATCGGGGGCATGGGCTCGGCCTTGCTCCTGGCCGAGGCCGGCTTCCAGGTGTATCTCCTGGACAGGGCCCCAGCCATCGGCGGCTCCCAACCCCTCCTGGACCGCACCTTCCCCACCAACAGTTGCGGCCTGTGCTTCATGTCACCCGCCCTCCCGGCCTACTGCCCCTTCATCGAGTGCGACCGCCATCCCAACATCCAGCTCCTGCCCTACGCCCAGGTGGAGAGACTGGAAGGGGAGCCGGGCCGGTTTCAGGTCACCATCCGGGAGAAAGCCCGCTACGTGGACGTGGCGCGCTGCGACGGCTGCGGGACCTGCGCCACCGTCTGCCCTGTAGAGGCGCCCCGCGAGTTGGGTCAGGGGTTGGAGCAGCGCAAGGCCATCTATCGCCCCTACCCCCAGGCGATGCCCAACACCTTTCTCATTGATATGGCGGCCTGCACCCGCTGCGGCGAGTGCCTCAAGGTCTGCCAGCCCGGGGCTATTGACTTCGAACAGCAGGACCGGCTCCGTCAACTGGAGGTGGGAGCCGTCCTCCTGAGCCCCGGCTTCGCCCCCTTCGACGCCCGCGTCAAGGGCGAGTTCGGCTACGGCCGCTACCCCAACGTCCTGACCAGCTTCCAGTTCGAGCGTATGCTGAGCCTGACGAGCCCCTCCAAGGGATTGCCCCAGCGCCCCTGGGATGGGAAGCTCCCCCAGCGCATGGCCTTCATCCAGTGCGTCGGCTCGCGGGAGACCGCCTGCCTGGGATACTGCTCCTCGGTGTGCTGCATGTACACCGCCAAGCAGGCTATGCTGGCCAAAGAGCGGATGCCGGAGAGCACGATTTGCGTCTTCCACATGGACCTCAGGACCTTTGGCAAGGGTTTCGACCGCTACCTGGAACGGGCCCAGAAGGAGTACAACATTGCGTACCGGCGGAGCATGGTCTCAGCGGTGAAGCAGGTGCCGGGCAGCCAGAATCTGCGCCTCTCCTACGTGGCCGAGGACGGCAGGCCACGGGAGGAGGAGTTCGATCTGGTGGTCCTGTCCCTGGGCTTCGTGCCGCCAGACGGCGCCGAGGCCCTGGCCCGGCTGGGCTTCGACCTCAACGGCTACGGCTTCTGCCGCACCGAAGCGTTCGCGCCCACCCGGACCACCCGCCCCGGCGTCTTCGTGGCGGGCGCCTTCCGTGAGCCCAAGGACATCCCCGACACCGTGGCCGAGGCGGCGGGAGCGGCGGCGGCCATCGCCCGACTGCTGGCGGGGGCGCCAAAGCAACCGCCCCCGCCGGCCAGGGAGTACCCGCCCGAAAGGGACGTATCCGAGGAGGAGCCCCGGGTGGGCGTCTTCGCCTGCCGCTGTGACGTGGCCCAGGTGCTGGATCTGGCCCAGGTGCTGGATCATGCCCGGGGGCTGAAGGACGTGGCTCACGTCCAGGAGCTGGCCGAGGCCTGCAATGCCGAGGGGTTGGAGGAGATCAAGCGCCACATCGCCGAGGGGGGGCTTAACCGCGTGGTGGTGGCCGGGTGCACCCATCGCCTCCACCAGGCCGCCTTCCAGGAGGCCCTGCGGGAGGCGGGGCTGAACGCCGCCCTCTTGGAGCGGGCCGACCTGCGGGAGGGCTGTGCCTGGACCCACCGGGATCGGCCTGCTGAGGCCACGGCCAAGGCCCGGGAGCTGGTGGAGATGGCCGTGGCCAAGGCCCGGCTGCTCAAGCCCGTGCCGCTGACCACCCGCCAGGTGGAGGCCCAGGCGCTGGTCATCGGCGGGGGGCTGGCGGGGCTGACGGCGGCCCTCTCCCTGGCCGAGCAGGGCTTCCCCGTCCACCTGGTGGAGAAAGAGGCGGAACTGGGCGGCAACCTGCGCCACATCTACTACACCCTGGACGGTGCCGACCCCCAGGCCCTGCTGCGCTCCCTGGTGAGCCGGGTGGAGGAAAACGAGCTCATCCACGTCTACCGGGGCGCTGAGGTGAGGGAGGTCAGTGGCCACGTTGGAAATTTCACGGTTACGGTGGAAAGTATACCTGTTTCCTTGTCTACTGATTTCACCCTCGATGTCGGCGTCATCATCGTGGCCACGGGGGGGCAGGAGGCCGTGCCCACGGAGTATCTGTACGGGCAGGATCCACGGGTGATCACGCAACGCGAGTTTGAGGCGCTGCTGGCGGGGTCAACGAGTCAACGAGTTAACGAGGCAACGAGGCAACAAGACAGCCAAACCGAGAGTGAGGGAGCACTCGTTGACTCATTAACTTGTAACTCAATGCCTTCTTCTGTCGTCATGATCCAATGCGTCGGCTCCCGGGAGCCCCATCGCCCTTACTGCAGCCGCATCTGCTGCAGCCAGGCTATCAAGAACGCCCTGCGCCTCAAAGAGATTAACCCCCGGGCTCAGGTCTTCGTCCTGTATCGCGACATGAGGACCTACGGCTTCAAAGAGGACGCCTATCGCCGGGCGCGCGAGGCGGGGGTGATCTTCATCCGCTACGACCTGGAGGACAAACCCCAGGTGATCGCTCAGGGCCAAGGGCTGCGGGTGCTGGTGAGGGATCTCATCTTGAGGGAGAGGCTGATCCTGGATGCCGACCTGGTGGTGCTGAGCACGGGTATCGTGCCTAACGACAACAGGGCCCTGGCCGAGGTCCTGGAGGTGCCCCTGGACGCCGATGGCTTCTTCCAAGAGGCCAACGCCAAGGTGCGCTCCATGGACTTCGAGCGGGCAGGCGTCTTTCTGTGCGGTCTGGCCCAGGCGCCGCGCTTCATAGACGAGACCATCGCCCAGGCCAATGGGGCGGCCATCAGAGCCGCCATCCTGCTGAGCAAAGGACGCCTGGAGTCCAGAGCTGTGGTGGCCGCAGTGAACCAGCGGCTGTGCAGTGCCTGCGAGCTGTGCGTCACGGCCTGCCCCTACGGCGCCCGGGCCATTGATCCGGAGCTGGGGGCTGTGGTGGTGGACCCCATCCTCTGCCAGGGCTGCGGGGTGTGCGCCACGGTCTGCCCCAACGGCGCCAGTCAGCAGAACACCTTCGAGATGCGGCAGGTGATGGCCATGCTGGACGCGGCGATTTAGTGAGGAGTGTGCAGTATGGGGGAGTGCGGACAAGTCCGCAGGCTTGCGCCCTTCGGGCTGAGCGCTTCGGCTGACGCTCAGCGGAAGCCCTCAGGACGAAGCCTGCACTCCATTACAGGTGCGAGATGTCTGACAACGACTTTGAACCGAAGATCGTGGCCTTCCTGTGCAACTGGTGCGCTTACACCGGGGCGGACCTGGCCGGCACGTCACGGATCCAGTACCCGCCTAACGTGCGCATCATCCGCCTGATGTGCAGTGGGGCCGTGGACCCCGTGTACGTCATTAAACCCCTCCTGGACGGGGCCGACGGCGTCCTCATCGGCGGCTGCCACCCCGGCGACTGCCACTATCAGGAGGGCAACTACAAGGCCCGCCGCCGGGTGGCCATCCTCAAGAACATCCTGGCGCAGATGGGCTTCGACCCGGAGCGGGTGTGGCTGCGCTGGATCAGCGCCAGTGAGGGCCAGGTCTTCGCCGACATCGTGACCCAGATGGTGCAGGCTCTGAAGGAGAAAGGGCCCAACCCCCTCAAGGAACTGTGGGGCGTGTAAGTCATGGGCATCGCTGAGTTGGTGAGCAGCGGATTGTAGCGTGGGTAGCTGGATACGTTGAGTTGCCCGGTGCTGGAAAGGGGGCCAGGAAATGAGGGTGAGAGCGAATTTAGAGGTCAAAGGGGGCGATACCCTGGGGACGGTGCGGGGCTTCCTGGGCCACCTCCTGGAGACGGGGGTCGTGGAGGCTCTGGTGGTGCCCCTGGAGACGCCGGCCGGCGAGGGGCTGAGGTCGGGCCTGGTGGACGACCCCGCTCAACTGGAGGGGGTCAACCCCTTCGCGCCGGTCCTGCCGGCCAACGGAGCGGAGTTGCTGGCCGCTTTGACGGCCGAGGGTGGACGGCGGCGCGTAGGGGCCGTGCTCCGCTGCTGCCAAATGCGCGACCTGCGGGCCCTGGCCGAGCGGGAGAAGGTGAACCTGGACCATGTGACGATCATCGGCGTGGACTGCATGGGCACCTATGCGCCGCAAGACTACGCCCAGTTGCTGCGCACCTCCGGCAAAAGCCCGGCCGCCGTGACCCAGGAACTGCTGCGCTGGACGCGCCAGGGTCAGATCTCCCCCTATCGCTTCCGTGAGGCATGCCAGGTGTGCCAGGACTTCGTGCCACAAGAGGCTGACATCGCCATCGGGGCCATCGGGCTGGACGCGCGGCGGGAACTGCTAGTGACGGCTCCGGCTGAGGTGATCGGGCGGCTGGGCCTCGTCCCCGGTGAGGCACCCCATCGCCAGGCCGTCATCGCCCGGGTGCAGCGCCTGCGGCAACGGCGCAGGGAGAAGATGGCGGCCTAAGCGATCAGGTGGTGGAAGGAATGTGAAAGGGATTTTGGACGTTGAGGACGGCGACACCCTGGGTACCCTACGCCGTTTCCTGGCTGACCTGCTGGTGCAGGGGGTCGTTAATGCCCTCCTGGTGCCCCTGGAGGAGCCGTGGGGCGAGGGCATCGCGCCGGCCCTGGTGAGGGACCCCGCCTGGCTGGAGCGGGCCAACCCCATCGCGCCGGTGATGCCGGTCAACGCCGCGCGGCTGGTCTCGGCCCTCACCAAGGGGGAGCTCCGGGCACGGGTCGGGGCTGTCCTGCGGTCCTGCGAGATCCGAGCCCTGATCGAGCTGGTCAAGCTCAAGCAGGCCCGGCTGGAGCCCCTGACTATCATCGGCGTGGATTGCCTGGGGACCTACGAGGTGACCGACTATATGCGCCTGATTCAGACGGGAGTCCATCCCACGGCGGAACTGCTGACCCAGGCCCCGGAAGCCGCCCCTGCCCCTCTCGATGGGGCCAGCTTCCGGGCCGCCTGCCAGATGTGCGAGTATCCGTTGCCCCTGCACGCCGACATCGCCCTGGGGCTGCTGGGCGTGGAGGTGGGGCAGGGGGTCCTGGTGGAGCTGTCTGAGGATGTGGCCGAAAGCCTGGGGCTGGCTGCAAGGGAGGCGGAGCGGCGACAGGAGGCCGTGGACGAACTGGTGGCGGCACGAATAAAGAAGCGGGATGAGGTCTTCGCTCAGGTGCGGGAGAGGATCCCGGATCTGCCCAGCCTGCTGGCCCAGTTCGCTACCTGCATCCGTTGCCACAACTGCACCGTGGCCTGCCCCCTGTGCTACTGCAAGGAGTGCCTCTTCCGCACGCCCACCTTCGACCACGAATCAGATCAATACCTGCGTTGGGCGCAGCGCAAGGGGGCTATCCGTATGCCTACCGACACGCTTCTCTTCCAGTTGACCCGCATGAACCACATGGCCGTGGCCTGCGTGGGCTGTGGCCTGTGCGAGAGCGCCTGCCCCAGCGACCTGCCCCTGACAGCCATATTCCGCACCGTGGGCAGCCAGGTACAGGCCCTGTTTGACTACCTGCCAGGGCGAAGCCTGGAGGAGGAGCTGCCATTGGTAACCTTCAAAGAGGAGGAATTGACAGAGTTATGATAGAAGCCCAGAGTTTCGTCCACAAATACGGGCTGCTGGCCTGCACCCAGTGCGGCAAGTGCACCGGCGGCTGTCCCATGTCCCTCAAGACGCATTTCAACATCCGGCGGCTCCTGTATGAGGCCATCATCGGCAACGGGCCGGACCTCTATGGGCGGGAGGAGCTCTGGGACTGCACCACGTGCTCCACCTGCGCCGTCCGCTGCCCCAAGGGGCTGAACCCCGTAGAGGTCATCATTGGTATGCGAGGCCTCCTGGTGGAGGATGGTCGTATTCCACCCACGGTCAGAGACCCCCTGAAGAGCGTGTTCATGCAGGGCAACCCCTTTATTATGGCCCGTGAGCAGCGTTCGGAGTGGACGAATGGCCTGAACGTCAAGAGCGTCTCAGAGGGGGCGGAGGTGCTCTATTTCGTGGGATGTGCAGCCGCTTACGAGCCAAGGATTCAAAAGGTGGCCAGAGCTTTGGTCCAGGGGTTCGAAAAGGCAGGGGTCAACTTCGGGACCCTGGGGAACGAAGAGATCTGCTGCGGAAGCGAGGTGCGGCGCATAGGGGAGTCTGGACTGTTCGAGTACCTGGTGGAGGAGAACGTGGCCCTGTTCAAAGAGTACCCCGTCGAATGTATAGTGACCACCTCTCCACACTGCTATAACACCTTCAAGAACGAATATCAGATAGCAGGTCTTGAAGTTCAGCATTATACCCAGTTTGTTGCCCAGTTGATCGAGCAAGGAAAACTGAGTTTTTCAAAAGAGGTGAGGAAGGTCGTTACTTATCAAGACCCCTGCTTCCTGGGCAAGCGGAACGGCGTGTTCGAGGAGCCCCGCAAGATCCTGAGGAGCATCCCCGGCCTCCAACTGGTGGAGATGGATCGCTCCCGGGAACGGAGTCTGTGTTGTGAGAGCGGAGGGGGAAGGATGTGGATCGAAGGGACGAACCCGGGGGAGCGGCTGGCCCACATGCGTATCAAGGAGGCGGTGGATCTGGGGGCCCAGGTTTTGGCCACCGCCTGTCCTTTCTGCCATTTGACCCTTGAAGATGCGGCCAAGGTGACCGATTATGAGGATGTCATTCAAGTCCTGGACATCATGGAGCTGGTTATAGAAGCGATTTGATAACAAGGGGGAGAAAACATGAGCTCACAAGCAAGGGTGGGCGTGTATATCTGCCACTGTGGCATCAATATCGCCGCCACCGTGGACGTGGAAGCGGTGGCCGAATTTGCCAGGACGCTGCCCAACGTCACTGTTGCCAGAGATTACACCTACATGTGCTCTGATCCCGGACAGGCCCTCATCAAGAAGGACATAGAGGAATTAGGACTGGATAAGGTCGTCGTGGCTGCTTGCTCGCCCAGGATGCATGAGCCCACGTTTAGAGATACGGTTCGGGAGGCAGGGTTAAATCCATATTGCTTGGAGATGGCCAATATAAGGGAGCTGTGCTCCTGGGTGCATGAAGAAAGGGATCGAGCCACCGAAAAAGCCGCGAAGCTGGTAGCTGCCTCTGTGGCCAGGGCCTCTCTGTTGGAGCCATTGGAGGAGAAGGAAGTCGATGTGACGCCTGCGGCGTTAGTCATCGGCGGGGGCATCGCCGGCATCCAGGCCGCCCTGGACATCGCAGATGCTGGCTTCAAAGTTTATCTCGTGGAGAAGGAGCCCAGCATCGGCGGCCGCATGGCTCAACTGGATAAGACCTTCCCCACCCTGGATTGTTCCGCCTGTATCCTCACCCCCAAGATGGTGGACGTGGGTAGACATCCCAACATCGAGCTAATGACTTACTCGGAAGTGATGGAGGTGGAGGGGTACGTGGGCCATTTCAAGGTGAGGGTGAAGGTGAAGCCCAGGTACGTGGACATAAACAAATGCACCGCTTGCGGCCTTTGCGCGGAGGCGTGTCGGCTCAAGGGGAGGATTGAGAGCGCTTTTGACGTGGGCATGGGGAAGAGAGCAGCCATCTATGTCCCCTTCCCCCAGGCGGTCCCACTTAAGTACGTCGTCGATCCAGAGCACTGTGTGTTCGTCCGACACGGCGTGTGTGGAAAGGTTCTGTTGTGCAAAGAGGCCTGCCCTGCGGGGGCCATTGATTTCGAGCAGGAGGAAGAGGTGGTCGAACTGGAGGTGGGGACGATCATCGTGGCCACGGGGTTTGACCCTTTCGATGCCAGGCTGAAACCGGAGTTCGGGTACGAGGTCTACGACGAGGTTATCACCGGCCTGGAGTTCGAACGGCTCTCCTCGGCCTCAGGCCCCACAGGGGGGAGGATCTCCATAAACGGCAAAGAACCGAAGGACGTGGTCTTCATCCAGTGTGTGGGTTCGCGGGACAAGAGCGTGGGCAACGAGTACTGCTCTCGCGTCTGCTGTATGTACACTGCCAAGCAGGCCCACTTGGTCAGGGAAAAGATACCCGATGCTCGGATCACCGTCTTCTACATGGATGTGAGAGCCTTTGGCAAAGGCTTCGAGGAGTTCTATGATCGGGTGAGAGAGGAGGGGGTTCTCTATCGTCGGGGAAACGCTTCTGAAGTTTACAAAAAAGGGGATAGGCTCGTTGTTAGAGCGGAGGATACGCTGCTTGGCGAGACCATCGAGGTGGAAGCAGACCTGGTGGTTCTGGCCACGGGCCTGGTGCCCAGGGAGGACACCCAGGATCTAACCAGTCTCTTGAAGCTCTCCCGATCCCCCGATGGGTTCTTTTTGGAGGCCCATCCCAAGCTGCGACCCATTGATACGGCCACCGAGGGGATCTACCTGGCGGGATGTTGCCAAGGGCCAAAGGATATCCCTGATGCGGTGGCCCAAGCCAAAGGGGCTGCGTCTTCGGCCCTCATCCCCCTATCCCAAGGCAAGGTGAAAGTAGAACCCATCATCGCCGTTATTAACGAGGAGGTCTGTTCGGGGTGCAGAATCTGCGAAGCCACATGTGTATACGATGCCCTCTCCTTCGAGGAGGAGAAGGGGGTCATGACCGTAAATGACGTTTTGTGCAAAGGATGTGGAGCCTGTAGTCCCGCCTGTCCCTCGGGCGCCATATCCATGAATCATTTCACCGATGAACAGATTTTGGCGCAAGTAGAGGCCGTTTTATAAGGAGCACGATGATGAAGGAATTCGAGCCCAGAATCGTTGGTTTTGCGTGCCACTGGTGCGCCTATGCGGGGGCGGACCTTGCTGGCACCTCCAGGATCAAGTATCCACCCCATATAAGGATACTGAGGGTGATGTGCACGGGTAGGGTGGCTCCCCTTTTCATCTTAGCGGCCTTTTCAAGGGGGGCCGATGGGGTATTCGTAGCAGGATGCCATGGGGGGGATTGTCACTACAGGTCCGGAAATCTCAAAGCAAGAAGACGAATTGCGCTGACAAAGCGGTTGCTAGCCGAGCTGGGCATTGAACCCGAGAGGTTGCGACTGGAATGGATCTCTGCCTCCGAGGGGGTGAAGTTTGCCCAAAGCGTGAGAGATTTCACCGCAAGACTCAAAGAACTGGGGCCAAGCCCTTTAAGGAGAGGCAGCCATGGATAAACTAAAACTGGCCATCTACTGGGGTGCGGCGTGTGGTGGCTGCGATATCGCCTTCCTGGACATTGATGAGAGAATCCTGGAAGTGGTAGATGTCGCCGATATCGTATTTTGGCCCGTGGCTATGGACTTCAAGTACGAGGACGTCGAGGCCATGGGGGATGGAAGCATTGATGTGACTTTCTACAATGGCGCTGTGAGAAGCACCGAAAATGAGCACATAGCCCATCTGCTCAGGGAGAAGTCGAAGATCATGATCGCGTACGGTACTTGCGCCTGTTTTGGCGGTATCCCCGGGTTGGCGAATGTTTCTAACAAAAGAGGTGTTTTCGAAGTAGTATACAAAACCACCCCCTCTACGGTGAATCCCGAGTTCGTCACTCCCCAGACGGAGGTCAAGATAAAGGAGGGGAGACTGGAGCTACCCGATTTTTACGACACGGTGAAATCCCTTCCTCAGGTTGTGGATGTGGATTATTATGTGCCGGGGTGCCCTCCCGATCCCGACCGCATCGAAACAGCCATTAAGAAGCTCATCGTACCCCTTGCCGAAAAGCGGGAGCTGCCCCCTAAAGGCACGGTTATCGCGGCGGAGAAAAGTTTGTGTGAGGAATGCCCCCGGGAGAAATACGAGAAGAAAATCACCAGGATATACAGGCCCCATGAAATACAGGCCGATCCTGAGAAGTGCTTCTTGGAGCAGGGGCTCCTGTGTATGGGTATGGTGACCCGGGGGGGATGCGGATCGAGATGTATTAATGCCAATATGCCCTGCAGGGGATGTTTGGGTCCCACGGCTGAGGTCGTTGATCAGGGCGCAGCAGCTTTAAGTGCCCTGGCCTCTATCTTGGGCATAGACGAGGAAGCAGAAATGTCAGACGAGGACGTGGAGAAACTGATGGATCAAATCAAGGATCCGCTGGGCACCTTTTACAGGTTCACTCTCGCCTCCGCGTTGATCAATAGAACCGCCATAAGGGAGGGAAAAGATGCCCCTTGAAGAGAGAGGGAAAGTCAGGCAGATAACCATAGACCCCATAACCCGATTAGAGGGACATGGGAAAATAGAGATATTCCTCGATGAGGAAGGGAATGTGGCCGATGCCTTTCTCCAGGTGCCGGAGTTGCGCGGTTTTGAACGCTTCTGTGTCGGAAGGCCCGCCGAGGAATTGCCGAGGATCACCGCCCGCATCTGCGGCGTCTGCCCCGTGGCTCACCATATGGCCTCCACAAAGGCCTTGGATGCCGCCTTCAACGTGGAGCCGCCGGAGCCAGCCAGAAAGCTCAGAGAGCTCATGTATTGCGCCTATTACTTATATGATCACATCCTGCACTTCTATTACTTGGGTGGACCGGACTTCGTGGTGGGTCCGGAAGCCCCTAAAGCGGCAAGGAATGTCCTGGGGGTCATCCATAAAGTGGGACTGGAGGTGGGGAGGGAGGTGATCAAACATCGTTCGTACGGGCAAAAAATCATCGCCATGATAGGTGGCAAAGCCACGCATCCGGTCTGCGGATTGCCCGGGGGGCTTTCCAAGCCTCTGAGCGGAGAGGAGAGACAAGAGATAGAGGAGATGGCCCGATCATCTGTGGAGTTCGCCAGGTTCACTCTGGGGCTCTTTGAAGACCTGGTGCTGAAGAATCAGGAGTACGTTGAGCTCATAAAAAGCGATGCCTATGCTCTCCATACCTATTACATGGGCCTGGTGGATGAAAACAATCGTCCGAACTTCTATGACGGTAAAATAAGGGTTGTGGATCCCAATGGCAAGGAATACGCCAGGTTCGATGCGCAGGATTACCTGGAGTATATTGAAGAGCACGTTGAGCCGTGGACCTATGTGAAGATGACTTATCTCAAGGGAATCGGCTGGAAGGGCTTTACAGACGGACTGGATTCGGGCATCTACCGCGTGAACACGCTATCGAGACTCAACGTGGCTGACGGTATGGCCACCCCTCTGGCTCAGGAGGCCTATGAGAAGATGTATGAGACCCTGGGGGGAAGGCCCGTACATGCCACCCTTGCCTTCCACTGGGCCAGGCTGATCGAGTTGATGCAGGCCACGGAGCGCTTGCTGGAATTGGCGCAGGATCCGGAGATCACCAGCAAGGAGATAAGGGCCCAGCCTGGCGAACCCGGAGAGGGGGTCGGCGTGGTAGAAGCCGCCAGGGGCACGTTGATCCACCACTACCGCCTGGATGGGGATGGCCTGGTCAGGGACATAAACCTGATTGTGGCTACGACCAACAATGCCGCAGCCATCAACATGTCCATCAAGAAAGCAGCCCAGTGCATGATCAGGAATGGAGTCGTACGGGAGGGGTTGCTTAACAAGGTGGAGATGGCCTTTCGCGCTTATGATCCCTGTTACGCCTGTGCCACGCATACTCTACCAGGACAGATGCCCTTGGAGATCAATATATATGATTGTGATAAGAACCTTTACCAGAGGCTGTCGAGATAAAGTGTAGTGTAGGGGGGTGGGAAGATGGCGGAGGAGTTGGTGCCCGTCTACATCATGGGCAAGCGATATGACGTTCCCCCCAGCCTGACCATCATGAAGGCCATGGAGTGGGCAGGCTACAGGCTGGTGCGGGGGGTGGGCTGCCGGGGCGGCTTCTGCGGCGCCTGCGCCACCGTCTATCGCCTCAAGGGGGATGATCGCCTCTATTTCGCCCTGGCCTGCCAGACGGTGGTTCAGCCAGAGATGTACCTGGCCCAGATCCCCTTCTTCCCGACCCAGAAGGCCACCTATGACATCGAGAGGCTGAAACCCACCCCTGAGCAGCTCTTCCAGGTCTACCCCGAGGTGCTGCGCTGCCTGAGCTGCGGCACCTGCACCAAAGCCTGCCCTCAGGAACTGGACGTCATGAGCTACATGGCCAAGGCCATGCGGGGGGACATCGCCGGCGTGGCCAACGACTCCTTCGACTGCATCATGTGTGGCCTGTGCGCCGCCCGCTGCCCGGTGGGCGAGGCTCAGTACAACGTGGCCCTCCTCTGCCGGCGGCTGTACGGCAGGTACCTGGCCCCCAGGTCGCAGCACCTGGAGGAGCGGGTGAAGGAAATCCTGGCTGGCAAATTCCACGCGCCCCTGGCTGAACTGAAAGGCATGAGCCAGGAGGAGCTGCGAGCCAGATACAACGAGCGGGAGATCGAGCCGTAAGCAATAAGGAGAGGTTGTCATGTCTTATACGCCTGAGATGCGTGAATCTATCAAGAAAGTGGAGGCCACACGGCCACGGCGGCTGACCGAGACCTACCCCTTCATGAGCCCCCAGGAGAAAGAGGACATCCTCCGTCGCTTCCATCCCGACTACATCGAGGAGCAGATGCGGGAGATCCGCGTGGGAGTAAGCAAGGGACAGCGCATGCCCCTGGAGCTGGCTGACATCATGGAGGGGCGCCCCCACATCGACCCTGATACCTTCGACCTCAGCCAGGTTGGTTACGAGACCGATGTCCTGATCATCGGCGGTGGCGGGACAGGGGCCTCGGCGGCCCTACTGGCCCAGGAGCAGGGGGCCAAGGTCGTCTTGGCGACCAAGCTGCGCTTCGGCGATGCCAACACCATGATGGCCCAGGGCGGCATCCAGGCCGCCGACAAGCCCAACGACTCGCCAGCCATCCACTACCTGGACGTCATGGGCGGCGGCCACTTCGCCAACGTCCCCGAACTGGTGGAGGGGCTGGTCATGGATGCCCCCCTCGTCATCCAGTGGCTGGAGGACCTGGGCGTCATGTTCGACAAGGAGCCAGATGGCACCATGCGCACTCGCCATGGCGGTGGGACTTCCCGCAAGCGGATGCACTCAGCCCGGGACTACTCCGGAGCGGAGATCATGCGTACCCTGCGCGACGAGGTGCGCAACCGCGCCGAGGACATCACGGTGCTGGAGTTCGCGCCGGCCATCGAGCTGGTGATGGACGACAAAGGGCAGGTGGCGGGGGCGATCTTGCTAAACCTGGAGACGGGCGATCATCTCCTGGTCAAGGCTAGGACGACGATCCTGGCCACGGGTGGTTGCGGCCGCCTCCACTACCAGGGTTTCCCCACCACTAACCATTACGGTGCTACCGCCGACGGAGTGGTGTTGGGCTATCGGGTGGGTGTGCCCCTGCTCTTCCTGGACACCATGCAGTATCATCCCACTGGCGCGGCCTATCCGGAGCAGATCGTGGGTCTTCTGGTGACGGAGAAGGTGCGGGGCCTGGGGGCTCAGGTTTGCAACGTGGACGGCGAACAGTTCGTCTACCCCCGCGAGACCCGTGACGTGGAGTCTGCGGCCATCATCCGCGAGTGCAAAGAGCGGGGCAAGGGGGTGCGGACACCTTCGGGGGCGTATGGGGTATGGCTGGATTCGCCCATGATTGACATCCTCCACGGCCCTGGCACCATCCAGCGGGAGCTGCCGGCCATGGTACGGCAGTTTAAGCGTTTCGGCATTGACATCACCCGGGAGCCCATCCTGGTTTACCCCACCCTGCACTACCAGAACGGCGGTCTGGCCTTCAACGTGGATGGCTCGACCGCCGTCCCCAACCTCTACGCCGCCGGGGAGGTGACGGGGGGCGTCCATGGGCGCAACCGCCTGATGGGCAACTCCCTTCTGGAGATCACCGTCTACGGGCGGCGGGCGGGGAGGGCTGCTGCCCTGCGGGCCAGGGAGGTCAAGCTGGGCAAGTTGACGCTGGATCACGTGCGGGAGTGGAACCGCCAGTTGAAGGAGGCGGGTCTGAAGCCCAGGATCATCTCGCCCATCCTCCTGCCTGACTACACACGGCACGGACGTCCATGCCGGCCGCGTAGCTTGTGCCCCTCGCTTGGATGCGCGTCAGATTGAAGTTGCCCTTTTTATCAAGCTGGGCTATAATAGAAATGAGCGAAGTCGTGTTCGCTTATACACTGTTAGGCGCAATTTGGGGCTGGTTAGGAGGTGAATTTATGGGAACCAAAACGTTAGGACGATACATTGTGGCCGATCCTGCCATCTGTCATGGTGAGCCAACTTTTCGTGGCACACGCATCCTGGTTGCGGATGTGCTTGAACAGGTAGCCAACGGTATGGCTTGGGAGGCGATTATCGAAGAATGGCGGGGAGCACTGACCAAACAAGCGATTGCTGAGGCCATTCGCCTGGCCCGTGAAGCGCTGGTCACTTATGCGCCCGAATTGGTTCCGGAGAGGGTTATCAGCGATAGCAACGGGAGATACCATGATCAAACTGACCATTCCTATCTCCGATGAGGAGATCAGCGCCCTGAAGGTGGGCGACTCGGTGAGCCTGTCGGGCGTGATGGTCACGGCCCGCGACACGGCCCACAAGTTCATGGTGGAGAAGTTCATTCGCGCTAAGCCCCCTCCCGAGGAGCTCGACCTCTATGGGGAGCTGAAGGCCATCCTCGACGGGGGCGTCATCTACCACTGCGGGCCCGTCGTGCGCCGGGTGGATGGCCGCTGGGAGTTCGTGGCCGCAGGCCCGACCACCAGCATCCGCGAGGAGGTCTATGAGCCCCAGGTCATCGAGCACTTCAACGTCAAAGCCGTCATCGGCAAGGGGGGGATGGGCCCCGGAACCCTCAAGGCCTGCCAGGACTTCAAGGCCGTCTACCTGCACGCTATCGGCGGGGCCGCCTCCCTCATCGCTCAGTCCGTCAAAGAGGTCCTGGACGTCTACAAGATGGAGTTCGGCGTGCCCGAGGCCTTCTGGAAGATCCGCGTCGAGGATTTCCCCGCCGTGGTCACCATGGACAGCCACGGCAACAGCCTCCATGCCGAGATAGAAGCCAGATCGCGGGCCGTCCTGGAGCAGCTCATCGGGCTCTGATTGTACAGGGGTTGCGACGGGGAGGCCCTACTCGAATGGGGAGCGAGCTGGCACACCCGCGTAAGCAGGTTGGCCATTCTTTTGACTTTTTCCCTTGCTACGGAGGGGCGTCCGTTCGGCTGAGCGTTCGACCGAGACTTCGGCGAGCCTTCGGGCTGAGGCCCTCAAGGCCGAAG